>CADANX010000004.1 GCA_902789425.1 uncultured Erysipelotrichaceae bacterium
AAACCATATAGTAGGAATAAGCATAATAGATGACTATAGAGTATATGCAATGGATTTATCACTAGATGATAAAGTCAATGTAACAGACCAAGTAGAACACATTAATTACTTAATTAGTCATTAGAAAAGCATAAAAAAAGAGGAAAATTAAATTTCCTCTTTTTCTATTCTTTAATATCCATTATTACTGGCATAATTAATGGTTTTCTACCAGTTTTATCTAATATAAATGGACTAAGTTCATTAATAATATTATTTTTTAAATCGTTATAATTGAATCTCTTATTTTTTAATTCTTTCATAATAATATCATGTGCTTTATTTTCAATATCTTTTAATAATTCTTCATTATCATTTACAAGTACAAATCCTCTTGTTGTAATATTTATTTTTCCTAGTAACTGTTTTTTATTGTTATTAATATTTGCTATAACAACTAATATTCCATCATTAGCCATTATTTTTCTATCTTTTATTACTATTCCACCAATATCACCAATTCTGTTACCATCGACATAAACATCGTAACAAGGAAAACTTCCATCTTTTTTTATTTTTCCATTTTCCATTGATAATACTTCACCATTTTGTAATACAAAAACGTTATTCTTATTCATTCCACATTCAATTCCTAGATTTGCATGTGCTTTAAGCATTCTATATTCACCATGAATTGGCATTAAGTATTTAGGTTTTATTAATCTTAACATTAACTTTAATTCTTCACTATTACCATGTCCTGATGAATGTAAGTCATTAATTGATGTATTTGTATATGTTTTAACACCTTTTAAAGCTAATTTGTTTAATGTATTATTTACTGCTTCTCCATTTCCTGGAATAGGATTTGAAGAAAATATAACTGTATCATTTGGAGATAGTTTAATTTGTTTATGTGTTCCATTTGCTATTCTTGATAAAGCAGCAAGTGGTTCTCCTTGTGATCCTGTACATAATAAGCATACTTCCTCAGGTTTTAAATTTTTAGCTTCTTCAGGAGTAACAATTATTCCTTCATTCTTTATATAACCTGATTCAATACCTATTTCTACTTGAGTTTCCATACTTCTTCCAAATAAAGCAACTTTTCTACCATTTTTTCTAGCTATTTCAATTATATTTCTAAGTCTATATACATTTGATGCAAAAGTAGCAACTATTATTCTTCCTAATTGTCTAGTAAATAAATCATTTAATGCTGCATCAACTCTAGATTCACTTATTGAATGACCAGGTGTAAGAGCATTTGTACTTTCACCCATAAATAGTGTTACACCTTTTTCTCCCATTCTTGCAAATTTTTGTAGGTTTGCCATAGGTCCTACTGGTGTTAAATCTATTTTATAATCTCCTGATTCAATAATTGTTCCGTTTTGAGTATGTATAACAATAGCATAACTATCTGGAATTGAGTGAGTTGTTAATATAAATTCTACATCAATCCCTTTAAATTTAATTTTTGATTTTTCATCAACTGTTTTAATATTATCGTATCTTATATTTCTATCTTCTAATTTTTTTACAATGGCTTTTGCAGCTTGGTTAGGAGCATATATTACTGGTATATTAACTGTTTGAAGTAAAAAACTAACACTACCAATATGATCCTCATGACCATGTGTTATAAATAATGCTTTTATTTTATTTTCATTTTTCTTTAAAAAACCATAATCTGGTATAACATAATCGATTCCAAGTAAATCATCTTCAGGAAATAATACACCGCTATCTATAATAATAATTTCATTTCCTTGCATAACACAATACATGTTTTTACCAACTTCACCAAGCCCGCCTAGTGCAAAAATCTTAGTGCCTGTATTGCCTTTAAAAATATCCATAATATCTCCTTTCTTTAATTTTAAAGTTAATAAGATTAACAATAAGCATTATACTCTTATTTTCATTATATTGCAATAATTTGACAAAAAAAACACTTTATGATAATATATAGCGCGTCTCAAAAAAAGGGGGATTTATATTATGAAAAATACATTTATACAAATTAAAAACTTTGTTTCACATCCAGTTGCTGGACTTAAATTTTTAGGTCAAAAAATAGCAAAAGGAACAAAAAAAGCTGGTTATTTTGTGGCTTCTAAATTTTATTCTAAAAAAGATATAGAATTTGTTGATAATTCTGAAGAATTAGAAATGAATTTTGATGAATTAGAAGAATTAGATGAAACAGCAGAAAAATATAAAGAAGAAAAAGTTATTTATACTTTATCTGATGATTTATTAGATGTTTTAAGTGATTATTATGCTTTACCAACTTGTTTATTAAGTGATAAAGAAAAAGAAGTTACTACTAATATGTTTATGGAAATTCTTGCAAATGATGCAAACTTTGATAAAGACATTATTGATTTCTTAAATTCTACTCGTGGTAAAGAAGTTGATATGGAAGTTATTAACGAAATCTTTGCTACTAAAGTATGGAATAAAGCAGAAGAATCTAAAATTGAAATTGAAGAAGAACCAATGATAGTTGATTTTGATTCATATAATAATAAGGAAGAAAAAGAAGAAAAAGAAACTTCTGAAAAACTTGAATTTAATAAACCACATTATTCTGTAGAAGAAATGGCAGAATTAGAAGGTAAACCAGTTCAAGTAAATTATTCAGAAATTCAAGATTTTGAAGATTTACTTCCTAAAAAAGAAAAAGAAGAAAAAGAAGAAAAAGAAGAAGTAAAAGAAATTGCAAAAGTTGAAGAACCAGTAATCTTAGTTGAAGGATTAGATATAGAAGATGGTTTAAATGTTGAAGAAGCTAACGATGTAATTGCTGAACCAGTTAAAGAAGAAATAAAAGAAGAACCAAGAAAAAGAGTAGTTAGAATTAATGGTTATACTCAAGAAGATATTGAAAAAGGTATTGGTAGATTATCAGTTGATAATCAAGATTTCATAGCTAGAGCTTATGGTAGAGAAACTATTGAAGATCAAGTTAATGAATATAGTTCATATTCTGAAATAGTATCTAAAATAGAAGCTACTAAAGAAAAAATAAGAAAACAAAAGAATAAATTAGTTGATACTAAAATAGAATATAGTATTTCTAAAGATGCTGCTTTAGAAGAAAAAATAGCTAAAATAAATAGAAAAATAGCTAAATTAGAATTAAAACTTGAAGCTTTAAATATAAAACTTGGTTTAGTTAAAGTTAAAGATGAAGTAAAAGTAGAAGAAAAAGAAGAAATCAAAGTTGCTGAAGAAACAAAAGTAGCTGAAGAAACAAAAGTAGAAGAAAAAGAAGTAATCGTTGTTAATAAAGATGATGAAATAAGAAAAGAAATAGCTGAATTATTATTCGGTACAGGTTCAAGATTAGAATCAAATGCTAGAGTTAATGGTTTCAAAGCTCCATTTATCGGTATTGAAAATGTTAATCCATTAGATATTAGATTCCAATTAGATGATTGTGATGTTGATAAATTCTATGAACTTAAATCTAAATTAGGTAAAGAAGTTGTTATTGAACTTACTACTGAAGATAAAATAGAATTATTAAGAAAAGAGATAGCTGAATTATTAATCGGTGTAAGTGATAGATTTGAATCTAACGCTAGAGCTCTTGATTTAGTATCTCCATATGAAGGTATCGAAAATGTAAATCCTTATGAAATTTGTTATCAAATGGAAGATAATGATGTTGAAAAGTTTTATGAATTAAAATCAAAAGTTGATTCATTAAAAATTAAAAAAGCATTATCTATGTAATTAAAAGGGTAAAAGTATTTATACTTTTATCTTTTTTTGTAAATAAATGTGTAAAAAGACTTATTAATAATAGATTAATTTTATAAAATAATTTATAATTGACATAGTAATAGTAAGGAGTGATATTATGGCTAATACAAAAACAACAACTAGGAAAAAAACAACTACAGTAAAGAAAACAACAAAACCAGCTACTAAAACAAGTACTAAAAAAGTAACTCCTGTTAAATCTAAACGTATTAAACCAAAAGCTAGTAAAAGAGTAGTTAAAGAAACTAAAGAAATGAATGAAGAAGCTATGTTTAGTGTATGGATTGACATATTGATACTTGTTTTTGTACTTATTATGTTTGCTGTTATACTTTATGGCGTTATTGTTTCATCTTAAAAGGAAGTATTTCCTTTTTTTTTATTTATAAAAATGTTATAATGATTTTAGGTGATATAATGGGATTTTTTGATAAACTTAAAAAAATAGTAAAAAAAGAAGAAAAAGTATTTAAGAATGATACTGAAAAAGAAAAATATGAAAAAGGTTTAGAAAAGACAAGAAAACAATTTTCTGATAAATTAAATGATTTAAATAAAAGATATAAAAAAGTAAATTCTGAATATTTTGAAGAATTAGAAGAAATACTTATTATGGCTGATATTGGCGTAGATACTGTTATTAAATTTATGGATAAATTAGTATCAAGAGCACAAAAAGAAAAAATAGATGATCCAGAAGTATTAAAAGAATTAATAGTTGATGAGTTATTTATTATTTATGTAAATGATGAAATACTTGTTAATAAAATCAAATATAATGATAATGGACCTACAGTACTTTTATTTGTTGGTGTTAATGGAGTAGGGAAAACAACTACTATTGCTAAAATTGGTAAAAAAGAAAAAGATAGTGGTAAAAAAGTTATGTTTGTAGCTGCAGATACATTTAGAGCAGGTGCTATTGAACAATTAAATGAATGGGGTAAAAAATTAAAAATAGATTGTGTTTCAAAAGAAGAAACAGCAGATCCATCAGCAGTTATATATGAAGCACTTGAAAAAGCTAAAGAAGAAAAATATGATGTAGTTCTTGTAGATACGGCTGGTAGATTACAAAATAAAACTAATTTAATGAAAGAACTTGAAAAGATTAATAAAGTAATTGGTAAATTAATAGAAAATGAACCTAGTGAAACTCTTCTTGTATTAGATGCAACAACAGGTCAAAATGGTATTAGTCAAGCTAAGAATTTTAAAGAAATTACTAATATAACAGGTATTGTACTTACAAAACTTGATGGAACTGCAAAAGGTGGAATAGTTCTTGCTATTAAAGATGAAGTAAATATTCCAGTAAAATATATAGGACTAGGTGAAAAAGCTGAAGATTTAGAAGTATTTGATATTGAAAAATATATATATGGGCTTTTTAAAGAAATGGTGAAATAATGGATAATACAAGATTAATTATTTTATATGATTATTATAGTGAATTATTAACAGAGCAACAAAAAGAATATTTTGAAGATTATTATTTTTCTAATCTATCATTAAGTGAGATAGCCGAAAATAATAATGTTAGTAGAAATGCTGTTCATAATATGATTAAAAGTACAACTGAAAAATTAGAAAAGTATGAAGATAAATTAAAAATATATGAAAAGAATAAAAAAGTAGAAAAATTATTAGAGGGCAATGAATTAAAAGAAAAAATAATGAATGTTTTAGAAGGTGAATAATATGTTTGAAGGTTTAACTGAAAGATTAGATAATGCTTTAAGTAAAATAAAAGGATATGGAACTATTACTGAAGAAAATATTAGTGAAGTTTTAAGAGAAGTAAGACTTGCTCTTTTAGAAGCTGATGTTAACTATACAGTAGTAAAAGAGTTTACAAATAATGTTAAAGAAAAAGCATTAGGTGAAGAAGTAAAGAAAAGTCTAAAACCAAGTGAAGTTTTTCTTAAAATATTAAAAGATGAATTATTAAATTTATTAGGTGAAGAAAAAGCAGAGTTAAAAGTAGATAAAAATACAAATGTATTAATGCTTGTAGGTCTTCAAGGATCAGGTAAAACAACTACTATAGGTAAACTTGGTAATTTTATTAGAAAAAAATATAATAAAAAACCTTTACTTGTAGCTTGCGACATTTATAGACCAGCTGCAATTGATCAACTTAAAACAATTGGTAAAAGTTTAAATATTCCAGTTTTTGAAGAAGGTAATAAAAAACCAGAAGAAATAGTAAAAGACGCTTTAGAATATGCTAAAGAAAACAGTCTTGATTATATATTAATAGATACTGCAGGTAGACTTCATATTGATGAAAAATTAATGGATGAACTTGAGAATATTAGAAAAATAGTTAATCCTGATGAAATATTACTAGTACTTGATAGTATGATTGGTCAAGATGCTATAAATGTTATAAAAGGATTTAATGATAAGTTACCATTAACAGGAACTATATTAACTAAAATGGATGGAGATACAAAAGGTGGTGTTGCAATTAGTGCAAGACACTTAACTAATGTTCCTATTAAATTTATTGGTACATCTGAAAAATTAGATGGACTTGAAGAATTTAATCCAGATAGAATGGTTAATAGAATTCTTGGTATGGGTGATATGATGTCACTTATTGAAAAAGCAGAATCTGTAATGAATGAAGAAGATGCAGAAAAAGCTTATAAAAAAATGCAAAAAGGTACATTTGATTTAAATGATTTTCTTGATCAATATAAACAAATTAAGAAGATGGGATCATTAACATCATTATTAAAAATGTTTCCTGGTGCTAAAAAAATGGGACTTGATAAAATAGAAATAGATCCAAAAGATATGGCTAGAATAGAAGCTATTATATTATCAATGACTATGGAAGAAAGAAAGAATCCAAATATTATAAAAGCAAGTAGAAAAATAAGAATTTCAAAAGGTTCTGGAACTACTGTTGAACAAGTAAATAGATTATTAAAACAATTTGAAGAATCTAAAAAAATGATGAAAATGATGAGTAATGGAAATTTAAAATTACCATTTTAATAAATGAATAGGAATATAAACTATTCATTTTTTTATTTTATACATATTTTATACTAGTTAGGAGGATTTAATATGTTTAGTAATTTTAATATAGGATTTGGATGTTGTCAAAATACATGTTGTAATACAGTAAGTGAACAATGTTGTCCTGAGGATCCAGTTTATGAAGCTCCAATTGAAAAATGCATAAAAAAAGATTATATTCATGAAGTAGTACATGTTGTACCAATTCATACAAATGTAATAAATAATCATATTTATAAACATAGTTATGTACCAGAATATACTTGTTCAGAAGAAAATATTTGTACTAATGTAAATGAATGTGGATTTAATAATAATTTATAAGAAACATTTTTTGTTTCTTTTTTATATAATTTTTATTCAATCTATTCCTCTTTTTTTACTTTTGTGTTATAATGAAAACATACTAAGGAGAATAAGGGTATGGAAGATTTCAATATTTATAGAAAATCTGACACATCAACTTTAAGAGCAAAAGCAGCAGGAATATTATTAAAATATATTAATTTTTTTGAAATAATTGATATTGATGTTAGTTACTTTGGTAATATGATAAATGATTTACTTGCTAGTGCTACTTTTACAGAAGATAACATTAATAAGACATTTATGTATGATCCAAAAAGCAATACTTTTATTAGTAAAATGAACTGTGACAATATTAACACAGATGATTTTAGATATGCAGTTATTTCATTGTTTTTGAATGCTAGCAAAAAGACTAAAGAAGATGATTTTGAAGAATTATTTATTGATGAAGAAGCACCAGTAAATAATGATTATATTGGATTAGAATTTAGTATTAATAATAAAAAATACTCTGAACTAAATAAAAAAGTATGTGAAAAAATATCTGAATACTCACTTGGTAATCCTGAAGATAAAATTGCAACAGTGTTAACTTATGAAGATGATATCTTTAGAAATTTTGAATATTTAATTGGTAGTGATAAATTAATTAAATATTTTATTAATAATGAAGGTCAAGCATTATATAATGATTTATTAGGATTATTTAATGGAAATAAAGATAATTGTAAAAGATTTTTAGATGTATTAGAATCTTTTGGAACTATAGATAGAAATAATGCTTTTGAATATAATAGAGCATGTAAGAATTATCATGATATAGAACAAGGTCTTGAAAGAATAGTAGCCATAAAAAGAAATAGTCAAAATGAAGTAAAAAAAGCTATTTAGGTCTTGATTCTAAAAGAAAAACATATTATAATACATATTACTTAGGAGCGTGATTAAATGAACATTTCAATAGATAAAATGTTAAACAAAGTTGGTTCAAAATACAAACTTGTTTATGTAATAGCAAAAAGAGCACATCAAATGGATGAAACAAAACATTTTCAAATGAAAGAAAAAGAATATAAATCTAAAAAGAATCTAAATAGAGCTTTGGAAGAAATAGCAGCTGACTTAATACATATTAATTAGTATTAAGTTTTTTAATTATGAGAATTATTAAATATAAAAAAACTGGTAAAAATAAATATAATATTCTTTTTGACAATAATAAAAGCATCACTTTATACGAAGATATTATATTAAAATATGAATTACTATTAAAAAAAGAGATTAAGGATTTAGATGCTATTTTATTAGATAATAAAAATTATGAAGCTTATGATAAAGCACTTTCGTATATTAAAATTAAAATGAGATGTGAAAGTGAAATAAGAAATTATTTACTTAAAAATAATTATAATGAGAAGTTAATTGATGAAGTAATATTAAAACTTAAAAATAATAATCTTCTTAATGAAGAATTATATATAAAAGCATATACTTATGATAAATTTAATATTAATAATTATGGACCAAAGAAAATAATAAATGAACTTATTAAACTAGGATTAGATGAAAATAATATATATAAATATTCAGTTATAGATGAAGAATTACTATATGATAAATTAGATAAATTAATAGAAAAAAAGATTAAACAATTTAAGAATTATACAGGTGATGTTTTAAAGTATAAAATTGAATCTTATTTTGTTAATCTTGGGTACGAAAAAGAAATGATTAATGAAATATTATCAAATAAAGATACTTTATCAAATGACTATGAAAAAGAGTATCAAAAACTATATGCTAAGTATTCAAAAAAATATAGTGGATTTGAACTTGATATGAGAATTAAACAAAAGTTAATGGCAAAAGGTTATAGAAAATAAAAAAAGAATTCGTAATGAATTCTTTTTAGTTTTGTGATGAACTAGCAGATTTTTCAGCTGATTCTTTTTGTTCTTTAATATATTCTTTATAAAGTTTTTTTAGTTTAGCATCTTTAAATTTAAGTTTATATTCTTTTCTTAATTTTTCTAAAGCAGTTACTTCAATTGTTGGTTCGTCCTTTTTCTTTTGTTCAATTAATTTTTCAATAACTGTATCTTTAGCTTTTTTAAGAGTTGGTTTTTCTTTTTCATCAGTTTTTAAAATGATATGATAACCATATGATGTTTTAACTGGTTTTGTTGTATATTTTCCTTTTTTTAATTTATATGCAGCATCTTCAAATTCTTGTACCATTTCACCTTTGTTGAAATAACCAAGATCTCCACCTTTTTCAGCAGATCCAGTATCATCTGAATTTTCTTTTGCTAATTTAGAAAAATCTTCACCTTTATCTAATTTTTTAATAATTTTTTCAGCTTTAGCTTTTGCTTCACTATCAGATAAACCAGTTGATGAATCATCTCCTTCAGTTTTAACACTTATTAAAATGTGTTTACAACTAATATCACCTACTATATTTTCGTTATAGTATTTTTTGATTTCTTTATCAGTAATGTCTTCTTTTATATAATCTTCAATAGCTTTTGTTCTTTCAAATGATAAACGATAATAATCTTCAAGTTCGCTTTCATTATTGAATCCAGCACCTTTTAATGTTTCTTCCCAGTTGTCTTTGTATTGAGTTTTAATTGATTCAATTGAATTACTTACTTGTGTTTGAATTTCTTTATCATCTTTATAAACTTTATCAAGTATTTTTTGATCGATAACATCAATCATAAGTGTTTTTGCATACTTATTTCTAAGTTTTTTATATAAAGTATCACTAGATACCTTACTACCATTTACTGAAAAAACCACTTCCTCCCCATTTTTTAATTTTGCACTACCGCATCCTACTAATAAAAGGGTAGCCATAAATATAGTACTAAACATCAATATTTTCTTTCTCATTCTTCATCCTCCTTAATTAGTACATTTATATAATAGCAAAAATAAAAAATAAAAACAATAATTTTAAAAATATTATCACACATTTTAATTAATAACCATAAAATATCATGAATAACAAAAAAAGGAGGAATTAATATGGGACATTCTTATACTAATGGTGCTGGTATAATACTAGTACTTTTCATCTTACTCGTAATCATAATAGGTGCTTATATATAATTAGATAGGAGGGATTATAATGGGATCTATTAACAATCAAGCATCACCATGTGCTCCAGTTAAAAAATGTGGTAATGGATATTTAACAATAATTGTATTATATATACTACTTGCAATTATTCTAAGTTCAATAGTTTGTTAAAAGTTCTTTTTAGAACTTTTTTCTTTTCTTTTTCAATATTTTTAGTATAATTATAATAGAGGGAAATATGGATAAAGAATATATTAATAAGATTTGTGAAGAACTTGATTTAGGTGATAATTTTTTAGAAAAGATTAATGATAATTTATATCTTAGAAAGAAAGATATGGAAATTCTAAAAAGAAATGATATAGATTATGAAAAATATTCTAGTTTAAGTTCAATTATTTATGAAATTGAGGAAATACTAAATAATGAAGACAATGAAGAATTAGAATTATTAAGTAAAGAATTATCTGAAAGAAACTATTATGAGAATACTAATAAGTAGGTGAAAAAATGAAAAATGTATTAAAAAGGGAAGAATTAGAAAACTTAAATGATTATTTTGATGCACTTAATTATTTATCCGTTGGTCAATTATATTTACTTGATAATCCGCTATTAAAAAGACCATTATATAAAAGTGATATTAAAAATAGAATAGTAGGTCATTTTGGAACTGTGCCAGGACAAAATTTTATTTATATGCACTTAAATAGAATAATTAAGAAAAATGATTTAAATATGATATATATTTCAGGTCCAGGACATGGAGGAAATGCACTTATTTCTAATACATATTTAGAAGGTAGTTATAGTAAAATATATCCTGATATTACAGAAGACTCTGAAGGAATGAAAAAACTATTTAAACAATTTAGTTTTCCAAAAGGAGTTTCATCACATGTTGCACCATCTGTTCCAGGATCAATAAATGAAGGCGGAGAACTTGGTTATAGTCTTGTTCATGCATTTGGTGCAGTACTTGATAATCCAAGTTTAATTGCTGCGACAGTAATAGGTGATGGAGAAGCTGAAACGGGAACACTTGCTACTTCTTGGCATATAAATAAATTTTTAAATAAAGAAAAAGATGGAGTTGTTCTTCCAATACTACATTTAAATGGTTATAAAATTGCAAATCCAACTGTGTTTGCAAGAATGACTGATTTTGAATTAGTGTCTTTCTTTGAAGGTTGTGGTTGGTATCCTTATATAGTAAGTGGTAAAAACAAAAATGAATTACAAAATAAGATGGCATCTACTTTAGATAAAGTAGTTAAAGATATTAATAAAATAAAAACTAAAAAAGAAAAATACTATCCAATGATTATATTAAAAACACCAAAAGGATGGACTGGTCCAAAAGAAATTGAGGGAACTTTTAAATCTCATCAAGTCCCTTTTGAAATAAAAACTGAAGAAGATATTAAAAAATTAGAATCTTGGATGAAAAGTTATCATCCTGAAAAGTTATTTGATGATAATGGAAAATTAATTAAAAGACTTAAAGATATGGTTCCTAAAAATAAAATGGGACTTAATCCAAATGCAAATGGTGGACTTTTATTAAAAGATATTAAAACTCCTAAAATGACAGATTTTATGATTGATGTAAAAAAAGGAGAAACTAAAGCTAGTGATATGATGGAACTGGGAAGATATATTAGCGAAGTAATATCACTTAATAAAAATAATTTTAGAATATTTGGTCCAGATGAAGCATTATCTAATAGATTAAATCATGTATTTGAAAAAACTAATAGACAATGGAATAGTAAGATACTTAAAAATGATGAATACTTAAATGAAAGTGGTAGAGTAATAGATTCATTTTTATCAGAAAATATTTGTGAAGGTGCCCTAGAAGGTTATATATTAACAGGAAGACATGGGTTCTTCCATTGTTATGAAGCATTTATTAGAATAGTAGATTCCATGGCATCACAACATGCAAAATGGCTTAAAGTTACTAAAGAATTACCATTTAGAGAACCAATATCATCTTTAAATTATGTTTTAACTAGTCATATATGGCAACAAGATCATAATGGATTTACTCATCAAGATCCAGGATTTCTAAATCATTTAGCAACTAAAAAATCAGATATAACTAGAATATATTTACCACCTGATACTAATACATTAATTTCATGTTTTGATCATATTATTCAAACTAAAGATTATATAAATGTAATAGTTGCATCAAAACATCCATCAATTCAGTGGTATACAAAAGAAGAGGCAATAGATGCTTGCACTAAAGGTATTTCAATTATGGACTTTGCATCAGATCCTAATCCTGATGTTGTACTAGCAGCAGCTGGTGATACACCAACACTTGAGGTACTTGCTGCTACTAAATTAATAAAGGAGTTTTCACCAAAAACAAAAGTAAGAGTAATAAATGTTATTGATTTAATGAAACTTGAGTCAAATAAAAAACATCCACATGGTTTATCAGATGCAGAATTTGATAGATTATTTACTACAGATAAAGAAGTCATATTTAATTTTCATGGATATCCATCATTAGTTCATCAACTTATTTATAATAGAAATAATAGAAAAGTTCATGTTCATGGATATATGGAAGAAGGTACTATTACAACTCCATTTGATATGAGAGTTCAAAATAAAATAGATAGATATAATCTAGTACTTGATGTATGTAAATATGTAGATATTGATAATAAAGAAGAACTAATTAAATATGCAAAAGAAATGCTTAAAAAACATGAAAGTACTATTGGTGAAACAGGTATAGATATTGATGAAGTAACTAATTTTAAATGGTAATTTATTTACCATTTTTTTGTATAAATAATTATATTTTTTCCATTATATAAATGGAGGAATAAAAATGAATGAAAAATTAGAATTATATAAACATATTTATAAAGATGCAGAGATGTCTTGTTATACTCTTAAAAAATTAGAAAAAGATTTAAAAGAAAAAGATAATAAAATTAAAAGTATTTTAGAAGATATAAAAAAAGGATATGAATCATATAAGAAAAAATCAAAAGAACTAATAAAGAAGAATAAAGGTATTATAGAAAAGAATAGTCTTATGGGAAAAGTAATGGCTGGAATGAGTATAAAAAAAGAGGTAATAAGCGATAATAGTGATTCATCTATGTCAGATCTTCTTATACAAGGTATATCTATGGGAACTATTAACATGGAAAAGAAAATAAAAGATTATGAAAATATCGTTGATAGTGAAGAACTTAATTTTGCAAAAGAATTTCTTAGTTTTCAAACAAATATGATAGAAAAACTAAAAGAATATTTATAGATTTGATTTATTTATTCGCATTTGTTATAATATTTCAAAGGTGATTTTATGATTATTAAAAGTGTTGATCTAACTATTAGTGCAGTTAGAAGAAGTCAATATCCAACCGATAATAAACCAGAATTTCTTTTAGTTGGAAGAAGTAATGTTGGAAAAAGTAGTTTTATTAATTCAATAATTGAAAGAAAAAACTATGCAAGAGTGTCTGTTAAACCAGGTAAAACTCAAACATTGAATTTTTATAATGTTAATGAAGATTTTTATTTAGTTGATGTCCCTGGATATGGATTTGCTAATGTAAGTAAAGAACAACAACAAAAATTTGGTTTAATGATAGAGGATTATCTTGAAGTAAGAGATAATTTAGAAAAAGTTTTTATGCTTGTAGATTATAGAATAAAACCTACTCAAGATGATGAACTTATGTATAATTTCTTAAAATATCATAACTTACCAGTAGTAATAATAGCTACTAAAATAGATAAAGTTAGTAAGAATTTAAGAGATAAACAAACTGCTTTAATAAAAGAAACATTAGACATAAAAGAAGAAGATGAACTTATATTATTTTCTAATAGAACAAAAACAGGTAAAAAAGAAGTTCAAGATTTAATAAGTCAAATAGTTTACAAAGAAGATTAATTCTTCTTTTTTTTTATTGACAATATACTAATATTATTATTAAAATTATCATAGAGGTGATAAGATGAAGACTTTTGATGAAATAAAAATTGATTTATTAAAAGAATATAGAGATGCTATAGAAGTTTGGAAAAAAACTCAAACAGATGAATATTTTGAATCAAATGGAATTAATGACGAAAAAGAGAAAAAATACATTAATAATACAGCTGATAGAAAAATATCAGCATATCTTAAATTAATTGAAAATATTGATGAAAGAGTAAAAAGAGAAATTATTAGTGATTCAATTTTATTAGCTAGAAGCGTAAAAACAGTTCACTTTGATACTAATTGCCAAGTGTCAAGAATCCATCTTTCAAAAGAAGATGATGAATATAAAAAATTAAAAAATATGGCAAAAGATGTACCAGTTCTTTATGCAACAGAAGAATTTGTTAAAACAATTGCAAAACATTATGATATAGATGTACCAAGTTTTGTGCAAACAGAAGAAGATAAAAGACGATTAGAATCTGATCAAAAAAAATTAGGTGATTATTATAGGAAAAATGGAAGAGAAACAATAGTTTTTGATGAAGAAATGAAACTACTAAATGAAGAGGAAAAAGTAGAGCTTAATCGTTACTTATTAGGTGATACTATTTTTGATGATCTTCGTACTTTGAGCTCGATAAAGGCTTATTATAATGAAAGAAAAGAACAATTAAATGAAATATATCAATCACAACAAAATAATACACCTATGTCAATGTAGAAGATTAATTCTTCTTTTTTTTGTCTTTTTATGATATAATACCTTAAGAAAAAAGGGTGATGTGTATGAAAATACCTAGTATAGCATTAGTTGGAAGACCAAATGTAGGTAAATCAACTATATTTAATAGAATAATTGGTAAAAAAATATCTATAATTGAAGATACTCCTGGTGTAACTAGAGATAGAATTTATGGTGTTGCAGATCATAAAAATATAAAATTTAGTTTAATAGATACAGGTGGAATTGATGTAGGTAATGAACTTTTTAATCAAGAAATTAAAATTCAAGCAGAAATAGCTATAGATGAAGCTGATACTGTTATTTTTGTTGTGGATGGAAAAGAAGGTTTAACTCAAAATGATTATGAAGTTAGAGATATATTATTTAAATCTAAAAAGAAAGTAATTGTTGCAATTAATAAAGTAGATAATAAAAAAACTAAAGAAAATTTATACGATTTTTATGAACTTGGTTTTGAACATTATATTCCAATAAGTGGTGAACATGGTACTAATTTTGATAAATTATTAGACGAAGCTACTAAGGGATTTGAAAAACAATTTGATGAAGAAGAAAATATTTTAAAATTCTGTTTAATAGGAAGACCAAATGTAGGTAAAAGTTCTCTAGTAAATGCTTTATTAAATGAAGAAAGAGTAATTGTTAGTAATGAAGCTGGAACTACTCGAGATTCAATTGATACAAGATTTAGATATGATCATGAAGATTATATTGCTATTGATACTGCAGGTTTACGTAAAAAAGGTAAAATATATGAAAATGTAGAAAAATATAGTGCTTTAAGAGCTATGAAATCAATTGAAAGAAGTAATGTTTGTGTACTTGTTATTAATGCAGAAGAAGGTATTATTGAGCAAGATAAACATATTGCATCATATGCACTAGATGCAGGTAAACCACTTGTACTTGTTGTTAATAAATGGGATACAGTTGAAGATAAAAATGATATTAAATCATTTACTGAAAAGATGAGAGCTGAATTTCAATTTTTAAGTTATGTACCAATTGTATTTTTAAGTGCACTTACTAAAAAAAGATTACATACATTAATGCCTGAAATTATAAAAGTATATAATAATTCTAGAAAAGAAGTTAAAACATCTACATTTAATAATGTTATATCAGATGCTTATGAACTTAATCCAGCTCCTTCTTATAAAGGAAGAAGACTTAAAATTTATTATGGTGTACAAACAAGTATTATGCCACCTAAATTTGATTTGTTTGTTAATGATAAAGGTCTTGTTCATTTCTCATATTTAAGATATTTAGAAAATAAAATAAGAGAAAACTTTGACTTTGAAGGTACACCAATTGTTATTAATTTTAAAAGTAAAGGAGATAAAGAATAATCTCTTTTTTTTCACAAAAAAATAATTGTTTCATAAAATAATTTAGAGGTGGATTATGAATTTTAGTGATAGTTTTTTTAAAAGAGTAGAGGATAAAACAAGTGTAAATAAAAATTCTATTTTATCACTTGCAAAAAAACTTCAAGGTGATAATATGAAAGATGAAAATAAACTTAGAGAAGTAATTAGAGATTTAAGTAAAATGACAGGTAAAAATGTATCAAAAGAACAAGAAGAGAAAATTATTAATGCTGTTATTAATGACAGAGTTCCAAATAATATTGATAAAATGATATAAAGATATAGTTTTATATCTTTTTTTTTGGTATAATTATAATGAGGTAAGATATGAAAAAGAATAGTTTTGTTGAAGGAACGCTTGTTGCGTACACGATGATTTTAATTACAAAATTACTTGGCGCAGTATATGTAATTCCTTTTTATAAAATAATAGGTACTAGTGGTGGTGTCTTATATTCTTACGCATATAATGTTTATAATTTGTTTTTAAATATATCAACTAGTGGTATACCTACAGCTGTGAGTATAATAATTGCGGAATATAATACACTCAAACTTTTTAACGAAAGAGAAAAAGCATTTAAAGTTGCTAATAAAGTTATATCATGTATTTCCTTTATAGCATTTATTATAATGTTTACTTTTGCAGGAAGTTTAGGAAATTTCTTTGTAAAAGATTTAGATGGTGCAACTAATATCGAAAGTATTAAACTTGTTATTAGAACAATATCATTTTGTTTACTTGTAATTCCATTTTTAAGTGTAACAAGAGGATATCTTCAAGGAAATAAATATGTTGCAAATTCATCTGTTTCACAACTAATAGAACAAGTAGTAAGAATAGCAGTAGTTTTAATAGGATCTTATGTAGCTATTAATTTACTTCATTTCTCAGTACCAGTTGGTGTATCATTTGCATTATCTGGAACAGTACTAGGTGGTCTTGCTGCATTCTTATATTTGAAATATAAGATTCATAAGAATAAAGCTGATTTTAGACGAAATGTAACTAGTATAAAAGATGCAAATGTAAAAGAAAGTGAAATAATTAAAAAAATTACAATGTACGCTATACCAATTATAATAGTTTCAATTACTCAAAATATATATGATATGATTGATATGAAACTTATACTTAAAGGTTTATATATGATTGGTTATGGAGCAAAAGACTGTGAATATATAGCAAGTATTATAGTTACTTGGACGCCTAAAATATGTATGATTATTAATGCACTTGCAACAGGACTATGCACAAGTATTATTCCATTTGTAGTTAGTAGTTTTGTTAAGAAAGATTTTAAAGCTCTTAATGATAAATTTAATCAGGCAGTTAATACTATATTATTTATTAGTATTCCACTTGCAGCATTTTTAATTATATATTCAAAACCTGTTTATTATATATTTTATGGTGAAAGTATATATGGGCCTGAAATACTATGTATTTTATCAATTATAAGTATAGTATTTTCAATTCAATTAGTATCTAATATGATGCTTCAAGGAATGAAAAGATATAAGATAGTTTATCTAAATACAATTGCTGGTGTCATTGTTAATTCACTTTTAGATATACCAATGATTTTACTTTTAAATAAAATTAATTTTAAACCATATCTAGGTACAATAATTGCAACATTAATAGGTGGACTTATTTCGATTATGATAATATTTATAGTGCTTAAAAGAAGATATAAATTTAAGTATAGACATATTTGGAATGTTTTAACACATAGTTTAATAAATACATTTTTTGCAGCAATTATTATGTTTATATTAAAAGTAATTCTATTTGATAAATTTATTTTATATAAATTATTAGTTAAAGTAATTCATAGTACATATATTATTACATTCTTTGAACTTGGTGTTTGTGGATTGCTTACTTTAGGATTCTATACATATTTAACAAATAGAATTGGATTAGTAGATAAGATATTTGGTAAAAATACAATTGAAAGAGTATTAATTAAATTAAAAATTAAAAAGATAGAAGAAGAAAACTAATTATTTAGTTTTTTTTTATATTGTATTCCTACCAAAAAGGTAGTATAATACTCATGGAGTTGATAATATGAAAATATCTACAAAAGGAAGATATGCATTAATAATTATGATTGATCTTGCAAAAAATTATAAAAATAATACATATATGCCTTTAAAAGAAATATCTGAAAATGAAAATATTTCACTTAAATATTTAGAAAAAATAATGATGATGTTAAATAAAAATGATTTTTTAGATGTTTCAAGAGGTAATAATGGAGGCTATAAATTAAAAAAAGAACCAAAAGAATATAATGTAGGCGATATTCTAAGACTTACCGAAGGTGATATGGCACCAATTAGTTGTATTACTAATAATTCTTTTTGTAAGAATAAAAATAACTGTAAAACGTTTAAGTTCTATGATGGTTTATACGATGAAATCAATAATTATATAGATAGTAAAACACTAGAGGATTTTATGTAAGGAGTGGTAATATGTTATTAGAAATAGATAATTTATATACATCTGCATTAGATGATAAAAATAAAGAAATATTAAAAGGATTAAATTTAAAGATTAATAAGGGTGAAATCCACGTTATTATGGGACCTAATGGAAGTGGTAAATCAACTCTTGCAAACACAATTATGAATAGTCCAAAATATATTATTAATAATGGTACTATTAAATTCGATGGTGAAATAATTAATGATATGTCTACAGATAAAATAGCAAAAAAAGGAATATTTATGTCTTTTCAAACACCTGAAGAAATACCAGGTATAAGTGTTGCTCATTTTCTTAAAACAGCTAAGACTTCTGTATCTGATGAAAAGATTAATTTATTTCATTTTTCAAAACAAAATGAAGAAAATATGGATAAATTAAAAATTAATAAAGATTATATTAATAGAGATTTAAATGTTGGTTTTTCAGGTGGAGAAAAAAAGAAAAATGAAATACTTCAACTTCTTACTTTAAATCCAAAACTAGCAATACTTGATGAAATTGATTCAGGTCTTGATGTTGATGCAATTAAAATAGTATCAAAAGGTATTAAAATGTTTAAAAATGAAAATAATTCAGTTCTTATAATTACTCATTCTACAAAAATATTAAAAGAATTAGATGTAGATTATGTTCATATATTAAAAAATGGAAAAATTATAAAATCAGGTGATGGATCTTTAGCTAAGAAAATTGAAGAAGAAGGATATAATGAATAAAGAATTATTAGTAAAAGATGATTTAGAAAATATTTATAATAAAAAAGCTAAAGATAATTCAATAAAAAAAGAAATAGGTATAAATGAAGAAATTGTAAGAAGAATATCTAAAGAAAAAGGTGAACCAGATTGGGCACTTGATATAAGACTTAAAGCACTAGATCTTTTTTATAAACTTGAATATCCTACATGGGGACCTGATTTAAGTTATTTAGACATAAGTAAAATTGCAACATATGTTAAACCAAATTCTAAGATGAATGATTCATGGGAAGAAGTTCCTGATGAAATAAAAGATGTATTTGACGCACTTGGTATTCCAGAATCAGAAAGAGAATCAATGTCTGGAGTAGGTGCACAGTTTGATTCAGAAATGATATATCATAATATTAGTGAAGAATTAAAAGATAAAGGTGTTATATATGTTAATTTTGATGATGCTATGAAAAATTATCCTGATTTGGTAAAAAAATATTTTTCTAAAGCAGTTCCTCTTTCTGATCATAAGTTTATAGCACTTCATTATGCATTATTTTCAGGTGGTTCATTTGTGTATGTACCAAAAGGTGTTAAACTTGATAAACCACTTCAATCATATTTTAGATTAAATTCAAAAGGGTCAGGTCAATTTGAACATACTTTAATAGTATTAGAAGAAGGTTCATCTATAGAATTTATCGAAGGATGTTCTGCTCCTGGATATAATGAATTAAATCTTCATGCAGGATGTGTTGAATTATTCATAAATGATAATGCATCATTAAAGTTTTCAACAATAGAAAACTGGTCTAGAAATATGATGAATTTAAATACAAAAAAAGCTATAGTTTCTAAAAATGCAAAAATAGAGTGGATTACAGGATCGTTTGGTTCAAAAGTATCAATGCTTTATCCTATGAGTATTTTAAATGGAGAAAATGCTAAATGTGAATTTACAGGTATATCTTTTGCAGGAAAAGGACAAAATTTAGATACTGGTGTTAAAATTGTTCATAATGCAAAAAATACTTCTTCATTAGTTAATTCAAAATCAATTTCAAAAGATGGAGGAATATGTACTTTTAGAAGTAATATATTAATAAAAGAAAATGCTTTAAAATCAAAAGTACTTATGAACTGTGAATCACTTATGATGGATAATAAATCAAAATCAGATACTATTCCTGTATGTAATATTTTAAATGATGATGTAATGTTTTCTCATGAAGCAAAAATAGGAAAGATATCAGATGAAGCAATATTTTATTTAATGAGTAGAGGAATAAGTGAAAAAGATGCTAAATCATTAATAGTTAGAGGTTTTGCTGAACCAATTGCTAAATCTTTTCCTGTAGAATATGCGGTAGAAATGAATAGACTTATTGATTTAGAACTAGAAGGGAGTATTGGATAATGAAATATAATTTAAATAAGACTCCTATTAGAACTAATAAAGGGTATAATATTAATGATTTTAAATTAGATATAAATATTCCTGAAATAAAAGAGTTTTCAAAATTTAAAACTAATATAGATAATATAAAAAGTTCTATAACTACTTCTTTTGAAAGTAAAATTGGTATTAATTTTAATAAATGTTATAAATTGGATATAGATATAGAAAATAAAGATAATTATTTTGAATATATATTTAATGAAGATATTCTTGTAAATGAAATTAATTTTAATATAAAAAATGATTCAAATATATTTATTAAATATATATCTGATAAAGAAGTATATAATAATGTAAAAATAAATATTAATACGAGTAAAAATATTAATACAAATGTAACAATATTAAATAATTTAAATAATGAATCATCTAATTTTATGAATATTAATAGTTTGCTTAATGAAAATTCATCAGTAATTTTAAATTTTATTGATATTGGTTCTAAAAATAAAATATCAAATATTACATCAACTTTACATAAGAATTCTAAGTATGAACTTAATAATATTTATGTAGGTAAAAAAGATAATAAAATTGATATGAATTTTTATGCTGAAAATAAAGAAGAAAATACAGTAAGTAAGATTGTTTCAGAAGGTGCTCTTACTAGTAATGCTATTAAACATTTTAAAGGTACAATTGATTTTATAAAAGGTTGTAAAAATTCTATAGGTGAAGAAAATGAAAACTGTGTTTTACTAAGTGAAAATGCAAAATCAATTTCACTTCCAATGCTTCTTTGTCATGAAGATGACGTAAAAGGATCACATGGAGTATCTACTGGTAAAATAGATTTAGAAAAATTGTTTTATATAAAGAGTAGAGGAATTAGTGAAAAGGATGCAAAAAAATTAATTATTTTTTCAAACTTTAATAAAGTTATAAATAATGTTCCAAATGAAATAAAAGAAGAAATAATAAAAGTTTTAAATGACATAATTTAATGTCATTTTTTTTGCATAAAAAAAGTATTCTTAGAATACTAAGAATACAATTAAACCAAGTATAAAACAATATGCTGAGAAATAAATAAGTTTATTACTTTTAAATGCATTAATAAATAGTTTTGCTGAATAATAAGTAACTATCGCAGATGCTATCATACTTAGTGAATATGGTACAAATAAATCACCTAAATTACCAGAACTTACTAAATCACTAACACCAAGTACCATTGATGCTAAACTAATTGGTATATATAACATAAATGTATAATTCAATGTTGTTTCTTTATCTAAATCAACTTGTGTTGATCCAAATACTGTAGTTCCACTACGGCTTATACCAGGTATTAATGCAATAGCTTGAAATAATCCAATTATTAAAGCATCTTTAAATGACATTGTTTCTTTAGTTTTATATCCTCTTCTATCCTTACAAATATAAAGAAGAAGTGCTGTTACTATAAACATAAGTCCAACAAGTTTAGTTGTAAAATATGATTCTAATATATCTTTTAAGAATATACCAATTAAACCAGCTGGAATTGTTCCTATAACAATCATCCATGCATAATTATAATTTGCTTTATATTTTTTATTTTTAGTTTTTATGTATTTAAAAAAGTCTGTAATAATGGCTATTAACTCTTTTCTATATAAAAATAATATAGCTATAAGTGAACCAAAATTAGCAATTATTTCAAAGTTTAAATCACTTAATACTTCATCATTTAAAAATGATTTAAAAACTCTCAAATGTCCTGATGATGAAATAGGAAGTGGTTCAGTAAATCCTTGCAATATTCCAAGTAAAACATATTTTATTATTGTCATTTTATCACCTCTTATTATAATTATATAATAAATTTTAAAAATAATAAATACAATATTTATAGGTGATATAATTTGGCTTTAAAATTTTTTATGTTTTTATTTGGTTTTGGTTTAACAATTATTAGTTGTACATATATTATTTTCTATTTGAATTTACTAAGTATTGGGTATAATTTTTTTGAATATGTAAAATTTATAACTAGAAGAATAGAGTGTTTAAATATTTTTGTTGGTATGTTTTTGATGTTTATAACTATGGTTGATTTTGGAGGAAAAGATGAATTTTATTTATGATATAACTTTAAATTTTAAAAAAGAATATTTAAGTTTTTATGAATGGAGAGATGAAGATAATCCTATTTTTATTTTAAAGATACCTTTAATAAAAGTATCAGAAAATACTTTTTTAGATATAAAAAATAATAATGTTATTTTTTATAATGATTTAATTAATTTAATAAAAAATAAAACTGAAATATATAGTCCAAGTTCAGTAAAAATAAATAAGTATTCTTTCTTACTTGCATATGAAGAAGAAGTACTTGCATTAATGCTTGATGAAAATAAAAAAGTGATTAAAAAAAGTAGTCTTAGTATAGATGAAGAAAATGATGTACTTAATATGCTTCCTTTAATTAAAAATACTTTTATAGATTATAAAGTTTTAAACAAGAAAAGAATTAATTTATCATTTAAAACAAGAAGTGAAAAAGAAAGAATTAAAAAATTAGAAAAACTATTAAATAAAATAATGATACAAAAAAAATATGATTTTTTAAAATACATTTATTATGAAATATATTTAGAAAAAAGTGATGACATTAATAAAATTTATATAAAATTATTAAATATAATAAAGAATTATGATGATAGAATTAATAAATTTGATGAAATAGTTAATTTAGTTTATAAATAATGTATAAAAAATAAAATATAGTAAAAATTATACTTAAGGAGGCATTATGAAAAAAATATTATTATCGTTATTAATTATTTTAATAAGTGGTTGTTCTTTAAATATGAATCTAACACCAAAACAAACTGTTGAAAACTATTTAAACAAATATAAAAGTGAGCATAATGATGTTGTATCACAATTAAAAGAAACAATAGATGCAGCTTTTGATAAAGATGAATATAAAGAAAGATATAAAACTCTTATGCTTAATCAATATAAAAAGTTAGAATATAAAGTAACAGATGAAATAACTGAATCAGATTCAGCAGTAGTGGAGGTCGAAGTCAAAGTATTAGATTATGGAACTGCATCAAAAAATGCTGATGAGTATTTACTCGAACATAAAGAAGAATTCTTAGATGAAAATAAGAAACTTGATAATGATAAGTTTCAAGATTATAAATTATCTTTAATGGAAAAAGTAAAAGATGAGGTAACCTATACAATTGAATTTAATTTAACCAAAGATGATAAAGGTAAATGGGAAATAGATAGTTTAAGTGATAATGATCTTGAAAAATTACATGGTATTTATATAGGCTAATTATTTAGTCTATTTTTTATTTATACTCATATATTTTAATATGAAAAAAATATTATTAATTATTTTATTATTAATGCCTATAAAAGTACTTGCATTATCTGTACCTAGTAACAATGCTATTTTAATGGATAAAGATACTGGAAGAGTAATATACTCAAAAAATATTCATGATAAGCATTTAATTGCATCAACTACTAAAATAATGACTGCTATTATAGCTATAGAATCAGGTAAACTAGAAGATAAAGTAAAAATAAATGAAAAAGTACTAAAATCATATGGTTCTGGAATATATATTAGTGTAGGTGAAAAAATATCTCTTAGGAATCTAGTTTATGGACTTCTTTTAAGAAGTGGGAATGATGCTGCTATTGCAATTGAGGAATATCTTGGTGGACACGAAAAATTTATTTATCTAATGAATAAAAAAGCAAAAGAAATAGGAATGAAAAATACTGTTTTTTATAATTCAAGTGGACTCGATGAAGAAAAAGGTAATTTATCCACAACATATGATATGGCTCTTTTAATGAAGTATGCTATGAATAATTATGAATTTGCAAATATTTCATCAACAAAAAAGATTAAGATTAAAACAAATTATAAAACTTATATTTGGACTAATAAGAATAAATTATTATTTAAATATAAATATGCAAATAGTGGTAAAACAGGTTATACAAAAAAAGCAAAAAGAACTTTAGTTACTAGCGCATCAAAAAATGATGTTAATCTAATAGTTGTAACATTTAATGATCCGGATGATTTTGATACTCATAAAAGATTATATGAATATGCTTTTAATAATTATAAAAAGTATTTAATTATTAATAGGAAAAGTAAAATAGCTAATAAAAAGTATAAAAATAAATTATATATAAAAAACAACTATTATTATTTATTAAAAGATAATGAAAAAGAACTAATTAGTAAAAAAGCATATTTATATAAATCTATAAAAAAGGATAATAAAGTAGGTTATATTGAAGTTAAATTTAAAAATAAAATAGTTCATAAAGAATATATTTACGTAAAGGTTAAGTAGTAAAGTCCTTTTTTTTTGCGTAAAAAGAATAAAAATGATATACTATTAACCAAGTTGGAGGTTAATCTATGGAAAGATTACAAAAATATATAGCTGATTCAGGTTATTGTTCAAGAAGAAAAGCTGAAGAGCTTATACAAAATGGACAAGTAACAGTAAATGGACAAGTTGCTACAATTGGAATGAAAGTAGAAAATAATGATTCAGTTAAAATAAATGGAAAACTTATTAAAAAAGATATTAAAGAATATTATTTATTAAATAAACCAAGAGGTGTTATTTGTTCTTCATCAGATGAAAAAGGTAGAAAAACTGTTGTTGACTTAATTAAAACAAATAAAAGAATTTATCCTATAGGAAGACTTGATTACGATACTACTGGATTAATATTATTAACAAACGATGGTGATTTTGCTAATTTAATGATGAGTCCTAAAAATAATATTAAGAAAACTTATATTGCTAAACTAGAAGGAATAATTACAGGTGAAATAATTAAAAAAATAAAAAATGGTGTAGTACTAGATAACCATAAATGTGTTCCTGATAGAGTAAAATTAAAAAGATATGATGTTAAAACAAATACTTCTCTTGTAGAAATAACTATTCATGAAGGAAGAAATCATGAAGTAAAAAGAATATTTGAAGCTTTTAATTTTAATGTTCTTAAATTAAAAAGAGAAAGATATGAATTCTTAACTCTTGGAAAATTAAAATCAGGAGAATATAGATTCTTATCTTTAGAAGAAGTAAATGAATTAAAAAAACTAACTAAAAAATAGTTAGTTTTTATTATACCCAACACATATTTTAAATAATGATATATCTATTTTATTATATAAAAAGTTAAATATTTTTTCAGACAATAATTTAGTCCCTATTATTGGAAAAATATAACTAAGTAAAAATACTAAAATAGTGCCAATAAAAGTTTTATATAAAAGTATATCATTTTGATTATATCCTTTAATAACATAATTACCTATAGTGATAAATCCAAATGCAAATATTATTACAGCTAGGTATGAATAAAGTGAAATAATAAGTTCACTTAAAAAGAATAATATAAAAGATATAAGTATTAATAAATATTTAATAACTAAACAAAGTAAGCTTTCTAATAATACACCAACTAAACCAATCATTTTTCTTGTAAACGATAAATTAGCATAATTAAGCCAATCATTTAAATATTGCCATTTAGTTACTTTTGATTCTTTATATTCATTATTAGTACTTTCTGCATTTTTTTTATTTTGAGTATATCTATTATAATTTTCTTTAACCTTTTTATCTAAGTATTCATCATACTCTTTTCTTTTATTTTCATCTAGTAAAATTTCTTTTGCTTCATTTATTTTAGATGACATACTAACTGCATCTTCAGATTTATTTCTATCCGGATGCCATATTTTCATTTGTTTCTTGTATGCGTTTTTTATTTCTTCAGCTGTTGAAGTTCTTTCTACACCAAGAAGTTCATAATAATTCATTGAGTTATTCATAATTTTTACAAATCAAAAAAGAAGATTATTCTTCTTCATGTATTTCTTCAATTGCACCAACTGGGCAATTATTCATAACTTCTTTTACTTCTTGTGTGTTATCTTCAGTTATATTTTCATTATTTGCTTCAGGTAACCCTTCATCATTAAAATCAAAAACTTCATTCATCATACTTGCACACATACCACATATTAGGCATTTTTCATTATTTATTTTTACTTTCATACTTTTCTCCTTGACTCTTATTATACTATAAATAATCATTTTTTGTTTAAAAAAAATAAAAATTGTGTTATATTTATAATAGGTAGGTGAATTTTTATGGAGTCAAGAACAGAAAAATATAGTACTAGATCATCTAAAAATAAAGATTTATATAATGACTTATATAAAGACACTAATTACACTAATACTGTAGTTATTGATGATTCTAATGAAATAGATATTAATAAGATTAAACAAATACTAGATAATGAAAAAAGACCTACTAGAGTAAATAATTTAGACTCATTTGATTCACTTAAAGCATATTATGGTATAAAAGATGAACCTGAAGAAGAACCTGTTAAAAATTATGACATTAATGAAGTGTTAAAAGAAGCAAAAAATAAAAGAAATATTATAGAAGAAGCTAATGAAAAAAGAAAAATAGAAAACTTTAAATTTAAGAATAATTTAGATTTACAAGAAGAATTATCTAAGACTAGAAAAATGTATAATGATTTAGTTAAAGAAGAATCCGAATTACTTAATATAATGAATACTTTAACTAATGTAGATATTAGTGCAAAAGAAGGTACAAAAGCTAATTTAAACAATACAGCAAGTATGGCACTTGATTTACTTAATACAATATCTGATGAAACAAAAACTAAAATGGAAGAAGCTATGCCAGAAAAAATAGTAGCAACACCTAAGGTTACTAAAGTAGAGGCTGATGATGATTCAAAAGAATATAGTACAGATACATTTATGTTTGAAACAAAAGATTTTGAAGGTCTTAAAACTGTAAAAGATGGTATTAAAAGAAATAGTACTATTATACGTGTACTTATATTTATTTTTACTATCATACTTTTAGTTGGATGTTATTATATAATAATTAAACATATACTTTAAACTGATTTATTATAAATCAGTTTTTTTATCATAAAATATAATATGAAAATGAAATTAAAAAAAGAAAAGAAACATAATATTTTTAATGTAATTACTATTCTTTTAGTTTTAATAATTATTTGCATATATTTACTTATTAATTATATTAATAAAAATGTCTTAAAAGTACTTATTTCCGAAGGCGAAATAGATGCAAAAAAAATGGCACTTGTTATTATGGAAAATTCAGTTAATGAAAATGTAATTAATATACTAAAAGAAGATGATATTTTTATTGTTAATAATGATAAGAATGGTGATGTATCTCATATTGATTTTAATCCTATAATTGTTAATAAAGTATTAAATGAAGTGCTTAGTATTATTAATAATAATTTAAAAAAAATAGAAAGAGGACAAATTAATGATATAAGTTTTATAAATAAAGATGAATATAACATTAAAGAACTTAAAAATGGAGTAATTACATCTATACCTATTGGTGCTGCATCAAAAAATTCACTACTTTCAAATATTGGACCTAAAATACCTGTTAAAATAAGCATGATAGGTTCTGCTACTGGAAATATTGAAACAAAAACAAAAAGTTATGGAATTAATAGTGCTATAGTTGAAGTATTTATTCATGTTGAAGTAACAGAAAAAGTAATAATTCCATTTAGATCAAAAGAAATAAAAATACATAATAATGTACCTGTTGCAATAAAAATACTACAAGGTAAAGTACCAGAATATTATAATGGAAATTTAAGTGATTCATCATTAAGTATACCTATTGATAATAATTAACAATTTATATATAATAAAAATGGGTGAAGAAAATGAATAAAAGAGTTAAAGTAAATGACATAGATTATGAAATAATAAAAGATTATAAAAATGCATATGATGAAGAAATGTTTAAATTAAAATGTACAGATTATTTTAATGAATTTGATTATGTAGTAGGTGATATTGCATATGATAAATTAAGATTAAAAGGTTTCTATGATGATAAGAATAAAAAAGCAAATATAATTAATAAATTTAGTACACTAGAAGACTATTTAAAAAATAAATGTGCTTATGATTGCAAATATTTTATTGCTAAAAAGAACAATGTATGATACAATATATAGTAATAATAGAGAAAGAGGTGTCTATTAATGGATAGTACTAAATTATTTTATGTAATAAATGAAGAAGGAATTCGACAAGAAGCAAGTATTTTAGCTAAATTCAAATTAATAAACGGTATTAATTATATTACTTATACTTATGGTGAAATTAATGAAAACGATATGATTAAAATTTATTCTACTGGAATTACTGGTGAAAAAGGAAATTATTCATATAAAGAAATAGAAACTACAACTGAATGGGATGAAATTAAAAATATATTAAAAGTTTTAGCAAAAGATGAAGATGAAAAATTAAGTGAAGAAAATGAAAGTGATTTAAATATTATAGGTGAAGAAATATCTATTAGAAAACCTAAAAAACTTTTAGTATCTAGTAAATTTGCTGATACAATTGCTAAAAAATACAAAGAAAATGTTAAAGTAACAGTTGAAGAAAAAGAAGAAGTTAAAGAAGATACTTCATATATCCCAATTAGTGATTTAAAATTAGATGAAGAAGAAGTAAAAGTAGAAGAACCTGCTCCAATTGATATTCCTACATTTGAAGAATTACAAGCAAGAACTAAAAAAGTTGATGAAGTAATAGAAAAGGATAAAATAGAGGCTGAGGAAGAAATGAAAGTAGAAGAACCAATAAAAGTTGAGCTAAAAAAAGAAGACTATGCTGCTAAATTTAAAAGTGAAGTAGAACCAGTACTTCTTGATGTTTATTCAAAACAACAAGCTCAAATAGATGCTTTAGAAGAAGAATTATCTAAGACTAAATATGATTTATTTGAAAAACAAAAAGAAGCTTTATCTTTAAAGAAAGATAATGAAGAACTTACTAAAAAAGGAACTGAACTTGAAGAAGAATTAACTCAAGCTAAAGCTAAAGTTGATGGAATAATGGAAGTTTTAAATGGAAATAAATAAACGCAATAATGCGTTTTTTTCTTTTAGGTAATTATTCCCAGTATTAATAAGAAGTGTAAAGCCAAAATAATACTGTAGGAGGTGAAATAGTGCCAAAAAAAATGAAAAACAATTGTAATAATTGTAAGAATATTCAATCTAAAAAAATGGAAATAGCAAATGAATTTGGAATAAAACAAAAGACAGATTCATGTGAAGAAAATAACTGTAGATCACATAATGAAACTACTAAAAAAACTACTGATAATTGTAGAAAATTGGGAAATAGTAGAAATTCTAGATAAATGCACTTTTGTGCATTTTTTTGTAAAAAACTCTTTTTTTTAAATATCTTTTGTGATATACTATTTATAAGAATAGGAGACTAGTGAAATGAATTTACAAGAATTTAAAAAAAGAGCAATTGATTTTTATAAAAATAACCCTGATAAACAACAATATATAAGTGGTATTGATGAAAAAACATGTAAGGTAGCAATTAAAACTAAATTACCTAATGGACAAGATAAAATTGAAGAAGTATCAATAGAAGAACTTGAAAACGGAACTTTTGATTGGAATAAAGTAATGGCTCCAGTAGCTACACCTGTAGTTGAAAATATTCCTACAGTTGAAGCTGTTAATCCAGAACCTGTTCAATCTGTTCCAACAGTAGAAGAAATTCCACAAGTTCAACCAGTTGCCCCAGTAGCACCTGCACCAGTAGTGGAACCTATTAATACTAACGTATCACTTAATGATGTAAAAACTTTATTTGAAACTAGCACTACAGATCTAAATAGTAAAAATACTTTAGATGCTGTAATCAAATCATTTGCTTCTACACCTGATGGTAATGTTGATATAAATAAAGCTATTTCTGTTGTTACAGAAAATAGTATGAATGCTGTAGTATTAGCAGCTAAAGAAAATAAATGTTTACCAAATGAATTATATAAATATGATAAACAAGGTATTATTATTGCTAATGATAATAATATGCCATATACTGGTGTTAATCCTGAAATAGAAAAAGCGTTTAATAATGTACTTGTATATGCAAATGGTGCATCTTTATATGGAATTACATATACTAGTGAAGTAATTGATCAAGCAAAACAAGCTTTTATAAGTAATGTAAATGCTAAACTTGCGCAAGGTGGTGTAAGTCAAGCTCCTGAAACTCCAATTACACCTGATAATGTAGCTCCAGCAGCTCCAGTTCAAGAACAATCAAAAACTTTAAATTTAGCTCTTGAAAACAATGAAGAAAAAGCTGGATTTGCAGATATATTTATACTAGTAATGATAGTTGCAGTTTATGCAGTAATAATTGCAAATTTAATTTTAAAAATAAAATAACTTTTATGTTATTTTTTTTTATTATTTTCTTGAAAATAAATTCTATAAATGATATAATTTAATATGAAAATAGGTGAGTGTATGAAATTTAAGTTAAATATGAGTAAAAAAACTTTTTTTGGTGTTGCAGTAGCTTTAATTGCAATACTTAGCAGTTTTACTGTTTTTTTAATTGCAAACGCTGCAAATGATGGAACAAATAAAATTAAAATTAGATATGCGTATATTACAGGCATAGACACAGGTTCAGGTGAATTTGATTCAGCTCAATCATTTGATAATGGATCAAATAATGAGAGTGATGTGCCAACAGATAGTAATTATACAGTGCCTGGAGATGATAATAAAGCTTCTAACAGAGTAGTAAGATCTTTTGATACACTTACTTATCACTTTAGATATCAACCAATAGGAAAAAATGATGTAAGTGATATGTATGATAATAGAAAGATTAAATTTACTGTTACTTTATCTGCAGAAGAAGCTAAATATGTTTCTTTTGGAAAAAAAGAACAAGCTGGTTCTACTACACATAATTATGAATTTGAAGGTATAGATGTTGAAGATGGACTTGAATATGAATGTGCTATAACATTATATGTTCTAGGTGCACCAAATTTATCTACAATAGATCCTAAATTTGAAATTCAAGAATCAACTAATACTGATAGTAACTATGTTGTTTCACTAGGTAACCAAAGTGGAGATATTCATAATTATGGTTATGATGGTGAAAATAATTCGTATGATACAACACCAACTGGATTTAGTAATATGATGCCAACTTTTGTTACATCTAAAAAAGCAAACGGAGCTGTTACTTTTGATTTAAAAGCTCAACAAGCAGATGGACAAAAAATTACTTTAGATAATAAAACAGGTAGATATATAACTTATGTACTTGGATTAAAAATGGTAAATGTTGATAATAAACCAAATAAAGGCATAAAAGGTTTAGTAATGCCAACTGGTGATATTCCAGTTACAATTAGAACAACAAGAGGAACTGTATTACCAGAAAATGTTAGATTATACTCACCAAGTGCTAACGGTAATGTTGAATCAGTAGCTCTTGCTTCACCTTATTCAGCTGATACAGAAACATCTAGAAAAACTACTTTTCCAGGAACAATTACACTAACTGGTGATAATGATGTTTATACAGGAACAATTTCAAATTATAATATAACTTATGATGAAACTAAATTAAATGCTGATAATAGTAATATTGGTAATAATGAACATTATTTTGGAACTTATGCAATTACTATGTTCTCTGAAAGAACTACAGCTGATGGTGTTAATACTATTTATCCAACAATGTCAGTAGATAGTACTACTACAACTGATTTAAAGAATGAACAAATAAGTGTTAATGGTGTAAGTGAAGTAACATCTAATAATGAATTTTATGCAATCACTGATTACTCATTAAAAGGTGAATTTTATGATATGAGTGATGTAAAAATATCTAGAAATCAAAATGGAGAAGAGGTAAATGGTTATTCTTCATTATCTAAAGGTACATCATTCAAATTTAAAACAACTTTAAATTATAAGAAAACAATGTCCGATTCTGGACTTAAAGAAATAATAAAAGTCGATACAGATGCTCTTAGAGTAGTAGCAGTAGATGATGAAAGAAATGTAAGAATTAAAATTGATGGTGATACAAGTCTTAAAGAATCTGATTTTGATGTTAAATTTGTAACAGGTTCGTTTGATAATTCAAATTACTCAGTAAATACAAATTATGATTTTGTTAATGAAAATGAAAGAGCAAGTATATCTTGTCCAAATAATTTAAGTGCACTAAATAAAGATCAAATTCAAAACTTATATGGTGGACCATGTATTACAGCTAATGAAGGAACAGAAAATACATATGAAAGCGTTTATAAAGCTAAAATAACAAATGAAGAAACAGAAGAAGAATCTGAAGATCCAATTACAAAAGTAATAATTGAAACAAAAGATGGAGTTAAACTTCCTGATAATGTTGTTATTACAGTTGAAGTTGGATTAAGAGTTAGAAATATGAATAGTGATATTACTGAAACTCACCAAGTAACAGCAGTAGCTATGTCTAAAACAGAAGATGGAAATAATGTTAGTTATTTTGCACCAAGAATACTTTCAGGAAATGAAAATAGTATAACTGATCCAAATAACTATAGAAAAACAACATATGCTGGTAATGATGTAACTTCAATTGATACAGATAGTCTTTGGGGAGATTCATTAAAAATAGTTAATTTCACTTCAAGAGAAGTTGTAACTGTTACTAATAAAAATACTGATGGTACAGTTAAAACAAATTATCATGTTAGTAAAAACGAAACAATTACATATAAAGTATCAACAATAATTGAAGATTATAATGAACAAGTTGGTGCAGATGATGTTTGGTATATTGATAACTTAAAAGTAACTATTACTTTACCAGAAAGTTTAAATTATATACCAGATTCAGATCTTGGAACTCCAGAAGTTTTAAATAATGGAAAAACTTTAGTTTATACACTACCTTATACTAAACCAAATCAAAAAATAAAAGATATTTATTTTAAAACAAACTTAGATCCAAGATTAAAAGGAAGTAATAATGCACTTACTGTATATAGTTCAGTAAAAGCAGTAAATATTAATGGTGAAGAAGATACAAGCTTTATTGGATATTTAAGTGGAAGCTTCACTATTTATGCAACTGGACTTGAAACAGTTATACCTATATTAAAAGTAGGTGACCAAGGTTCTGTAGTTGAACCTAAAAAAGAATTTAGTTATTTAATAACTGCTTATAATAATACTGGTGAAAATGATCCAGTTGAAGACTATACAATTATGGATATTCTTCCATATAAAGGTGATAGCTTAGGTTCTAATTTTACAGGAAATTATAAAGTTAAAATAACAATGCCTGATTCACAAGGTGCAGCAGTAGTACAATGTTCAAAACAATCACCTAAAACGCTTAAATCTGAAACTAAAAATAATACAAATACATTTGAAGATTGTAATATAACTGATGAATATGTATCAGCAACTGCATTTAGAATAACTAATTTACATATTAATAAAGATTCTTATTTAGATAATATTAAAGTATCTATTAAACCAACTTCAAATAAATATTCAGAAAAATTTATTAATAATTTCGTTGGTGGTACTGAAAAGAAAGCTGATGTAACATCTAATGAAATAGAAGTTAGAATGGTTAGTAGAAATATCTCAGGTAGAGTATTTATTGATATGGATGAGGATGGTATTGAAGAAGATGGAGATCAATATGTTCCAAATCTTCCAGTAACACTTTATTTCATAAATGATGAAGGAAAACTTTCAAAAGTAAGTAGTTCATATACAGATAAAAAAGGTGCTTATAAATTCAAAGATTTAGATAGAGGTAAATATTTAGTTAGAATTAACTATGGTTCTGCTAATTATGATGTAACTCTACGTTATGCAACAGAAGATGTAGTTCATGACTCTGATGCGTATAAAATAGATGATACTAATGGTATTGCTGAAATAGCATATGTTAGAAATATAGATGATAAAGATTCTCAATTAAATGGAATTAATGATTTAATACTTAATTCTAAAACAGAATCACTTGAAAATATGAATTTAGGTTTAATATCTAGAAAAGAATTTGGTTTTGCAGTATCTAAATATATTACAAAAGTTGATTTAAATACTACAAATGGTAATTCAGTTCTTAATTATAATAATGAGAAAAAAGTAAAAATAGATGTTAAAAATAGTTTAAAAGCAACAGCAAGAGTATATTATGGAATTAAATTAACAAATGATTCTACATCAGCTGGTTATATTAAATTAGTTGATGAAGATATTCCAAAAGGATTAACATTTGATTCAAATGATCCTTATAATAAAGATTGGATTAATACAGGTGATAGACTTCAAAGTATAGCACTTGCAGATAATTTAATTAAACCAGGTGAAACAAGATATTTACAATTAGTTCTTGATATGCCAAGACAAGAAACTGCAGCAACATTTATTAATACTGTTACTGTTATGGAAATTGAAGAATATATTCCAGAAACTTTAACAGCAGATAAAAATATTGATCCTAACTTATATCATGTAGGTGATGAAGTTGAATATGCAGGTCTTACTTGGAATGTAGTTTCTGCAGTTGGTGATACAGCACCACAAGAACTTACATTAATTACAAAAGATAGTGTTGGAACTATGTCACATTTAGATACAACTTCTACTTATAAATGGAGTGTTTCTAAAATTAATACATATTTAAATAATTCAATGGTTGGTCAAACAAAAACTAATAGTTTCCAACAAAATAATACACTTAACTTATCAATTCTTAAAGATAATGTAATATGTGATGATGCATCTGGACTTCCAACTGCATCTAATGGTGGAATATTAGAAAGTCAAGGATTCTGTCAATCAAATATATTTACAACATCAAAAGTAAGATTATTAACAGAGGCTGAGTTTAATAAAGTTAAACAAAGTAATAATGCAAATGCTAGTTTCTTAAATGGTACTTATTGGTTAATGAATGCAGATAATAGAGTTCCAACTCATAGTATTTATGATAATGATACTGATGCAATTACAAATAGTAGTGAAACAAATTATAATCCTTATGGTGTTGAAACTAATAATTATTATAATAAAGCTAAATGCGTTAGTAATGGTGTTGTTAGTTATGAAAATGCTACTTCACAAAAAGCTATAAGACCAGTAATTACAATTTCTAGTAAAAATATAATGCCATAATGTAAAGAAAAGATTTAATCTTTTCTTTTTTTGTTGTATAATGAGAAAGGAGGTACTTATGAAATTATTATCAGTAAATGCAGGTAGTTCATCATTAAAATTTAAAATGTATGAAATGCCAGAAGAAAAAGTTTTAATATCAGGTTATGTAGAAAGAATAGGATCTAAAAGTAGTTTTTATTCTATAACTTTAAATGGAGAAAAAATAAAGAAAGAAAAATTAATTAAAAATCATGAAGATGCAGTTAATATTTTAATAGATGAATTATTTGAAAATAATATAATTGAATCTTTAGATGAAATAAAAGGAGTAGGTCATAGACTTGTTCATGGTGGAGATAAATATCCAAATTCAGTTATAATTACTGAAGATGTAATTACTGAAGCTGAAAAATTAAAAGATTTAGCACCACTTCATGTTCCTGCAAACCTTTTATGTGTAAGAGCTTTTCAAAAATTAACACCAAATGCAACTGAGGTAGCTATTTTTGATACTGCTTTTCATCAAACAATTGAAAAAGATAAATTTATATACGCAGTACCTAGTGAATGGTATAAAGAATATGGTGTTAGAAAATATGGTTTCCATGGAACTAGTCATAAATATGTTTCAAAAAGAGCAGCTGAAATACTAGGTAAAGAAGATTTAAAATTAATTATTTGCCATATTGGTTCAGGTGGATCATTAAGTGCTGTTAAAAATGGAAAATGTATTGATACAACTATGGGATTCACACCAAATTCTGGTATTGTAATGGGTACTCGTAGTGGAGATATTGATTATGGAATGATACCATATATTATGAATAAAACAGGTATGACTCTAGAAGAAGTAGATAGTAAATTAAATAAAGAAAGTGGACTTCTTGGAATAAGTGAGGTTTCTAATGATTGGAGAGATGTTGAAAAAGCATTAAAAGAAGGTAATGAAGATGCAAAACTTGCTAGTGAAGTTATGTTTAATTCTATAGCTGGTTATATTGCTAAATACTTTGTTGAACTTGAAGGTGCTGATGCAATTTGTTTTACAGCAGGTCTTGGAGAAAATGCCTCATATGTTAGAAAAAATGTATGTGATAGATTAAAAGCCTTAAATGTTTTCCTTGATGAAGAAGTAAATAAAAAAACTATTCTTGGAGAAGAAGGTTTAATAAGCTCTGAAGAAAGTAAAATTCCAGTTTACGTAATTCCTACAGATGAAGAATTAATGATGGCAAGAGATACATTAGAATTATTAGATTAGAAAGATTGATAAGAATGATAAATAAGATTTATGAAAAAATAAAAGAATATGACAAAATAGTAATAGCAAGACACATAGGTGCAGATCCAGATGCGCTTGGTAGTTCTATTGGACTTAAAGAAATAATTGAAAATACTTTTAAAAAGAAAAAAGTATCAGTTATAGGCGTTTATTCATCTAAATTTAAGTATATGGGTAAACTTGATAAATTAGAAGAAAAAGATATAAAAGATTCGCTTCTAATTGTTTGTGATACACCAAATTTAGAAAGAATAGATGGAGTAGATGATATAACTAAGTTTAAAGAAGTTATTAAAATAGATCATCATCCTGAAATTGATAAATTTGGAAGTATTTCATGGGTTGATGATAATAAATCAAGTGTATGTGAAATGATATGTGATCTAACTAAAAAAACAGATTTAAAAATGACTAAAAGTGCTGCTGAAAAGTTATTTTTAGGAATTGTATCTGATACTGGAAGATTTATGTATTCTTCTACAGATATAAACACTTTTAAAGTTGTTATGGAACTATTAAAAGAGTTTGATATTGATTTTCCTTCATTATATTTTGATTTATATAGTAGAGATCTTGATGAAGTTAGATTCGAAGGTTATATAAAAGAACATATTACAGTTACAAAAAATGGACTTGCTTATATTAAAATTACTGATAGAATTTTAAATAAGTTTAATGTTGATTCATCAAGTAGTGGTAATATTGTTTCAAGTTTAAATAATATAAATGAAATTAAAGCATGGGTATTCTTTACTGAAGATATAAAACAAGGTGTTATTAAAGTTAACGTAAGAAGTAGAGGACCTGAAATAAATAAAGTACTTGAAAAATATAATGGTGGTGGCCATAAATATGCTTCAGGTGCTAGAATTAAAGATAAGAAAAATATTAATAAAATCATAAAAGATTTAGATTTAGTATGTGAAAATTATAAAGAATAAAAAATATGGATTTATTTCCATATTTTTTTTATTATAATTTCTTTTATTTTATAGACTTTTTACGCGTTTTATTGTATTATTATAATAGGGTAATATAATAATAAGAGGTAGTTATGAGTAAGAAGAAATTATTAACAATTTTTATTATTTTTTCTATAATTGCTGTTTCAATAAATTTATTTGTTGAAAATATTTCTTCAAATAAAAAAGTAAAAAGCAATATGTTTACTATGCCTATCACTTATGTTATCGTTGATTCTAAAGCTCCAAAAACAATAAGTATAAGTAATGCTGTAAGAGAAAATAAAAAATACTTTATAGATTTTATTCCAGATGTAAATGTAGAATTAACTCAAAAAGGAAATTATTTTGTTGGAAAACTACCTAATTTACCTTTGACAGATAATGTAGTAGAGTATTTATTCACTAAAAATAACTTATATGCAGAAAAAACTAGCGGGTGCATTTATAATAAAAAAACAAGAGAAATAAAAATACCTAAAAAGTATTACAAAAAAACTCAAAGAAAATCACAAGTTCAAATGGAAATACTTTCCAAAATGAATAAAAAAGATGTTACATCAAATAATATCGTTAGTTATGTAAATGGTAAAAAGAAAAAAACAAAAGTATCTGGATATAATACTGAAACAACAGTTTCTATATATAAATATAACAGTCAAAAATCAGTAGCAAAAAAAGATATTATTGTAAATGTTAATGATAGTTTTTTAAATTTACCTGAAGAAATGTTTGATTTTAATTCAAAAGCAGGTACTATTGATATTAAGCTATCTCCACTTGTAATAAAAAAAGTAAAGATAAAATATAAAAGAAATTTGGTATCAACTCTATTAAATGTAAAAGATGTTCTTGCTGCTTCTTATGCAAAAATGTCATCTGTTACAAAACTTGATAAAAATCCTAATTTAGGTAATACATATAGTAGTAACAAAAAGAATGTACCTGTTGCATATAGAGGAAAAGATGCGAATGGAAATACGTTTTGGTATGGTGACACTAGTATAGTAGCAACAGATTCAAATAGTAATTCAACAGGAAAACTTAAAAGTGCTGTAACAAAAGATATTGATAATTTTACTTTTTATCAAAGTTGTAATACCAATGATAAAACATGTGTTAAATATAATGAAAACGAAGATTATTTTGTTGCTAATATTTCAAATAGAGAAATTAAAGATGCAACAATTCCTGCTAATACATTTATACTTATGTATTGTGCTGAGCATGATAGAACACAAGGTGGAATAAATGCAAAAATGGATATGACATTTAAAATGATTGCGAAAGGCGATAAATATGTAATTATATCTATTACTACAGATGAAGCTTTTTTTACACAAAAACCAGCTGGTATTTATAAATTTGTTTGGGATGAAGATTATGGAACAATAAGTGTAAAAAAATACTATTATAATAATGGAAATCGTGATCAAGAAACACCTAAAAATGGAACTTTTGGTTTTACGTTATATGAAGATACTGCTTGCTCTGTAGTTGCAAAAGACCAAAAAGTAACAAATGAAAACTCTAATGTTAATTTTAATAAGCTTCCATATGGTACTTATGGAGTAAAAGAAACTTTATGTGATAATCGTTATTATTATTGTGATACATCTTGTCATTCTGTTACTTTAAATGAGGATGATGCAAAAAATGAAGATGGAATAAGGCAAGAAATAGTTACTTTAAAATATCATGTTGATGAAAATGGAAATTATTCATCAGATGCAGATAATCCAATAAAGAATTATAGAAAATATGAATGCTTTTCAGTAGAAAAAAAATCAGATACATCTGGATCTGATTTATCAAATATAGGATTTCAAGCATCTACAGGTGAAGTTAAATATACAACACCATCAAGTTCAATTGTAACATTTGGACCTTATCCGGCTGATCCTAATGCAACTTATACATGGAAAGAAATAAGTACTAATGCAGAACATTATATAGGAAATCAATATGATCACATAGCGGTTAAATATGAGGCTTCATATGCCAATCCATCTAATTATTCAGGTGCATATTGTTCGGTGGGTACTCCAAGCGAAGCTATAAACGAACATGTTAAGTATTGTACAAGAATAGTTAAAAAAGACAAGATTACTGATAAAGTAATCAGATCAAAAACTTCTTTATGTACTCAAGCACAAGAAACTGGACAAAGAAATCCAAATTATGGTTCAATTGATTGTTCAACTATTGCATCTACTGGAAAAGTAAGTAACAAAGTTACAACATATAACTTATGTAGTGATCCAAATTGTGCTAATGTTATAAAAACGGGTCTTACTAGTAATGAATTCGGTTTAACAACTATTTCAGGTCTTACTTCATATCAGGATTATTATATAAGAGAAACTCAGGCTCCTGATGGATATACAGCTGCAGCTGATACTGTAAAAATCCCTAAGGAACAATTACATGAATATAGATCTGGTTATGATAAATATTGTTCAGATTTATTATCTGAAAATACAAATGATTATTCATTTAATGAAAGCCATTTGGAAGAAAGTGTTAATGCTTCTTCATATAATCACAATTTAAATGTATATTTCTTTGGAAAATCAGGTAATATGAGTAGTGATGTTAAAACAAAACTTGCAACATCTATTAGTGAAGTTAATAACAATATTAGAAGCGAAAACGAAATTCATGCTCAAATGAATGAAAATGGTGCAAATTATACAATTAATCCTACTAAAATTAGATTATTTGAATATACATTAGATAGTTATAATGAAGATAGTTCAAGCAAAAAAATGTTGAAAAGTATGCTTAGTAATTTGGATGAAGATGCAGTTTCAAACTTATATGAATATGAAAATGGTGTAAAAAAACTGATTAATGCTCCATTTGTTATTATTGGAAAGAATGTTTTTTATATAAAAAATTCAAATAATAGAGATAGTTACTATAGTGGTGTTTATAATTTATATAATTTAAAAACCGGTACATCTAATTCAACTGATAGCTTAGAAACTATATATTCAAATAGTATTAGTAATCGTGTTGAAAGTTTTTTTGAAAATTATTTAGAAAAAGTAACTGACGAAATAGTATATTCATCTGGTACATTTAGTTATAAAGCTGGACCTAATTCAGTTCCAAATGGAGCTTTTGCATATTATGATTTATATAAATATCCAAATTCAGAAAAGATTTTAAATAGAAATGCCAATAATAATTTTAATATTTATGTTTTAACAACGTTGGAAGATGATGCTTTTTCAGATGCATTATATTCAAATAATTCTTATGATTTTGTAATTGGATCTTCAGACTCTCAAAGAGCAATTGTTTCTGCTTTAAGTAAAGCAATTACTAAACTTAATAACGAAGTCTTAGAAAGTGATGAAACTAATTCTTCTGATTATTATAGTTCTAGTATGATTAAGAATATTAATTTAAATCAATCAACAATAAGTAATGGTATTACTTTTAGAAATGCAGATTTATATCCAAACATTGGTAATGCATTATCTGGAATACCATATTTTGCTGAAGAAGTTTTACGTAGTTCATATTCAAGTGACGTATTATCATTTTATTCATATTCATATCCAATTATTTATATTAATAATAGAGCATATTACTATACTAATAATGGACAATCTATAGGAAATGCAATTAATTATGGTTATTACTTGAGAGATGGCTCTGATTCATATTTTGGATCTACTGATTATGATGAAGATAAAATGGTTAATTATTTTTATAGTGAACTTAAAAAACATGCTATGGCCGTATCAATTCATGATGATTTAGAATCATTAGTAAATCAAGTAGGGGCATATCAATCAATTAGAACACCGATTGGTTATCAAGCTTTAATTAATGGAACTTCTGAATATGGTAAACAAGAAACATATGATGGAACTGATGCCGCTGGATTTTTAAGAAGTATTCCTGTTTATAACTATAAATATAAACTTAATTGGTATAAAGAAACTGAAGGTGGTGTAAGAGCTGCTGGAGCTAAATTTACAGTTTCAAAAGGTAGTACACAATTACATCATGCTGGAGAAAGTAATAAAGTTACACTTGCAGATAATAATGGTGTTACTAAAACATGTTATTTCTATTCTACAAATGCTAGTGATTCGACAGAATTCGTTTCAGATGCAAATGGTGAAGCATGTATTTTAGGCCTTGAAGAAGGTACTTATACAATAACTGAAACAGTGCCAGCATCATATCATACATTTGATTCAAAAACATCAATTAATCAAGTGGCTAGCGAGAATTTTAGGTCAATAACTAATGAAACAAAATTTGTTAATTATGAAACAAAATTTGAGTTTACTAAAACAACTAGTAATGATAATGCAGAAAATGCATTAACAACAACATTCACAGCAAAATTACCTGACGGAACTACAGGAAATATAAGTTATAAAGATTTAACAACAAAAGAACTTATGAAAATACCATTTAGAATATATGCAAAAAATTCTTCTAATCCATTAACATTTGTATTAGGATCAGATGGTGTTTATGAGTATACTGGTAATTTAACAGATGGCCCTGGTAATATAGGTGCAGTAACTGATTTATTCTTAAATGAAAATAGAAAGTTATTCGTAGAACATTTACCAATAGGAACATATGAAATTAAAGAAGCGGATACTCAAGGCTGTTCAGGAGCTAATTGTGAAAACTGTAAAGGTTATTATTATCCTGAATATGATAAAGTAGGTTATGAATTTACAATTAGTAATACATATAATTCAAAAGCAACTCAAACTTTAAATAATATTAATACTGAAATTAATTTTACAAAAGAAGATTTATATAGTTATATAGATCCTTCTGATAAAGTTAATTTTGAAGGTGAAGAAGAAGTAAAAGCATTTGATAGTATTACATTTAAAATAAAAGATGCAAATAATACATACTTAAAACTACAAAAAGTAGGTGACTATGGTAATTGTAATACAACTAGTGGTTATAGTTTATATAGATATGTACCATCTGATAAAGGTGATGGAGTAGGTTACCAAATAATCATCCTATTGTGACTTATACAATACCAAAAATTGGTAATACTGAAGTAAGTAATAATAATCGTCAAGTAATATCAGATACACCTACAAGACTCGTTATCCACAAGAAAGATGATAGAAATACGGTAAATGATATAACTGAATCATCTGATAGAAAAGAAACAGCGATATTTGAAGTTTATAGATGTACAAATTTAAATCAAAAATGTACATATAACTCATCAACAAAAGAAGCATTAAAATTCTATAATTTAGCATATATTGATGATGATAATGAAGATGCTGGTGAAAGAGTATATAAATATATAACTACATCAGATGAACCAAATGTAACTAATTATGTAACAAGACTTGTTCTTAATGAAAAAGGTAGAATTATATTAAGATATTTACCTGGTAATTATAAATATGTAGTTGTTGAGAGAAATGCTCCAGATGGATACTATAATCTAGAAGGAGAGAATGCAGAACTTGAAACATATAATGATAGTTCAACTACAAATAATTCATATAATTTTACAAATATTCATACTCAGATAAAATTTGTAAAAGATGATATTTACAAATATTATGAAAAATATGATTTAGATAAAGTTAGTAGTATTAATGAAATATTTGATTCAATGACATTTGTACTTAGAAATAAAAATGGTCAAATAGTAAAATTATCTAAAGTACAAGATGGTGAATATAGATTTATTGGACAAAATGGTAGTGCTAGCTCAAATACAGTAGAAGAACTTCATACAAAAGATGGTGAATTTATTGTTACTCATCTTTATAGAGGAGAAACATATTATATTGAGGAAATTAGATCAGATACATTAGGAAACTTTATATTACCTAATAATATAAATAATACTTCTCTTGTAGAAAGTGAAGCAGGGAATCTTAAAAATAATAAGCATCCAATAGTTAAGTATAATATTCCTTTAACTGTTCCAAATGATATTCAAAAAAGATCACTTACTCAATTAATAGAAAATGCACCAACTAGAGTAGTTTTTGAAAAAAGAGATGCTATAACAGGAGAATTAATTGATGACCTTGTAAATACAACTAATGATCCTTCTTCTGAAGGAAATCAGTATAATAATGTTTATACAACATTTAATGTATATAGATGTGATAAAGATGTTTCTACTTGTTCAATAAGCAATGGAACTTTAGTATATTTTACAGAAAGAGAATATGTTAATGACTTAACAACTGATATAACAAATGTTACACCTCCTGTATATGTATATAAATATTCTAAATTAAACCAAAATGCAGTTAAAGATTTACATACTGATAGAGGATTACTTGTTCTTGCATATTTACCATCAAAATATAAATATGTACTTTATGAAACTGTGGCTCCAAATGGATACTATAATCCAACAACAGTAGAGGGTCAAACTGAATTTACTGTTAAAGATTCATCTATAGATGATGATATTACATATGAATCATTAACTACAAAAGTAGATAATGAACCAACTAAGATTATATTTAAGAAAAAAGATATGTATGATTACTATGATGAAACTGATATTGATAAAATAGACAGTGAAGTTAAAATGTTTGATTCTATGAGATTTGTTCTAAGAAATAAAGAAGGAGAAATCTTAAGTCTTAAATGTACAGAAAATGGAGTGGTAACAGATGCTTCATCAAATAATTGTAAAACTGGTGAATATAGATATTTACCATATAAAAATAATGAAAATTTAACAACTAGACTTCAAACTATAAATGGAGAGTTTAAAATAACTCATTTATATAGAGGAGAAACATATTATATTGAAGAAATAAAAGAAGATACTGAAGGTGACTTTATATTACCTGATTACTTAAATTTTGCTGATTTACCATTTGATAATAAAGGACATCCAGTAGTTAAATATGTTCTTCCAGAAAATGTTGATACTGATGAATCAATAACTAGAGTAATGGAAAATACTCCAACTAGAGTAATATTCCAAAAAAGAGATAGTAAATATAATTATTTAATTCCAGATGAAACAACAACTTTTGAAGTATATCAATGTAGTAATGAAGTAGATAGATGTACACCAGAAGAAGAATCAGCTAAATTAATGTATTTTAAACCTAGAGCAACAATAACAGGTGATAATGAAGATTCTGGTAAAGAAGTATATAGATATTCAAAACTAAATAATCAAAATGGTGCAGTTAAAGATCTTCATCCATATTTAGGTGAACTTATACTTAGATATTTACCTGCTAAATATAAATATGTTTTAGTAGAAACAGTTGCGCCAAAGAATTATACTATGCCAACTGGAATAAATGCATATACATACTTTACTATTTCAGAAACTAAAGTACAGGTTGATGAACTTGATGTTCCAAATAAACCAACTAGTGTAGTACTTAGAAAATATGATGATAAAGGTAATTTATTAACTGGTGCTAAGTTTAAGGTTTATAAAAAGACAGCTAAAGAAGGAGAAACAACATCTTGTAATCCTAATTTAAAAGCTATGGATCAAGTAATGGAAGAAGTTAAACTTAAAACAGTATATGAAGGTATATATGAAGCAAGAGAAACAACAGATACAAGTGTTATTACAACATGTACAAATAGAGATGGACTAAATTGTAATGAACTTACTGGAACTCTTACTTATGAAAAATATGTTGATAGTTGGCTTGGACTTAATAATGAAGAAAATCCTAGTCAATTAAAAACAAATCATATTAATTTATTAAATGAATTTAATGATGAAATAGAAACATATACACAAATTAAAGAAGGCGAAGCATTAATTCAATATCTTGAATATAATCATTGTTATATTTTTGAAGAAGTCGAAGCTCCTAAAGGATATTCACTTCCATCTAAAAAAGAAGATAGATTTACAATGCTTGAAATAAAAGAAAATGATACTTATGATCATACGACTTATAAAACATTTGTAAATATGCCTACGCCATATCAATTTTATAAATTTGATGAATTTAATAATTTACTTGATGGAGCTAAGTTTAAACTTCAAAGACTAAATAAAGAAAAAATTTATGAAGATGTAACAGTATCTGAAGATTTAGATAAAGAAGAAGAACTAGCAGATGGAAGTAAAGTTTATAGAATTGATGAAAATACTGATAATACTACAATTGAAACATTTAATGGAACAGCTATTATATATTACTTAAGCAAAGGGCAATATAGAGTAGTTGAAACTGAAGCACCTGCTGGAAAAGAACTTGGTAAGACACTAAATGTAGCTACATTCTTTGTTAATGATAAAGGTGAAGTCTTTGGTAATAGAATAATTACTAATAAGAGTGAAACTAAAAAAATAAAGAGAAAAAATAGTGATAGTGCTGCTTTAATAGTAAACATTCAAACAGGTCAAACATTAATAAGATATGGTCTAATATTATCAGTAATAACAGCATTATTGATATTACTATATATTATAAAAATTAAATTTATTAAAAAATAGGATTTAGTAGAAATACTAAATCTTTTCATTTTTTTGATTTTTATAGCAAAATGTGGTATTATTTTAATCAAGAAACACAGGGAGGTATTTCTATGAATAATTCAAAAAAATTAAAACCTATTTTATTAAAAAAAGGGGTATTAGCTGCAATGCTTGGTGCAAGTTTAACTTTATCAACAGTATATGTTTCACCAGTAGAACCAACAAAAGTAGAAGCTGCTAATAAAGATAAGAAAAAACCAAAAATAACTTTTAAAGGAAAAAGTAAATTAACAGTAGAAGAAGGAGAAACAATTACAATTCCTAAAACTACTTATAGTGATAATTTAACAAAAAAGAAAAAATTGAAATTAGGCGTAACAGTAAAAAAAGGAAAAAAGAATTATAAGACTATAGCAAATACTATTAAAAAAGCAACTTTAAATAATAAAACAGCATCTGTTGAATTTCCAGAAGATGGTACTTATAAAATAAATTATACAGTTACAGATTTAGCTAAAAATGTAGCAACAAAATCAAGAACAGTAATAGTATCTGATAAAGAAATAATAACAGAAGAACAAATAATAACAAAAGAAGACCCAACAACTGAAATAACTATAACTACTGAAGAACCTAAAAGAGAAGTAGTTACAACTGAAGCAACTACTGAACAAACAAAAACAGAAGAACCAAAAACTGAGGAACCTAAACCATATGAAAAGACTGAAGAAGAAAAAAATATGGTTGATTTAACAGATAAAGAATATAAAGATTATGGTTATAAAGTATTAGGAAAAGATGAAACTGCGCCATTTGACTTAAGTTCTGATAATGAAACTGAAGATGCATCTATATCATTTGAATATGACTATAGATATTTATGTATTGATAGATATTCTGATACATTTAAAAATTTAGATTTTATAAAATACTTAGGAAAAATAACTGCAACTGATAAAGATGGAAATGATATATCAAATTCAATTGTTATTAAAGTGCAAGGTGATATTGATTCTTCTATTAATAATATTTATGTAAATGGAATAGATATTAATATTTTTGCAAAGACAACTGATGGAAAAAATGTAAAAAGAAATATTTATGTTAATTTTGTAGATTGTTCTGATTTAAATGATTTTAATTATTTAATAAGTACAAATCCAAAAGTATATGGAAGAGTAGATGAATTTTCTTTCAATAATGAAAGAAATACTGATAAAGTATATAAATTATGTTTAGATTATAAAAAAGAAGATTTAGCTTAAAATATAAGTTAAAGGGGTATTCATATGAAAAAAAGATATTTAGTTATAACTTTTATAATAATATTATCACTTTTAATTATTTATAATAGAATTAATTTTAATGATAATATGCAAAGGTCGGGTATTTATAATATTAATTATAAAACTATGAAACAAAATAATAATTGGACTGTATTTAAAGGTAATGGAGTTAGATCAGGTAATAAGTCTGATTCTATAAAAAATATGTTTATTAAAACAAAAAGTCCTGACTTTTCATATAAGTTTTATACTAATAAAAAATGGACAAAAGATATATTAACTAATCAAAAAATAAATAATAATAAACCTCTGCAAGGAATAAAAGTATTTATTTATAAAGATTTAGCAAAAAAATATAGTGTATGTTATAGAACATATAATATCAAAAATGGATGGCTTGGATGGTCATGCAATGGTCAAATAAATGGTAACAAAAAGTATGATATTAGTGCTATTGAAATAAAGGTTATTCCTAAAAATATAGTTACAGAAGAATACCTAAAAGACTACAATAATTCATCAAAAACACAAATAAATTTCTAAAAGAGCAAAAAAAATGCAATTTTTGCTCTTTTTTTATATAAAAATAACGTAAAACTCTTTAAAAAATCTTGACAATGTGCTAAAATTAAAAATGATGAAATGGGAGGTAAATGTGATGAAAAATATTTTGTCAAATGAAAAAGAATTAAAAGGAAGAAAGATGAAACCATCTTTAATCAAGAAAGGGTTAATTGCGGCGGCTCTAGGATTAACACTTTCATCAGGAGTAGCTACAGCTATTCCAGTGGAACCTGCAAAGGTTGAGGCGGCCAACAAAGATAGAAAGAAACCAAAAATAACATTTAAAGGAAAGACAAAGTTAACAGCAGAAGAAGGAGAAAAAGTTACAATTCCTAAAACAAACTTTAGTGATAATGTAACTAAAAAGAAAAAATTAAAATTAGGCGTAACAGTTAAAAAAGGAAAGAAGAGTTATAAAACTATAGCTAATTCAATAAAGAAAGCTACATTAAATAATAAAAAAACTTCAGTAGCTTTTCCAGAAGAAGGAACATATAAAATAACTTATACAGTTACAGATTTAGCTAAAAACGTAGCGACTAAAGCAAGAACAGTTACAGTAACTGATAAAGAAATAATCGAAGAAGATACAATGACACCAAAAGAAGATCCAACTACAGAAGAACAAAGAAGAGTAGTTACAATTGAAACACCTACTGAACAAAAAACAACTGAACAACCAAAAGTTGAAACACCAACAGTTGATTTATCTAAATATGGTAAAGTAGAAAAAGTAACAGTTGATGGAAATACATATAATGTTATTTCAAATGTTGATAGAAATAAAGCATATAGTATAGAATCAAGTGCTCAATATAAAAGTAAGAGTATTTCTAAATGGAAAATATCAAATCTAGTATATGATGAAACTAAAAATGATTATATTACTGATCATTCATATTTAGGTCTATACGGTAAAATATCTGTAATTGATAAAAATGGTGTTGATTGCAGTAATAATGTATATGTAATGGAATATGACGAATTTAATTTTAAAGTTGCAGCAGTATATTGTATTGACTCTGAAAATAATTTTTTGAAAATAATGGAAACAAATATAATGACTGATCCTAACACATGGGTTTATGGGGAAGATGCAGTATTTGATGAATCTGAATTTAATTATATAGATAAAAATAAAGGAGTTTATATTCAAGGCGACAAAGGTGCAGAATTATCTTTGAATGATAATATTAAAAAGAATAATACTAAAATTCTTGCAATGAAAAAGGAATGGTACGAAAATGTCTAAAAAAAGAATATGTATAGTTTTTGCTATTATATTTATTGCTTTATTTACATTAGTTAATTTATTTGATAATGATAAAGTGATGAATATAAAATACAGAATCTATACAAAGGAAAGTGGTTGGTCTAGTTGGTGCAAGAATGGCACAACTTGCGGTAATAAAAAAGATAAAATAAAAGGAATTCAAATTAATACTTCTGAATCGAACCCAATAATTTATAATTATTATACATTAGATAAAGAATGGGATAATTCATTCACAAGTAATGGCAATAAAACAGAAGATGATGATATTTATGGAATAAAAATGTCTTTATATCATGGAACTAGTAAATATTATGATATATGTTATAGAACATATAATAATAAAAATGAATGGTTAGAATGGAATTGTACTAATGAAATGATTAGTGGTAATAAAGATATACCTATTTCTGCAATAGAAATTAAAATTATTCCAGATGATGTCGTAAAAAGTGATTATTTAAAGAATTATAATTTTAGTGAAAATGAATCAAGTATTGGGTTCTAGGAGGTACATAATGAAAAAAAGAATAATAAAAATTATATCGTTATTTTTAATAATTATTCTTTTTTATTTTATATTTGATACTTATACCTTTAATAAAGAAAGAAAAGTTAAGGGTGGAAAATATAAAATAAACATAGTTTACATGCTTATTGAAGATAACAAAGATACAAAAAATGTGAGTTTTGATAATTTTAGCCCTGCAGTTGAAAATTCGATGTTTCATGTTCATGTTATTGAAGATTTAAAAAAAGTTGGAGATAATTATGTAGTAAAATTAAAAAACTCAAATGATATTGTATTTAATAATATAAAAGATTATACTTTTGCATTAAATGATATTAATGGTAATGTTTTAAAAGATGTTAAATTTGATAAAAATACTAGAAGAATAATTATTCCTAAAAAGTATTATGAATCAAAAAAATATAAAAAATATAAAAATATTACATTAAAATTTCAAACTATAAGCAGTGTAAAAAAGAATGATTTAAAAAATGTTAAATTATCTGTTGAAACAAGTAAGTTTTTTAAATCAAAAAAGACGGTATATGTTGACAATAATGAAGTAAATACAAAAGTATCTTTATTTAAATATAAGACTGGGAAAGGTATTATAAAGGAAGATTTATTAGTTTATTTAAATGGTAGTAAAAAACCATTGAGTACTGATAAATATTATTATGATCAAAGATCTGGAACAGTTGATATTATAAATACAAGTTCAGCATATATCAATAGTATAAAAATAAGAGTAAAAAAAGCAGCTCTAATTAAAAGATTTTTGTTTTTTGGATTGAACTTGGTAGATGTTGAAGCTAAATCTGCATATAACGTTGTAGGTACATTTACTGATGTGAATGGTGGAGTTTCTAATTCGGATATGAAAGAAAATGCAAATACTGTTAGCGTAAATGCTCCATATTTTTATTCACATGATTCCAACTCAATACCATATTATTTAAATAATACTAATACTTCATATTGGAAAAATAAAAACTATAATTGTGGTGGTAAAGTATCTTCAAGTTTAGATTGTAGCAGTACAAATAATACTCAATATTATTTTAATGCTTCGACTGATGCTACTGCAAGAAAAGCTTTAAAAAGTGCACTAGAAAATGCAAAAAAGGCTTCACCAGGTGGTGCTTCTTTACTTGATTTCTTAGTAAAGGTCGACGGATATAATGGCGCTTTAGAAGATAAAAAGTTTAAGGCAACAGTTGGTTCTGGTGATGATGCAAAAACAAGAACTATATCAATTCAATTTTATGATGATTGGTTAGCATTATATTGTTCTGATGCAGAACATGCACAAGATAATAATTCAAAAACTGGTTTATCAATGAAATTTAAGATTTATTCAGTTGATTCTAATTCATTGACAATTTATGTTTATCAGTCTGATACTGCCGGTTCACAATATTCAGTTGGATATTTTTCGTTCAAGAAAACAGCAGCTTCATTAAAAGTGAAGAAAAAGAGTTATGGTATATATAATTATGATTCGACAATTGGTGCCGGATCTGATTTAAAAGTTTCTGATATAGTATTTAAGGTTTATGAAACATATAATACTACAACAAAAGATTGTGAAGGTTATGTAAAAACAGCAGTTACTGATGCAAATGGTATTGCTACATTTACTGGATTAGATGCTTCTGAAACTTATTGTATAAAAGAATCATATTATGAGTTTGACAGTGATAGTCCTATCTCTAGTTATGAATATGTAAGAGTTAATAATATAACAGATGTTGCTTTTACTTCAGCAACACCAACTCCAGGTAATACAGGAAGCGGAGCTTATGAGACAACTTTTGGTAAAGCTAAGCAATGTACAACTGGTGCTTCAGGCTCTAGTAATACTTGTGAGTATTACAATACTTTAATAAGATATTGTTTTAATGTAACTAAGAAAGATTTAGTTAATCAAAGTGGTGTATCTTTTAATGATGGAACTTTTAAGGTATGTGATTCATCTGGAAATTGTTCTACTAGTGTTGGCAACGTAGTTACAATGGCTGGATATCCATATTCAAGTGTAAAAAATGGTCTTACAATTAGTGAATCAAATGATACTACACCAGTTAACTCAGGTAACGAAATATATAATTCTGGAACTTTTTATGGTTCTGATGGATCAAGTAAAACGTCAACTACGATACCTTTTTCTAAGGCAATAACAATGACATTAACAAAAGTATCTGATGGTGTATTTAAATGGGTATGTCCAGCATCATCTAACACAACAGAAGTATATAATGTAAAAAAATATCAATGTCTTAAAGTGAAAAAAGTAGATAAAGATACAGGAAAGGCTTTACCGGGAGCTGTATTTACTTCAACATGTTCAAATGGTCAAACTGATACAAAAACTACAGGAACTGATGGAATAGCAACATTGTATGCTGGTACTGCAAGAAATGGAACTACAACAACATGCTCTGTAACAGAAGTAACGCCACCAACAGGTTACGGTTCTGCTAGTCCTTCAACAAAAACTGGATTAGGAGTATTTACAATGTCTGATTCAACAGCAGCTGGTTATCATGGACAAGGAGATACTGCAGTTTACAATGCTGTGTCAACATGGTGTGGAGTAGATGTAACTAACGATTTTACTTATCAGAATGCTTCTTTAAAACTAAATTGGTATAAAGTAGACGAAGATGATAATTTATTGACAAATGTAACTGAAAATGGGGCACCAGCGGAATTTACATTAACTGATAGTGATGGTACTGTTATAAAACATAATGGAACCAAAGTAGCTACATCAAATGTTGCTGGTACAGAAACAAGAAATTGTTATCAAGCAGATTCTAATGGAACATATACTACATTTTTATCAGATACTGATGGTCAAGTATGTGTTAGAGGATTAAAAGATAAAAATGGTTCTGGTCAAACTTTAACATATACAGTAACTGAAACTAAGCCAGCTAAGTATCATACTTTTGGTTCTTATAAAAGTAGAAGTAATTTAGTTGTATCTTCAGATTTTACACCAATTAGTGCTTCAAATAAATTTATTAACTTACCAACTAAGTTTAAATTTAAAAAGTATGTTGAAGATGTTGAAGGTAGTCAAGAAGATGAAACTGAATATACAATTAATGGAGAAACAAAAACATTAAAAGAGTTAACAACTGAAGAACTTAAGAAAATAACATTTAAAGTATATCCTGAAAATTCAAATAATGCTTTATCATTTGTTTTAGTAGATGGTATTTATGAGTATTCAGGTAATACAATTGATGGTCCTGGTACTAATGGTGCCACAACTGAATTACATTTAAATGACGCTAGAGAAATTGATATATATCATTTACCACTTGGTAATTATTCAATAAAAGAAGTTGATTCATCAAGTTGTCAAATTGGAACTACTACTGGATATGGAAATGTAACTAATCCAAGTACAAATCCAAATAGCGCTGCTTCTTGTGATAATTCAAATGGTAATACTGGAGCATGTATTGGTTATTATAATCCAGATTATAGTACTGGTTCATCTCATCAATTTACTATAGATACTTGTTCAAATAAATCTGCAACAACAGAAGTTTGTGCAGCAAAAACTGAAGAAGTTAGCCAAAGTTTAGTAAATAAACCAACTGTAGTAATGCTTACTAAAAAAGATTTTTATCATTACGATGATGCTTCTGATATAATTGATTCAGATCGTGATCAAGATTCAAAAGAATCTAATGTTCAATTTGAAAATGCTAAAGAACGTAGTGATTTTGATAGAATAGATTTTAAAATTTATGAAGGACAAAGTACAACTGCTTTAAATCTTATATATGTTGGAAATAGAACAGAAGATTTGGCAGGAAGAAGTGAAGTTGATTGTAAGTCTGATAAAGATTATGCTTTATATAGATATGTTCCTGGATTATCATTATCTACTGGCGTTGCTGCTGACATATTTAGTGGTGATATAGGTGATGTTAATCAAACTATTCATACATGTGGTGGTCATATTAAAATTGAAAACCTATGTAGAGGTAATAAATATACATTTAAAGAAGAAAAGGTACCAGATGATTCAGTTTATGTAAAAGAAGATACTGAAGATACTCCAACTCAAGTATGTTTTACAGTTCCTTGTTCTGATCAAGGTACAGTAACTACTTCAAGTACAACTCATATTATTAATGATAAAGGTACTAGAATTAGATTTGAGAAGAGGGATGGAAAGTATAATTATCTGATACCGGATGAGACAACAACATTTGAAGTATATCGTTGTCCTAAAAATAATCCAAACTGTCATCCAACAGATTTTGGAACTTATGATGAAGAAAGAAGAAAACTTGTTATTGATGTAGATAATGCTGAAAATGACGGACTTAAATTAATTAAGTTTGCTCCAAGGGCATATTTATCAAATGATAGAGAAGATGGAACAAATGCAGCTCATCCAGTTACATCTCAAACTGATGTTGAAACACAATATCAATTATATACTGCAATGAGTGATAGTGATGCTTCTGGAAAAAATAAGTGTTCAAATGATTTAGGTGATACTAATTGCTATGTAACTAGTTTACATCCTGATCATGGTGTACTTATTCTTAGATATTTACAAGCTAGTGAAAATCAAGGTTATACTTATGTACTAGTTGAAACAGTAGCTCCTAAGAATTACACAATGCCATCTGATGCAAATGTTGAAACTGCATTTACAATAACAAATCAAACTGTTAATGTTAAAAGTGTAGATGTTCCTAATAAACCAACAAGTGTTGTTCTAAGAAAATATGATGATAAAGGAAATCTATTAACAGGTGCTAAATTTAGAATTTATAAAAAGAAAGATTCAGCTAGTGATCCTAGCAAATCTTGTGTTGCTGGTCTTAAAGCAATGGATCAACCAAGAGAAGATCAACCTATGAAACTTAAGACAGTTTATGAAGGTATATATGAAGCCAGAGAAACTACTGATACTAATATAATTACTACATGTACTAATCGTGATGGTCAAAATTGTAATGAACTTACAGGTACACTTACACATAGTAAATATATGGATGATTGGGTTAATTTAACTGCTGGTTCAACAACACTAGTTAATAGTGAAAATGATGAAAAAGAAATATATACACAAATTCAAGAAGGTGAAGCATTAATTCAATATCTTGAATATAATCATTGTTATATCTTTGAAGAAGTTGAAGCCCCTGAAGGATATTCACTTCCTGCAAAAGAAGAAGATAGATGGTCAATGATTGAAATAAAAGAAAATGATACTTATGATCATACAACTTATAAAACATTTATAAATATGCCAACACCATATCAATTCTTCAAATATGACGAATTTAATAAATTATTAGATGGAGCTAAATTTAAACTTCAAAAATTAAATTCTGAAAAGAAATATGAAGATGTTACTGTTTCTGAAGATACAGCAAAAGAAGATGAATTAAAAGATGGAAGTAAAGTTTATAAAGTTGATAAGGATACAAGTAATTTAACTATTGAAACTCATAATGGTACTGCATTTATTTATTACTTAAGTAAAGGACAATATAGAGTAGTAGAAACTGAAGCACCAGCTGGAAAAGAACTTGGTAAAAACTTAAATGTAGCTACATTCTTTGTTAATGACAAAGGTGAGGTATATGGTAATAGAATAATTACTAATAAAGAAAAAACAGTTAAAATAAAGAGAAAGAATAGTGATACTGCTGAATTTATAGTTAATATTCAAACAGGTCAAACATTAATAAGATATGGTTTAATTATTTCTATAATAACAGCACTTATTGCAGCACTAATGATATATAATAATAAAAGAAAATAAAGAGGGATAATATGAAAAAGAATAATAAAATTAATTTTGACATTTTAAAAAGAATATTTATTGTTTCAGTAATAGTTGCATTAGTGCTTTCTCTTTTACTGTTTATCTTAAATAGAACAGTAGATTATAGTTCTCAAACTTTAAAATCTAATAAGAAAACAATATTTACTATTGATGACTTAAAAGTTAATAACTTAAAGTTTGGTGATAACGAGAAAACAGTTATTAAAGAACTTGGAAAAGCTAAGAAAGAAAAGAAAGAAACTAAAAATTCTTTTAGTTATAAAATATTAACTTATAAAGGACTTGAACTTACTTTAAGAGAAAACTATAGTGATTATATTTTAGTAGGTGCTAAATCTACTAGTAGGAAGTATAAATTATCTAGAGATGTTAGAGTAAATGATAATGTACTTAAAGTTATTAATAAATTTAATGTAACTAATAAGAAGGGTAGTTATATGTATGGTAATTATACATCTAATGCACTTTCTCAAGCTGAAATAACTGATAATATTTATTTTGGATTAAGAACTAAAAAGCAATTAATGTATATTAATAGAGATTCTGTTTCTGGTAGTATTACAAATGTTGCTGAACTTAATATCAAATATAAATATGGAAAAGTAAAAATGGTAAAATGGAGTTATGATTTTAATTAATCATAACTTTTTTATTTTTTAATATAATTTATTATGAGTAATAATTATAAGTTTTTTAGTAGTTTTATAATTGGAATATGTGCAATTGCACCAGCAATAAGTGGGAGTGTTATTGCTACGTTTTTAGGTATATACGATTATGTATTATTTATATTAAATAGTAGTTATTCTATTTATATTAAAATAAAAAAACTATTTGTAATATTCTTAGGATTTATACTTGGTGTATTAATATTTGGTAAGGTAATGTATCTTTTATATTATAAATATGAGATACTTATTAGATACTTTTTTATAGGACTAATATTTGGTAGTATAAGACCTTTTATAAGTAGATTAAAAGGTAAAATAAATATCTTTTATTTCTTATTATCTCTTATTATTTCATTATCTTTTTTTTATATAAATAATAACTTTATTACAACATTAAAAATCTCTTATTTAACTATATTTTTAGGTGGTTTTTTATACATTTTAGGTAAAATACTACCTGGTATAAGTAGTTCATCTTTTTTACTTATTTTAGGTATATATAAATACTATTTATTATTTTTTAATAATCCATTTGTATTTGTTATTAAGTATTACAAATTTATATTTATTTTTCTTTTAGGTGCTTTATTATCTTTTATTATTTTTATAAAATTTATTAATTATTTATTAAATAAAAATTATAATAAAACATATAGTTTTATATTAGGATTAATTGTTAGTTCTATTATTTATATTTATCCTGGTTTTATTTTTAATAAAATATATATTATTTCTATATTAATAATGATTCTATCTTTTACGTCTACAAGCCTTATAAAACTAGGGTAAAAGTAGAAAAATATCCTTTTATGTGTTATTATATGTGTGTGGAGGATTATTATGAAAAAAAGAATTGCTTTAGTTACAGGATCTAGTAGGGGAATTGGTAGAGCTATAGTTATAGAACTTGCTAAAAGAGGTGTAAATGTTGTAATAAATTATGTAAATAGTGAAGCATCAGCTAATGAACTTAAAAAATATGTTATGGATACTTATGGAGTTGTCGCTGAAACATATAAATGTGATGTTTCAAATGAATATAGTGTTAAAGAAATGATTGATTTTACTGTTGATAAATTTGGTAGAATTGATTATGTAGTTAATAATGCAGGAATAGCACTTGATTGCACACTAGAAGATAAAACTAAAAGTAATTTTATAAGAACTCTTGATGTTAATTTAATTGGTACTTTTTTAGTATGTAAATATGCAGCAAAATATATGAAAGAAAATAAATTTGGTAGAATAGTTAATATTTCATCAACAAATGGAATTGATACTTTTTATGAAGAAAGTATTGATTATGATGCATCAAAAGCTGCAGTTATAAATTTAACAAAAAATTTGGCAAAAGCATATGCACCATATATATTAGTTAATAGTGTTGCTCCAGGGTGGGTTAATACTGAAATGAATATGGAACTTGATGTTGATTTTATTAAGAAAGAAGAAGATAAGATTTTTTTAAGAAGATTTGCAGAACCAAATGAAATAGCAAAAGTAGTTGCATTCTTACTTAGTGATGATGCAAGTTATATTACAGGAGAAACAATAAGAGTAGACGGAGGATATTAATGCTTGAACTATTAGTAATATTAGATGAAAAAGATGAAAAAGAAAGAGATAGTATTTATTATAAAATTTCTGAAGATGAAAAATACGGGCATCTATCAGGACTAATAAATTTTAATAATGAACATAATTTAAATATTGAAAATATAGATAAAATGTCATCATATGAAGCTTCTTCTGAAGTAGCTAAAAGAGGTTTTGTAAATATACATGTTACTGATGGATTTATGCTTATTTATTTACCTAAATTTATAACTGAAAATCAAAAAAAATGGTTTAAAAATCATATGAAAGCTTTATCTAAATTTATATTAGCTGTATCAAGTGAACAATTAGATGGTTCGTTTAAATCGTTACAAAGAGAAGATGAAACTACTACCAAATTAAATGATTTAAAAAGAGAATTAAAAAGAAAAGAATTATTAGAAGAAATATATAATAAAGAAAAAACTAGAAAGGTGGTGTAAATATGGATATAAATAAAATGATAAAAGAAAATGAATTTCTTTTAAAAGAAGAATTTGAAAAAATAGATGATATTTGTGAATATAATAGTAATAAAGTTATAAATGCTTTTAAAAATAATAAACTTTCTGAAAATCATTTTAATATGACAACTGGATATGGCTATAATGATCTTGGAAGAGATATTATTGAAAAAATATATTCTGATATATTTAAAAGTGAAGATGCATTAGTAAGAAGCCAATTTATATCTGGATCTCATGCATTAACTGTTGCACTTTTTGGTATTTTAAGACCCGGTGACACACTTTTAAGTATTACTGGAACTCCATATGATACACTTCATGAAGTAATTGGTATAAAAGATAATCCTAGTTCTTTAAAAAGTTTTAATGTTAATTATGAAGAAATTGATTTAATAAATAATGATTTTGATTATAATAAGATTGAAGAATCTTTAAAAAATAAAAAGATTAAAATGATAGAAATACAAAGAAGTAAAGGTTATTCTACAAGAAAAAGTATTACTATTGAAAAGTTAGAAAAAGTAATAGATTTTATTAAAAAAATAGATGAAGAAGTAATTATTATGGTTGATAATTGCTATTGTGAATTTGTATCAAAAAAAGAACCTATAGAAGTAGGTGCTGATATAGCTGTTGGTTCATTAATTAAAAACTTAGGTGGAGGAATTTCACCAAACGGAGCTTATATTGTGGGTAGAAAAGATTTAATAAAACTTGCTTCAGAAAGACTTAATTTACCAGGTGAAGCTAAGGAAGTAGGACCAAGTTTAGGCATGAATAAATCAATTTTACAAGGTTTATTTTTTGCACCTAGCGTTGTAAAAAGTGCTTTAAAAACAGCAGTTTTAGCATCTATTACTCTTGAAAAATTAGGATTTAATGTAGAACCTAAATATAATGAAGATAGGGCTGATATTGTACAAAATATAATATTTAATGATGAAGATAAATTAATTAAATTTACACAAGGTATTCAAAAAGGATCACCAGTTGATTCATTTGCTTTACCTTTCCCAGGTGATATGCCAGGTTATGAAGATAAAGTAATAATGGCATCAGGTTCATTTACACAAGGATCATCAATAGAAATTTCTTGTGATGGACCACTTAGAAAACCTTATATTGCATATATGCAAGGTTCTTTAACATATGAATATGGTAAAATTGCATTAATTAGCGCTATTAATGAAATTATTTAAGGAGGGTTTTGTATGAAAGAACATTCTACTATTTTAAGACTATATTTACTTGAAAAATTTGTTCTAAGCGATTGTATTTCAATGCTTACACATGAAGATCAGTTAAAACTAATTCAAGATGATATTAATCTTAAAGTAAGGGCTCATTATAATAGAATAATACTAAGATTTAATAATGCGAAAGTTACAACACATGAATTATTAAAAAGTAAAATATTAACTGATTTATTACTTCTTCAAATGTATAGTGATTATTATATGCTTGAAAAATTAGATGGTAATAAGAATGTTTTAAAAGAAAACTATGAGAGTTTAAAAAAGAAATTTATAGATGAAAATTATGCTGCAAAATTGATAAGTTCATCAATAATAGTACTAGATATGCCTGATTGTGAAAGAGTACTCCTTCAAAATAAATTAACTGATGATGATAATGAATACTTATCTAAAATTAATTGTTTTTATGAAGAAGAAAAAGAAAAATATGAAAAGGGTATTAACTTAGAATTTATATATAGAGAATTAGAATGTTTAATGGATTCGTTTGAAAATGAAGAACTTACGTTTTTCTATATGTCAGCATTTATATTTGAATTAAATAAGGATAAACCTAATATATCAAAAAGGTTAATAAAAGACATGATTAATTATGTATCAGCTGATTCTTATATTGTAAATTATGATGCAGATAAAGATACAATTGATATTGATGGAAAGAAAATAGATGAAGATATATTGTGTAAAATCTTATTTGACTATTATTATATTAAGAAAACAGAAATAGAAAATCATAATAGTAATAATAAAATATTGACTTAAAATGAAAAATATTATATAATTTAAAGCGTACCTTTTGCATGGTTACTTGGAAACTCCAACCAGTAGCTAAGTTTAAGGAGAATAATTAAATAAGGAGGAAATAAAATGGCATTAAAAGCAGAAACAAAACAAGATATCATTAAAACATATGCTACTCATAAGGGTGACACAGGATCTCCAGAAGTTCAAATAGCTATACTTACTGAAGAAATTAAAATATTAACTGAACATTTAAAAGTTAATATACATGATTTTCACTCAAAAAGAGGATTGCTTATGAAAGTTGGTAAAAGACGTAATTTATTAAATTACTTAAAGAAAACTGACATAAATAGATATCGTGAAATCGTTTCAAAATTAGGATTAAGAAAATAAGCACTTTATGTGCTTTTTTTATTTGTTTTTTTGTGTTAAAATAAATAAATGAGGAGAAGTATATGAAAAAGACGTTTGAATTAGATTTTAGAGGAAGAAAATTAGTAGTAGAACATGGAGAACTCGCTAAACAAGCCCATGGAGCTGTTCTTATAAGATATGGTGATACAGTTGTTTTATCAACAGTAGTAGTTTCACCAAATGCAAATATTTTATCTGACTTTTTTCCACTAATGGTTTTATATCAAGAAAAATTATATTCAGTAGGTAAAATACCTGGTGGATTTATTAAAAGAGAAGGAAGACCAACAGATGCTGCAACACTTGCTGCAAGAATGATTGATAGACCAATGAGACCGATGTTTCCAGAAGATTTTAGAAATGAAGTTCAAGTTGTAAACACAATATTATCAGTAGATACAGATAATTCACCAGAACTATCTGCTATGTTTGGTTCATCACTTGCAACATCAATATCAAAAATACCATTTGATGGTCCAATAGCTGGTGTTAAAGTAGGTAGAGTTAATGGAGAATTCATAATTAACCCAACACCTGCAGAATTAGAAGTGTCAGATATTGATTTAACAGTAGCTGGTACAAAAGAAGCTATTAATATGGTTGAAGCAGGATCAAAAGAAGTTTCTGAAGAAGATATGCTTGAAGCTTTAATGTTTGGACATGATGCAGTTAAAGAATTATGTGAATTCCAAGAAAAAATAATTGCTGAAATAGGCGAGGAAAAAATGGAATATGAACATCTTGAAATAACTGATGAATTAAAAGAAGATATTAAAAAGCTTGCTGCAGATAAATTAGATAAAGCTATGAGAATCAAGGATAAACTTGAAAAATATGCTGCTATTGATGCTGTAAAAGAAGAAGTAGTAGAAAAATATAAAGAAGAAAATAATGAACTTGATAAAGATGAATTAAATGAATTAATTACTAAAGTAAAATTAGTACTTGAATCAATAGAATATGATATATTTAGAGCAATTACAGTTAATGAAAAATCAAGAGCAGATGGAAGAAAAATGGATGAAATTAGAGCTCTTTCTACAGATATTGATTTACTTCCAAGAACTCATGGTTCTGCATTATTTACAAGAGGTGAAACTCAAGCTCTTGCTATAACTACACTTGGTGCTCTTAATGAATATCAAGTACTTGATGGACTTTCACTTGAAGCTGAAAAACACTTTATGCTTCACTATAATTTCCCACAATTTTCTGTTGGTGAAACAGGTAGATATGGAAGCCCTGGAAGAAGAGAAATTGGACATGGTGCACTTGGTGAAAGATGTTTAAAACAAGTAATGCCATCAGAAGAAGAATTCCCTTATACAGTAAGAGTTGTTTCTGAAATACTTGAATCTAATGGATCATCATCTCAAGCAACAATTTGTGCTGGATGTATGTCACTTATGGCAGCAGGTGTTCCAATAAAAGCACCAGTTGCTGGTATTGCTATGGGTCTTATTACATCAAAAGATGGAAAAGATTATACAATACTTACTGATATCCAAGGCATGGAAGATCATTTAGGTGATATGGACTTTAAAGTAGGTGGAACAAGAGAAGGTATTTGTTCACTACAAATGGATATTAAAATAAAAGGTATTACAAAACAAATATTAAAAGAAGCTTTAGATCAAGCTAAAAAAGCTAGAATGCAAATTCTTGATGTAATGGAAAAACAAATAAAAGAACCAAGAAAAGAAGTTAGTAAATATGCTCCTAAAACTGTAACATTTAAAATTAATCCAGATAAGATTAAAGATGTTATTGGTAAAGGTGGAGATATGATTACTAAAATCATTCTTGAAGCTAGTAATGTTACAACTGTAAATGATGTAAATGCAGTTAAAGTAGATCTAAATGATGATGGAACAGTTATTATTTATCATACAGATAAAGAAGTAATTGATAAAACAAGAAAAATGATTGAAAATGTTGCTAGAGAAGTAGAAATAGGTAAAATCTACACAGGAAAAGTTGTAGATGTACTTGATTTTGGTTGTTTTGTTGAATTATGGGAAGGTTGCGAAGGTCTTGTTCATGTTTCACAACTTGCTAGAGAAAGAGTTGAAAAACCATCTGATGTAGTTTCAGTAGGTGATGAAATAATAGTAAAAGCAACAGGATATGATAAAAAAGGTAAGCTTAATTTATCAAGAAAAGAAGCTCTTCCAGAAGATAAAAAATCAAAAGATAAAAAAGAAAAAGAAGAAAATAAATAGTTTATAAAGCACATTTTTTGAATGTGCTTTTTTATTAAATAGTGGGTGGTTTTATGGATGTAAAAGATAAAATAAATGCTTATTATTATAATTTAAAAAATAAAGATGAATTTAAATATTTCTTATTTAAAAAGTTTTATATTTCACCAAAAAAAGTATTAACAAAAACTGAAAATGATGTTAAAAATAATGATTTTTATGATGAAAATATACTTAAAAACTATAGAAATACTGAATTCATGGATTTGCTATCAATTGTTTTGTATGATAATGATTTTTTATGCAAACTTAATTATTATAATTTGAAATCTTTAGAAATATTTGTGGATGATTATAATAAAAAATGTAATAATAAATACGCTGATGTAATGAGATTGATAGGTATTAATGCTAGAATAAAATATAATAGTGAAATAAAAATATATGATTTAAAAGAAAAAGTTTTAAATGAAATAAAAGAAAATAAAGATAATCAAAGTGTAACATTATATTTAAATTATTATAATAGTGATAAAGTAGTAGATTCTTTAATATGTGATAATAAATTTTTAGATTTACTTGAATCTGATATTCTTAATAGAGATTTAAATGAATTCACAATAACTAATATAATAGAAATGTTGTTGTTATCAATTAGAATAAAAACTAACTCTCCTGAAACATTAGATGAAATATATACAAGAAAAAGATTAATGAAAAGAGAGTATTATTATGAATTTGATATCCAAAAAGCAAAAGAATTAGTATTTAAATTGGAGAATAAATTAAAAGAAATAAAACATAATAGAAAAATAATATATTTATCCTAAACAATTAATTAAATTAATTGTTTTTTATTGACTTAATTTAAAGAAAAATAAGAAGAGTAATTATAAAAATAAGAACCTAGTTAAAAAGAATAAAAAAAGTGCTTAAAAAAGCTAAAAAAGTAGTATAAAAAGGCAATTAAAGTATATTAAAATTACAAGTGGTTGAGTTGTTCATAAATACGTTGTAAAATAAAGAAATATAACTTGTCTTGAAACACAAAAAATGCTATAATATTTATATAATAGGAGTATAGAATGAAAGACAAGTATTTTTTAAGAAAAATTAGTCAATTAATTCTAATGTTAGTAATTATACTAACAGTTTTTTGCATTACTCCTAAAAATACTAAAGCAGAAAACAGTACTAAATTAAAAAGTTTAGAAATTGTTAATTATGAAAATTCATTAAATCCAAGTTTTTCATCAAATACATATAATTATAATATTGAAATAAGTGATTTTGAGATTGATTTAGATATTAACTATACTAAAGTTGATAGTGCTGCAAATGTAGAAATTAAAAACAATAAATATTTAATAAATAATTCTGGAACAATAAAAGTAATAGTTAGTAAAACTGGTTTATCAACTACAACTTATAATATTACTTATTCTAAAGTATCAGCTCCAAATGTAGTTAATTTTGATTACACTGGTGATTATCAAGTATTTAATGTCCCAATCTCAACTAAATATAAACTTGAAGTATGGGGAGCTCAAGGTGGAGGAGTACCTGTTTATTCGATAGAAGGTGGATATGGTGCATATTCTACTGGAGAAATTTATTTAAATAAAAATGATAAATTATTTGTTTATGTCGGTGGAAAAGGAACTGATTCATTATCTCTTACAGATGATTGTAGTGGCGGATTTAATGGTGGCGGAAATTCTTATCACTGGAAAAATAATGATCAATATAATCCGGCAGGTGGAGGAGCAACTCATATTGCTACCAAAGTAGGATTATTATCTACATTAAAAGATTATCAAGATAAACTACTTATTGTTGCCGGAGCTGGTGGAGGAGCATATAAAACTGTTTACTCTTCAGCACAAGGACATGAAGGTTCATCTGGAGGCGGAGCAAGAGGAGTAGATGGATTGTGTAGATATTCTAACGGAGAAGATACTTGTGGAACTGGTGGAGTTCAAGAACAAGGCGGAAGATTTATATATATAAGATCTGATTCTGGATACCCTGAACTTGGTTCGTTTGGTAAAGGTGGTAACTCTAGTGCTACTTCAAACGGCGGTGGTTCTGGAGGAGGAGCTGGTTACTATGGTGGTGCTGGTTCAACAACAGTTGCGACAGGCGCTGGTGGATCAGGATATATTGGTAATGAAGATTTAAAAAATAAAAAGATGGTTATGTATTCAGAAGATACAAGTTATGAATCAACAGATGCATCTTCAAAAACTGAAATAACTACAAACGTTTTAGAAGAAGCTACTAGCGAATATGCAAAAAAGGGAAATGGATTTGCAAGAATAAGTACATCAACTTGTACTAAAGATAATTATTTAAAGAGTTTAATTTCTAATAAAGGTACATTATCTCCAAGTTTTGATCCAACAATTACAGAATATGATTTAACTTTAGATACATTTGATAATTTATTTACATTAACTGCTCAAACTCATGATTCTAATGCAAGAATTATAAATATGCCTGAATCTTATGAAATTGAATTTGGAAAAACTGAAGAAATTCAACTTGTAGTAACATCTGATTGTGGTAATATCAAAATTTATACAATTAATGCAAGAAGACAAGATTTACCTGCAGGTGTTCATTCAAGTAAATTATCTAAACTTGAAGTAAGAACATATGAAGGTGGACTTAGTCCAGTGTTCTCATCAGATACTACAAATTATCAAGTTGATATAATGACTAATGAAATTTATTTAGATTTTGATTATACTGCTTATGATAAAGATGCGGTTGTTACAATAACAGGTAATAAATATATTCCGGATAATACAGGAACAATTACTATAACAGTAAGTGCACCATCTGTTTCAAATACTGAATATAAAATAACTTATAATAAAGTAGAAAATTTAGTTACAGAAGAAACTTATAATTATACAGGTGAATATCAAACTTACGTTGCTGGAAGAAATGGAACATATAAAATTGAACTTTGGGGTGCAGCTGGTGGTGTCGCAACAAGTAGTTCATGGCCAACTAATACAGCAGGTTATGGTGCTTATACAGCAGGAAGCATTAAACTTAAAAAAGGTGAAACAATATATGTATATGTAGGTAAAAAAGGAACATATGGATATGGTACTGTTCAAGGTGGCTGGAACGGCGGTGGAAATGATACAACTACAGGAAACTCTGGATGTGCTAATTCAGGTACATCAGGAGGAGGAGCAACTGATGTAAGATTAGTTCCAACATCATCTTTAACAACATGGAATGAATCAGAATCATTAAATAGTCGTATCATGATTGCAGCAGGTGCCGGAGGTGGCGGCGGATATGGATACAATTCACATGGTGGTACATTAAACAGTTTTACTGGTACATATACATCAGCAGGTAATTCGCATAGACACTCAAATCAAAGTGCAGCAACTCAATTTGCAGCAGGTTCTCCTGATAATGCGTCTACTTCTTATACGTCTGGTCAAATAAATACAGCAGGTTCATTTGGCCAAGGTGGTAGAGGAACAGGAGCTGAATGTGCTGGAGCCGGTGGAGGCGGCGGCTACTGGGGTGGAGGTGGCTCTTATAATATGGGAGCTGGTTCTGGAGGTTCATCATATATCTCAGGTCACTTAGGTGCAGTAGCAATTAAGTCTAGCACAGATACAAGTCCAAGAGCAGATTCAGACGGATATAAATGTACAACAGCAACAGCAGCTGCAGATAGTACATGTTCAAACCATTATTCAGGAAAAGTATTTACTTATACAACTATGAAAGCAGGAAATGAAGTAATGCCAACATATGATGGTAATAGTACAATGACTGGAAATAATAATGATGGTTATGCAAAAATATCTCCATATTTAATGGAATCAAAAAATAACTATTTAGCTTCACTTGAATCAAATCATGGAAGTATATCTCCAGTTTTTGATCCACTTACTGAAGAATATCAATTAAACTTAACTAAATATGTAAATGATTTTACTTTAACAGGTACATTATCAGATGATAAAGCATCAGTAATTGGTCTTGATAAAAAATATAAAATAAATAATGGAGAAACAAAAACAGTTGAAGTAATTGTTACAAGTGAAAGTGGAAATATTAGAATATATAAAGTTAAAGCCACAAGAGAAAACTTTACAAGTAGTGAACATACTTCTAAATTAAAAGAATTAAAGGTTTTAGAATATGAAGATGAATTTGAAGAAATGTTTGATCCTTTAACTGAAGTATATAATATAGAAATTGCACCAAATGAGATTTATTTAACAGTTGAAGCAGTACCATTTGATAGTGATGCATCATATCAAATAACAGGTAATGATTATATACCAGGTGATAGCGGCATAGTTTATGTAACAGTAAGTGCACCAGGTGTAGCTGATACAATTTATGAAATTAAATATACAAAAAATGATGAATTTGCAAGCGAAAATATTTTTGATTATTCTGGTTCATATGAAACATTTATAGCTCCAAGAAGAGGAACTTATAAAGTAGAACTTTGGGGAGCCCAAGGTGGTGTTCCAACTAATGGTAACTGGCCAGTTGATACAATAGGATATGGTGCTTATACATCAGGACAAATTAAACTTGAAAAAGGTGAAACACTATATGTTTATGTAGGTGGAAAAGGAAATGTAGGATATCAAAGAGTAACCGGAGGATTTAATGGTGGTGGTCTTGATACTACAACTACAAATGGTGATTGTGCTAATTCAGGTACATCAGGAGGAGGAGCCACTGACGTAAGATTAGTTCCTACTTCTGAAAAAACAACAACAGATGAACTTGATTCATTAACAAGCCGTATTATGGTAGCGGCAGGTGCCGGCGGATCTGGTGGCTTTGGATATAATTCAGATGGTGGAACTCTTCAAAGTTTTACTGGAACATATAATTCAACAGGTGCTGGTCATAGACACTCAAATCAAAGTGCAGCAACTCAAACATCAGCAGGTGCTCCTGATTATACATCACTTGATTATACATCAGGCCTTGTAAATACTGCTGGATCATTTGGTGTCGGCGGTAGAGGAGCTGGAGCTGAATGTGCTGGAGCCGGAGGTGGCGGCGGCTACTACGGTGGTGGTGGTACATATAATATGGGTGGTGGATCAGGTGGTTCATCATATATCTCTGGTCACCAAGGATCTATAGCTGTAATAGATAGTGAAGATACAAACCCAAGATTATCATCAACAGATAATAGATGTACACAATCAGTAGCAAATGATGATATAGTTTGTTCATACCATTATTCTAATAAAATATTTACTAATACAGTAATGAAATCAGGTAAAGAAGATATGCCTTCTCATGATGGAGAAAGTACAACAAGAGGTAATGCAGGAAATGGTTATGCAAAAATAACAGAACTTATGCTTGATAAAAATAATTTCTTAACAAATTTAACAACAAGCGTTGGTAGCTTGTCTCCATCATTTGAACCAACAGTTTCAAATTATGATGTATATTTAACAGTTGATGATACTGAGATAGAACTTAGAGCAAGACCAAGTAGTGACCTTGCAAATATAGAAGGCCTTGGAATATTTGAAGTACCAGCAGGTGATGCTACATTTGAAATCACAGTAACAGCAGAATCTGGAGATGAAAGAATATATAAAGTTACTACTCATAGAGAAGCATCAAATGAAAGTAAAGCAAAAAGTATTGAAGTAACAGGACTTGTTCAAAGTTTATGTGATTCACATATTGGATACTGCACTCAAGATCCAGCATTTGATGAAAATACTGATTACTATACATTAACAGTTCCAAGTGGTATAAGAGAAGTAGAAATAACTGTTACTAAAAAACATTATTTTGAAACAGTAATAGGTGATGGGGTTACTAAACTTCTTCCTGGAGATAATTACATTTCAATTGAAATAACTTCTGAAGATGGAAATTCAGTAAGTGTATATACATATGAAATTTATAGAGATACATCAGATGATAATTACATTGATGAACTTATTGTTAAAGGAATAGATAAAGATACATTTGAAAGAACTGAACCTATTGATATTGGATTTAATTATTTAATAAGTGAATATGCATTTAGTGTAAGTAATAATATAACTAGTTTAGATTTAGACATAACTTTAGATGATCCTATTAATGCTGAAATTCTTGAAATTAGAGGTAATGAAAACTTTAATGTAGGAAACAATATTGTTGAAATAGATGTAAAAGCTAAAAATAATGAAGTTAGAACATATATGTTTAATGTATATAGAGTTAGTAATGGAAATGTATTCCTTAAAAAATTAGAAGTAAAAGATGTAAACGAAAATGTTTTAGAAATAAGTCCAGTATTTAAAAATATAACAACTAATTATACACTTGAAGTAGAAAATGAAATAGATAAAGTAAATATAATAGCAGAGGTTGAAGAATCAACAACATCTATTTCAGGTAATGGACTTACTAATTTAAGAGTAGGAATAAATGAAATAAATATAATTACAACGGCAGAAAATGGTGATACTGAAACTTATAAAATTATTATTACAAGAAAAAGAAATAGTAATAATTATTTAAGTGAACTATCAACAACTTATGGTCCATTTAATGAATTGTTTGATAAAGAAAATCCAAATTATACAATAAGTGTTGATGCACATACTAAGTCACTTAGTTTAACTGCAATACCTGAAACAAATACTAGCAAAGTAGTAATTAAAAATAATAGTAATTTCCAAGTAGGTGAAAATTTAGTAACAATAACAGTAACAGCGGAGAATAAAGATGAAAGAAATTACTATATAGTCGTAACAAAAGATGTAAGTTATAATAATTATTTAAGTAACTTAACAATAAGTGAAGGAGAATTATCACCATCATTTGATAGAGAAGAAACAGAATATACAGTTAATGTAACAAAAGATGTTAGTGCTATTACAGTAGATGCGACTGCTGAAGATGTATTATCAAAAGTAAATGGAAAAGGAAGATATAATTTAGTAGCAGGAGAAAATAATGTTACAATTGCTGTAATTAGTGAAAGCGGAGATATAAAAGAATATCATGTAAAAGTAATAAGAGCAAAAAGTGAAAATAACTATTTAAGTAATATTCAAATAAGCTCTGGAGAATTATCACCATTATTTAATAGAGAAGAACCAAACTATGAAGTTAATGTTCCTTATGAAATATCATCTATTAATGTAACTGGTGTAAGAGAAGATAATAGAGCATCAATTGCAGGAAATGGAACATATACCTTAGATGTAGGTGAAAACTTAATTACTCTTGTTGTTACAGCAGAAGATGGAACACCAAGAATATACACAGTAAAAGTAACAAGAGATAAGAGCGCAAATGCTAATCTTAAAAAACTTCTTGTTAAAGAAGGAATACTAAGTCCAGTATTTGATAAGATGAAGATTAATTATGAAGTTAAAGTTCCTTACGATATTACAAAAGTAAATATAGTTGCTGAAGCAGAAGACCCTGATGCTACTGTTGAAATAAGAAACATAGAAAACTTACAAGTTGGAGAAAACTTAGTTGAAGTAGTTGTAACGGCAACTGATTTAAGTACAAAAACTTATAAGATAAAAGTTATAAGACAAGAACAAACAACTGAAAACTTAAATCTAAGTACACTTGATATTAATTCATGTAGTATATCTTTTGATAAAAATATTCAGTACTATGAATGCTCAGTAGAATATGAAACATCTAATGTTTCTGTTCAAGCAACACCTGAAGATAATAATTCTACAGTTAGTGGAACTGGATCATATTCACTTAATGTAGGTGAAAATGTAATTGGTGTTAAAGTAAAAGGTATAAACAATGGTATAAAAGATTATCAAGTAGTTATTACAAGATTAAAGAGTAAAGATAGTAGACTTAGAAATATTAAAGTAAAAAATGGAACATTAAATGAAACATTTAATGAAGATAATCCAAATTATACAGTAACAACTAGAGACACATATTTAGTATTAGAAATAGAAAAGAAAAATGAAGATGAGACAATTGAAATTACAGGTAATGAAAACTTTATACTCGGAGAAAATATTGTAAATATAAAGGTGACTTCACCGGATGGTAACTATTTTACAAACTATGTTTTAACTGTAACTAAAATAAAAAATAATAATACATATTTAGGTGATTTATCAGTAGTTTCTCATACAATAAGTCCAAGTTTCAATAAAGGGATTAAAGAATATACTGTAGTAATTGAAAATGATGAGCCAAGTGTAATAATAAAAGCTTATCCAGAAGATTTAAATGCTACAGTAACTGGAATAGGAATGCATAATGTTCCTGTTGGTGAAACAATAATTAATGTAAATGTTACAGCAGAAGATGGAACAGAAGATACTTATCAATTAAAGGTAATTAGAAAACAAAGTTCAAATAATTATTTAAAATCATTAACAGCAGAAAATTATGTATTAAATCCATCGTTTGATAAATTAAAAAATAACTATACTGTAAGGGTTCCTTACGAGAAGGAATCTATAAATATAACTGCACAAGCCGAAGAGGAGAGTGCGGGTCTTTCTGGTGTTGGAGAAAAAAATCTTAATCGTGGTGATAATAGAATATTAATTACAGTAACAGCAGAAGATGGAAATGTTAGAACTTATATTTTAAATGTAATAAGAGATAATCCAGTAACAAGTTTACTTGAAAATATAAGTATTAAAAATTATGAACTTGAACCTGATTTTGAAAGTGATAAATTTGAATATAATGTTACAGTTGATAATGAAATTACATCATTAGAATTTATTATTTCAAAATTGGATCCAGGAAGTACATATGTAATTAATGGTAATCAAGATTTTAGTGTTGGTATAAACTTAGTTGAAATAGTAAGTACAAGTAGTGATAATAAAGAAACATCTACTTATAAGATTTATGTAAATAGACAAGCTTACAGTAATACATATTTAAAAAGTTTAAGTGTTGTAGAAGGAGTACTTAATCCAACGTTTGATAAAACAGTTTTAAGTTATACAGTAGAGGTTCCTAAAAATGTAAATCAAGTTAATATATTAGCGTCACCTGAAAATAGTAATTGTGTTGTTACTGGAACTGGAACATTTGATATTAAAACTGGAGAAAATTTATTTAGAATTGTTGTTACAAATCCAAGTAATATAAAAAGAACTTATTTAGTAAATGTTATTAAAAAGAGTAGTGAAGCTGGAATAATAAGAATTGAAACTAATGTAGGTGTAATAACAAGAACAAGTGAAGAAATATTTAAATTAGTTCTTGATAAAGGAGTAAAAACTCTTAAAAAAGAAGATTTTAATATAATATTAAAAGATGATAAATCTACAATTGATATGGAAGATGAAATTGATTTAGAAGAAACAAAATTATACTATATTACTGTTACAAGTGAAGATTTAAGTGAAGTTAAAAACTATGTTATTGAAGCAAGTTATTTATTAAATGATAATAGTTATTTAAAGAAACTAGTTCCAAGTAAAGGTATTTTAGTTCCAGAATTTTCTAAAAATGTATTTAATTATCAAATAGATTTAGATGAAGATGAAACTGAAATAGATTTTGATATAGAAAAAGATGATAGCGAAGCAACTATTTTAACTGAAGAAACTTTAACAGAACTTAATGAATATACAACTATAAAAGAATTTATTGTTCAAGCAGAAGATGGAACTATTAGTACATATCAAATAACTATTAATAAGAGTATTACTAAGAGTACTACTTTAAAAGATATAAATATTACAGGTATAAAAGATAAATGTGAGAACTGTGAAGTACCTGATTATAACGAAACAACTTATTTATATGAATTTGAAGTTCCATATATAGTTAAAAATATTAATTTTGAAATAACTAAAAATCATCCAAATCAAGAAGTTAAAACATATAAAAATGGAGAATTAACAAATGTATATGATTTAGATGTTGGATTAAATACATTTACGATTGACGTTAAAAATAGTCAAAATGTTACAAATACATATACATATAAAATAACAAGACTTAAAAATGATAATAATTATTTAGCAAGTTTAAGATTAACAGTTCCTGAAATAGAGCTTGAAGACTTTGATAAGAATAAACTTGAATATGAAGTA
>CADANX010000005.1 GCA_902789425.1 uncultured Erysipelotrichaceae bacterium
TTTGTTCATTATTTGTAATTTCAGGATTATTGCAATTAAGAAAAGTATTTAAAAATAAGAAACTTAATAGTATCGAAGATAAAAGATAATGATTGCTCGTAAGATTAAGATATATAGAACGGATGAAAATCCGTTTTTGTATGGTATAATTTTATATAGAGGTTGATATTATGGATAGACCAGAATTAAATAATCAATTAGATAGTAAAACGTTTAGAGAATATTATTATTTAAAAGAAGAACTTATTGATTTTTGTAAAAAAAATGATTTACAAACTACGGGTTGTAAAATTGAACTAACTGATAGAATATCAAAGTTTCTTGATACAGGAGAAAGAATTTTTAAAGTATATGATTCTAGAAGAACAAAAATAATAGATGAAATCACTCTTGAAAGCATTATAGAAGATAATTTTGTATGTTCTGAAAAGCATAGAGCATTTTATAAAAAAGAGATAGGTAAAAGTTATGTTTTTCGTTTAATGTTTTATTTCAAAAGTGGTTAAAAAGTAATGCTGGAAAAATTTACAAAGATTCAATAGAAGCATACTATAAAATATTAGAAGATAAGAAAAATAATAAAACTACTATTGATAAACAATTTGAGTATAATACCTATATAAGAGATTTTTTTAATGATAATAAAGATAAAACATTAGATGATGTTATTAAAAAAGGTGAGTTTAAAGAGTATAAGGAAGAGTTTATAAAGAATTACGAAAACAAGTAATTCTTTTTTATTTATATTTTTTTGAAATAATATTTAAAAAAATGTTTGATTTTTACATATAAAAAATGATATAATTTTAATATAGTAGAAATCGAAGGGCATCGGAAATCATACTATGATAATTATTTATAATTTATAATTACGTAAAGGAGGAGTTAAATATGAATTATAATAAAGGGTATAAATTGGCAGCAATTGCCGCACTTATTTTAGGAATTATTGGAGTATCATTAGGTTATGCAGCATTCTCTAATACATTAACTATTAGATCATCTGCAGAAGTTAAACCAGATTCTTCAGCATTTAATGTTGATTTTTCATCAAGTTCATCTGCAGTACAAACTAATGATATTACACCAACATTAAGCGCAGTAGTAACAGGATTTACTGCAACAGATGCAGAAATAGATAATACATCTGATCCAGTAATATCTAATTTAAAAGCAACATTCACTGAGCCAGGACAATCTGCAACTTATTCATTCTATGCATATAATGCTGGTGAATATGCTGCATATTTAAATAGTATTGTATTTTCAGGAACAAAAACTTGTACTGCAAAATCAGGAACTACACAAAGTTTAGTAGATTCAGCTTGTACTGGAATTACTTTAACTGCAACAGTAGGATCTGAAGCTGCAACTTCAACTTCAGTAGCTAGTATTACTAGTCATTCATTAGCTAAAGGTGCAGCTGAACAAATAACAGTAGTTATTTCATATGCTGATGGAAGTGCTGTTGCTGATGGAGATTTTGATGTAACACTACCTGATATTGTATTAACTTATGATTCAGTAGATTAATATTAATAGCAACTTTCAAACAAAGTTGCTATTAATAAATGGAGGGGAAAAATGAAAAAGGGATATAAAAAATTATTATGTTTTATTGCCATTATAATAATAATTCTTTTTATTGGAGCCTTTAACCATAATTTTTTCTCTGGTTATAAAATTGATTTATTTTTAATAATTCTATTAATATTATTTAATTTATTTTTTGTGATTGAAAAAGATAATCATAGGTATATGAATGATATATTATTTGAAATAATGCTTTACGTAATAATCTATTTTATATTGTTCTATTTATTAGGATTAGTTGTAGGTTTATCTAGAACTTCTAATTATATGACTTTATATGGAATAAATACGTTCATTATTCCTACGTTGTTCTATACTATATTAAGAGAAATCTTTAGATATAATATGTTATGCAAATCTGATGAAAGTAAGATATGTACTGTTATGGTGATAGTACTATTCATTATATTTGATTTATGTTATAAATCATTCCCACTAAGATTTAATTCTCAATACGATATATTAAAATATGTGGCATTAACTTTATTACCTATTATTGCTAAGAATTTATCGTATACATATATATCTAAAAAAATGGGATTTAAGCCAATAATTATATTTGACTTGATTTTCTCTTTGTATCCATATCTAATACCTATACTTCCAAATCCTAGTGAATATATTATGTCGGTAATATATATATTAGTGCCGGTTGTATTTGCTTTTAGAATAGTAAGGTTCTTTGAATATAAAAAAGACAATGTTTTACCAAGTAATTATCATAAAAAGAAATTTAGTGGTATTCTTTTGCCTGTTATTACAATCTTTGCTATGGTATACATTTATAGTGGTTATTTTAGATTTTATGCTGTTGCTATTGCAAGTGGTAGTATGGAACCAAAAATCCATATTGGTGATGTAGTAATTATTGATCAAAAATTTAAGAAGGATGATCTAAAAAAAGGTACTATTATTGCTTTTAAACATAATGATGTAGTAGTAGTTCATAGAATTTATAAAAAGATTAAACTAGATGGGAATGATGTATATTATACAAAGGGTGATGCAAATAATCATATAGATAATTTTTTAACTGAAGAAAAAGCAATTTTAGGAACCGTTGAAAGTAAGATACCTGTTATAGGTTATCCGACTGTATGGTTTAATAAGGAAAGAAAGTGATTTAGATGTCAAAAATTAGTAAGAGGTATCTTAATGTTAAAGCAAGAAGGCGTTTTTACTTACGCTTCTTTTGTTCTACATTAATAATGATACTTCTTCTTTTTGCATTTAAATCTATTTTTAATAAATCTTTTGCCTTTTCACTAAATGAAGAGGTGACATATAGAGAAACAGGTACGGTTGATTATAAGATTTATTTAAAAGAAAATGAATTTTATGATAAACCATATTTAGAGAAAAACATGGCTTATATTGCTAGTTTGATAAACAAAGTAAATGTTGATTTTATGTATAAGTTTAATGTTGATAGAAAGAGTAATCTTGATATTAAATATAGTATTATAGGAAATCTAGTTATTCAAAGTCAGAATAATTCAAATACTTTCTTTGAAAAAAAATATGTGTTTACAAAAGATAAAAAAGATGTAGTAAAAGATGGCAGTAGTTTTACAATTAGTGAAAGTGTTTCGATAGATTATGATAAATATAATAATTTAGTTAATAAGTTCAGAACCAATTATGCAGTAAATACAAGTAGTTATTTGGATGTTTATTTGCAAGTAGAAGAAAAAAACAAAAGCGATAATTCTTATAAGATATCAAATGTAAGTAAAACATCTTTGAAGATTCCATTATCTCAACAAGAAATTAATATTAATTTAAATGATCAGAGATTAGATAATGAACAAAAGATTATTTCGAATGAAAAATTTGTAGTAAAAAATAAATTTTTATTAATAGTTAGTATCGTATTATTTGTTATTACATTTGTATATTTCGTTCGTTATATTTGTAATTTTATAAAATTTTTAAATATACTTAATATGAAATATAATGAATATGATAAATTTATAAATAAGATATTAAAAGGATACGATAGAATAATAGTTAATGTAAAAACTGCTGTTGATCCAGATAATTATAATGTAATTTATGTTACTGATTTCCAAGAATTAGTTGACGTTAGAGATAATGTAAAAGAACCTATTAATTATTTTATTATTGAAGAACATCAAAGTTCAATATTCTATTTGATTCATAATGAAGATTTATATTTATACATGGTTAGTTTAGATGATTTTGTTGAGGAAAAAACTTATGAGAAAGAATAGACTATACGTAAGCATATTAATTATAATTGTTTTTACTGTCTACTTTTTATCTATAGGTTTTTCTGCTATATCTGTCTCGGGAAGAATAGAAAACATTATGGCTTCTGTAAAACCTCAGGGTTTAGTTAGAATTACTAATGTACTAACCTCTGATACTACAAATTCAGGTATAAGTAATTCAGAAGATTACAATAAAAACAATATTAACGCTAATATTGTTTTACCAAATGCATCTTCGACAATAACTTATAAAGTAAATGTAACAGTTTATCTTGAATCTATAATGAAGATATCGAATATTACACTATCAGATCCAAGTTTAGATTATGAACTATCTGGTTATACATTGGGAAATGCATTATGTAATAGTAATAATGATTGTAATTTGGGAGCAACTGATGAAATATATTTGACAATTAAATATAAAGAAGGAATGTATGATAGCTCAAATACTGAGCATTCATTTGTTGCTGATTTTAAATTTGAAATACTTGATTATGTAGCAAGAATAGGAACTGACTTTTATGAGTCTTTGCAAGAAGCTATTGATGATGTTCCTGATAATACAAAGACTACTATTGTTATGTTAAAGAATACAAGTGAGTCTTTAACTATTCTTAAAAATAAAAACATATTATTTGATTTTCAAAATTATACTCTTAGTAATTTTGGTGAAAACAAACTTATTGATAACTATGGTACTATAGAAATAACTAATGGTATTATAACATCTAGTGCTACATACGCAGTAATGGATAATAATCCAGGCGGAAAAGTTACTATTTCTGGTGGTAGTTTAGTTGCTACTGGTTCAAGGGGAGCTATTTACAATACAGGTGGAACACTTGAAATATCAGGCAATGCTATTATATCTTCTAATACATCTGAAAGAGCAACTATTCAAAATCTAAATAATGGTATTTTAAGAATTTATAGTGGTAGTGTTATTTCTACTAGAAAAAATGCAATTGATAATAAATCTACTTTTGTTTTAGGTACAAAAGATGGAACAGTTTCTTCTGAATCACCACTTTTACAAGGTGGTACAAGTGGAATTGTTAGTACAACTAATTTTAGTTTCTATGATGGTATAGTAAAAGGTATTGAAAATCCTATTTCGGACTTAACAAAAATTACTGATAAAGAGACTGGGTATGGCATATTATATGGTACAGAACCAATTGGCTCTAGCATTTATAATACTGCTCGTTTAGCCCTAGTTTACACGATAACTTTTGATGGTAATGGTGGAACTGTTACTGAAGCTAGTAGAAATATTGCAAGAGGTCAAAAACTTGGTCTTTTACCTATTCCAAATAGAACTGATTATTATTTTGAAGGATGGTATGATGATCCAGATGGTGGTAATAAATATGATAAAGATACAGTAGTAAGTTCTGATACTAATCTTTATGCACATTGGACTTCACTTGCGGACGCAAAAATTGCAAAGATTGGTGATGTATATTATTCAACAATTCAAGACGCACTAAATGACGTTCCAAAAAATAATACTGAAACAACTGTAGTTATTATAAGAGATACTGTTGAGAATTTAACAATAGAAAAGAATCAAAATGTAGTACTTGATTTACAAGACTATACTCTTAGAAATAATGGTGTTAGCAATGTAATTAAGAATAATGGTAGATTAAGAATTTCTAATGGTACTATTATATGTAATACAACTCAAGGAGCTATAAATAATAACAAAGGTGCAGTTTTATACGTAACTGGTGGAAGTATTTATGCTACTGGTACTAGACAGGCTATTTATAATGATGGAGGTACACTTTATATTTCAGGTAATCCATATTTAAGTTCAACAACTAATCAAAGAGCAACAGTACAAAACTTAAATAATGGTACTGTAACTATAACAGGTGGAACTATAGTTTCTGCAAACTTTAATGCCATAGAAAATACTGCAACAATGAATATTGGTAAAAAAGATGGTATAATAGATGCAAGTTCTCCATTAATTATAGGTAGAAACTATGGTATTAATAATACTAAAACACTTAATATATATGATGGTATTATAAAAGGAGTATCTGCGTCAGTTAATGGTAAAATATCTGATACTGAGACAGGTAGTACAAGGGTAGATTCTACTGAAACTATTGATGGCAATGTATATAATACGACATATTTTAACTAAAGAAGGCAATTGTCTTCTTTTTCTTTGATTTAAAATATGATATAATTTAATGTAGAAGTGAATTTATGCATAGTATTTTTGGTATAACAAGAAAAGAATTAGAAGAATACTTTATTAATATTGGTGAAAAAAATTTAAAGCAACACAAGTATATGAATGGATATATAGAAAAGGTGCTAGAAGTTTTGATGAAATGTCTAATATTAGTAAAGAAACAAAACTTAGATTATAAAAAAAATAAATTGGTAGATTGTGTATTAGATGGAACAATTAGTAAAGAAGTATATCAACAAAAACTAGGTGAAATAGATAATAAAATAGAAAAACTTGATAATGAAATTGAATCATATACTTTATTAAAAGAAGTTGATGACAAGATTGAAAATGGAATTTTAAAAACACAGTATTTAGAACAAAAAAAATAAAACATATTGTAGAAACAAATCATATACCAAGTGATAATTATATACCTTTGTTGGATTTTGAAAGTGATCAACACTTTTGGTGTTTTGATACATCTGGAACAGAAAGGAAAAAAGAATTGGTTAAATATGTTAGAGTTAGGGTAGAGGTTGAAGTTTAATATGTTCTTTATCCGCAGTACGAAGTGTAACACTGTGGTTAAATTGATATGTTCTTTATCTCCTTACTAGACACATCGAAAGCCTTATGGTTTTAGAAAGGAAGTGATAATTATGCTAAAACTTTATGTACCTAAGTTAGAAGATTATTGGTATGAACAAAAACTTCAATCTGATCCAAAAACAATGATTTATAATGCTGGATATGATGTAAGTTATTATGGATATCATTATGATACTGGATGTATAGATTTTCCAAAAGAAAAATGGCAAGATACTTATAATAATAGAATAAAAAATAACATATTTTTTGCATATATATTAGATGAAGATTTAAATCAATTTGTAGGTTATGTTAATTATCATTATAATAAAAGTGATGATAGATATGAGTGTGGAATTTTAATAGAAGATAAGTATCGAGGAAAAGGATATTCTATTAAAGCATTAAAAATGTTATGTGAAGAAGCTAAGAGTAATGGACTAAAATCATTATATGATAGTTTTGAAATAGATAGAGAGAACACTTTAAAAGTATTTGAAAAAGTAGGATTTAAAATAATATCAAATCAAACATGGAAAAAATTTGATAAAAATGTTAATGGAGTATTAGTAAAAATAGATTTATAGTAATCGTAAAATTTTGAGATTGCTAGATTTATAGTAATCGTAAAATTTTGAGATTGCGACGATAAGAAGTTGAAAATATTCAATTTCTTTTTTTCATAATATTATGAAAAAAAGAAATGGTAAAAAGTATGATATAATGTTAATAGAGTTACAAATGTTAAAAGACTTTGACAAACTTCCAAAGACCTTTGGTAGATTTGTTAAGTGGTGTTTTTATATAATTGTAAGTGAAAGAAGGGATGATTATGGCGTTAGGTCAAAATATTTTAGAATCAAGAAAGAAGAATGGTCTTTCACAAGAACAATTAGGAGAAAAAGTAAATGTTACAAGACAAACTATTTCTAATTGGGAATTAGAGGAAACAGCTCCAAATCCAGAACAATTAAAATTATTATCAAAAGCATTAAATGTTAGTGTAGATGATTTAATTGATAATGATTTACAAAATGTTGTTTTATCAAAAGTTAAAATGACAGAAAAACAAACTAGAACAATCAAAAAAATACTTAAAGGATTTTTAATAGGGTTTATAACTTTTCTAGTTATTGATATTATTGCTTTTATAATATGTTTCTTTGGACATTATGGTCCTTTTGAAGAAACTAAATCTGAAAGTAGTGTTTCATATGTTATAGAGGAGAGCTTTTAGTATATGAATAAAGTATTAAGTATTATTAAAGATTTAAATCCTTTTAGTAACAAAAAAGTTGATAATAAAATAATTTATACATTGAAAATCTTGTTGTCTGTATTTATAGTTTATTTTGCTAGTTTAGTTGTAGCAGAAGGAATTATTATAGGTGGATCATATTTATTTGGATATAATGCTACTGATAAACAAATGCCTTATGATATTATGCTATTATGTACATTTTATGGCTATTTAATTACTATATTTTTATTTATATTATTTACTAAAAAAATAAATAAAATAGAATTAAACAAAATAGGATTAGATAAGAATATTAAAACTTTTATAAAAGGAATAATAATAGGAATACTATCATTATTATTAATAATAATTCCATTATTAATGATTGGTGCAATTAAATTTTACGGAATAAATAATAATATTAATTGGTTATTCTTTGCATTATATTTATTTGGATATTTAATTCAAAGTTTTATGGAAGAATTAATATGTAGAGGATATCTATTACATAGACTAAAAGAAAGAATACCTTTTGTATTAGCTGTTACTATAAGTGTATTATTCTTTTCAATAGGACATTTTGATAAGATGTTTGATAATGGAATATTAATAGGTATTATAGGAATAACAAATCTATTATTAATTAGTTTATTATTTGCCTTAATCACATTAAAAAATAATAATATTTATGGTGCAACAGGATTTCACTTTGTTTGGAACTTTGCATTATTTAATATAATAGGTTTGAATTTAAGTGGTCTTGAAATAACTAATTCTATATTTAATATGGAAGCAGTAAATAAATTCTTAACAGGATATAGTTATGGAATTGAATCAAGTATTATATCAACTATTGTACTTATAATTGTATTATTATATGCAAAGAAAAATATATCAATAAAGTAATCGTAACATTTTGAGATTGCTATGAGTGAAGTTAGAAAAATCTAACTTCTTTTTTTTAATAATATTCCGAACAAAATAATTTTAAAAATCTATGATATAATGGATAAATAGATGTTAATGATTTTGTAAGAATAAGAAAAGATTTAAAATGGAATGATATACCTTTTACTCTTGTTGAAAAAGCAATAAATGGTTCTATGTTTAATATCAGTGTTTTTGATAATGAAAAATGTATTGGTGTTGGTAGAATTGTTGGAGATGGAGCACTTAAAGGAATGTTAACAGATATTATGGTATTAAGTGAATATCATAATAAGGGTATAGGAAGAATAATAGTAGAATCTTTAATAAAAGAATTAGAAAATTCGGTGAAAGAGGGAGATTGTTTTCAATTAGAGGCAAGTCCAACAGCTAGTAATAGAGATTTTTATATTAAATGTGGTTTAAAATATAAACCTGATAATCAAGATGGTGTTTATTTGTGGATTAGAAAATAAAAAAGTGGATGATATTTCCACTTTTTTTAATTATTATTTTTTTGAATATTCTTCGATAAATTTACAAAAATTATCATTATGATATGGTAATTTAGGTTCATTTATATCTGCGCATAATACATATTTTTTCTTATCACTTGTTTTTATAAATATACTTTTCTTTTTATTATTTAATAAAGCAAATTTTTTAATTTTTATTTCTTTTATATCTTCATTTTTATAAAAAATAAATTTATCTTTTTGTAATTCCATTTTTTCTAATTTATATGATAATGGTACTCCAGGTTGTTTTAACATAAACATTCCAATACCATTTTCTGTTTTATTAATTAATAATGCATCATATGGATGTTCTGCACCATTAACCATACCACCAGCAAATGCTCCAACTGCACCAAACATGCTAGATGGCCCCATTGCTTTAGCAGTATCTTTATATGCAAAAAAGATTAAATTTTCTTTTCCTGTACATTTTACAGATTTAAATAATTCTAAACATTTTTCCATTGTATTATATTCTTTCATTTTAATCCTCCTTAATTACAACAATATCAATTATATCATATTTTAATTATTTTAGTTTTAAAAAATATTTATTATGTTATAATTAAAATAGAGGTGAGAGAATGAAAAAAAGTACAAAGATTTTAATTTTATTATGCACTATTATTGTATGTGCTATTGTTTGTTACTTTATAAGAGATTCTTTTAAAGATAAAGGAGAAACTAAACTTAATTATTCAATTGAAGAAAAGAGTGAAACTATTATTTTAGAAGGACAAGAAGAATCAATAACTACAAAAAAATATATTAGTGATCTTAAATACAGTATGAGATATGATATTGATAGATTCAAAGTATCTAAAAATAATAAACAAGATGTTTATACATTTATTGATAATAAAGATGTAGTTGTATTTGTTGAAAAGTCTACATTACCAAATGATTGCAAAAAAGAATCATTTGAAAATGGTTATAATAATTGTTATAAATATATTGATGAGACAAAAGAAGAATATTATGTATATGATGGTGATAGAGTATATAAAGTGAAAGTAAAAACTCCAGGTGGTATAGAATACTCTGAAGGAGTAAAAGTTAGAATAAATTATATGATTAACTCATTTAAAATGAATTAAAAATACGATATAATTAATTTAGATAAATTTCAAACATATAAAGTAGTAGGTACAGCAGTAGCAAAAAATATTAAAAATATTAATATAACAATCAAAAATCCAATTATTGGTGAATCAGCAACAACTTCTACAAAACCAGTTGTAATATTAGAAAACGGAGCAAAATATGAAATCGATTATATTGCATATGTATCTGCTTTTCCAAGTCAATTACCATTAGGTTATGATGAACCTATTTGTTGGAACATTTGAATCTGATAAAGATTATTATGTAGAAGTAAGTTTAAAAACAATAGATGGTTATAAATTTAGAGATAATGATCATCTAACATTAAAGGTTAATGTATTTACTACAAATCTTGAAAAGAATGAATATAATGTTGATGGCTCAACTTAATATATGTTTTATGCTAAAGTCAAAGCTGCTAATAAAGAAGTACCTGTTGTAAGTACAACAACTGAAACTGAAAAAACAGTTAATAATCCAAAAACAAGTGATAAATTAAGTCTATCATTATCAGTAATGATGTTTATTAATAAAAAGAATTATAACTAGGAGAAATCCTAGTTTTTTATGTTATAATTAAATTAGGATGGTGATAATATGAATAAGGTTGTAAAAGAAAATTGGAGGTTTTTATTATTCGTTTTAATAACAGGAATTATAGGTGGATATTTTACAGGTATTTATTCGTACGAATCTTTATCAGTAGACTTACTAAGTGATTTACAAAAACAAAATGTTACAAAAGAAATGCTTGGTCTTGTTTCAATGATTCAATATGGCATTGTATATAGTTTTGTCTTAGCTGCTATTGGGATACTTTTATCACAAAAAGTAAATTTATGGAAGAAAATTGAGTTTAACAAAAAGGCCCTTATTATAACGTTAATAATTACGATACCATCAGCTTTATTATTATTTCCTGGTGATAAACTTATTTTTGGAAATCTAAATAAATGGGTAAATAATTCATATATTAATCCACCAACTATATCAAAAGTTATTTGTGGTTTTTTAACAGGTGGTGTAACTGAAGAAATTATGATGAGATTATTTTTAATGTCATTAATTGTATTTATAATATCAAAAATACTTAAGAAAAAAGAAATACCAGTTTATATATATGTTATATCTAATATATTATCAGCATTATTATTTGCTGCACTTCATCTTCCAGCAACATCAACTATGACCACAATTACACCAATTATAGTTATTAGATGTTTTATTTTTAATGGTGGTTTAGGACTTGCTTTTGGTTATTTATATAGAAAATATGGTATTGTTTATGCTATGATTTCACATGGTTTTATGCATTTAATTGCTGATATTTTAGCAATTATACTTATTTAAGGAGAATAATATGAATAGAATTACAGATGAGTTATTTAGCTTGCAAGATAAAAAATATAGAGATATGCAAGTAAAGATTATTCCTAATATTGATTCAGAATCTATAATAGGTGTAAGAACACCAGAACTTAGAACTCTTGCTAAAAAAATGGTAAAAGAAAATAATTATTTTGAATTTTTAAATAATCTTCCACATAAGTATTTTGATGAAAATCAATTACATGCATTTATTGTTTCTGAAATAAAAGATTATGATGAATGTATTTCTTATGTTAATAAATTTTTACCTTATGTTGATAATTGGGCAACTTGTGATCAAATGTCACCTAAGGCTTTTAAAAAGAATACTGATATATTATTAGATGAAATAAACGACTGGTTAAATTCAAAAGAATTATATACAGTTCGTTTTGCAATAGGTTGTCTTATGCAATACTATTTGGATGAAAGATTTGATTCTAAATATTTAAAAATGGTTTCAAAAGTTAAATCAGATGAATATTATTTACAAATGATGATAGCTTGGTATTTTGCAACGGCTCTTGCAAAGCAATATGATGCTACAATTCCTTATATCGAAAATAAAAAATTATCTAAGTGGATTCATAATAAAACTATTCAAAAATCTATAGAAAGTTATAGAATATCCCAAGATAAAAAAGACTATTTAAGAACTTTAAAAATAAAATAATAAAAATGGAGGTGTTTTATGAGAAATTATATTGAAAAATACAAAAAACTATATGAAAGTACTAAAGATTTACCTGTAAGAAATCTTAAAGTAAGTGAATCGGAAAATAGAGGTGATGATCTAAGTACTTCTATTTATCCTTCATTTGAAAGTACAAATATTAATCTATTTTTATTATCACAAACAATTGCACCAAACGGATTTGTTGAAACTTATTGTTTAAGTGAATCTGATGTAAAAAAAATGAGTGTTATTAGAGATAGAATAAAAGAAGAACCAGAATGGAAAGAAAAAATAATAGATTTACTAAATAATAATTTACCAATGCCTTATGATAGATTTAAAAAAATGTCACTAGGTCTTCAAATAAATATGGTTAATAGTATGAGATTTGATTTAGGTAAAGAAAAAAGAGAAGAATTTGATAAAGTATTTGAAATAGAAAAAAATAAGAATGTTAATGTAAAAAAAATGATCTTATGATATAATACATGCTAATTAGTGGGGGAGATTTTGGTATGGAAGCATTTAATAAAGAAATAATTATTAATGATAAAAAGAAAGTTAAATATGATGTTTGCGAAGGATATACACCAACACATATTATTACTGATGTAGATTTAACAAATAATGTTAAAACACTTAAAATCATGAAATATGATGATTATGCAATTAAGTCGTGGAATGATATTAGTTTTGAAGAATATCAAAAAGCCAAAAATGAATTACATATTTTTGAAAAAAATCATCCTTTATATATTCCGTTATTACATTTATTAGATGGTAAAAGGAATTTAATAATAGATGATGATGATACTTATGAAGTAAATAAAAAGTTCTTAAAAGTATTTTATAATAAAAAGTATATAGGAATTGATTTTATTAATGAACTTGAAGAAGATGATTCTTTTGATAAGTTTTCTGTGTTTATTAAAAACATTGGATTTGATTTAAGAAGTAAAATTGATTGTGGTGATAAAGATACTAAAGAAAGATTATATATGTTTTTTAATGAAGTATATAATTTGTTTAGTGAAGAATATCATCAAATGACTATTGAAGAATATTTACTTGAAAAAGGAAGTCTTGACTTGAAAGAAAGTAAGAAATATGTAAAGAAGTTAGTCATTAATCGAAATATTTATTAAAAGTAGATGATTATATCTACTTTTATTATATAATTAAATATAGAGGTGTAATAAGTATGAACGTAATAGAAGTAAATGAACTTGTAAAAAAGTTTGGTAAGAAAAAAGTAATTAACGAAATTTCTTTTAAAGTAAAAGAAGGAGAAATATTTGGATTTTTAGGTCCATCTGGAGCGGGTAAAACAACGCTTATAAAAATGCTAATAGGTGAATATTCAATTACTTCTGGTGAAGCAAAAGTATTTGATTTAGTACCTAATAAATTAAATGATGAAATAATAAGTAAAATAAGTGCTGTTATGGATAATTTTGGTTTATATGAAAGATTAACTGTTTATGAAAATATGGAAGTTTTTGCAGATATATATAATTGTGATAAAAAAGCAATTGATAGTATTTTAAAAAAAGTAGAATTATTTGATGATAAAAAAACTGTAACTAGTAAATTATCAAAAGGAATGACTCAAAGACTTATACTAGCAAGAGCATTAATAAATAAACCAAAATTATTATTTTTAGATGAACCAACATCAGGACTAGATCCAGCAACATCACTTAAAATACATAATTTATTATTTGAACTTAAAAATTCTGGAACAACTATATTCTTAACTACTCATAATATGGAAGAGGCTACTAAAATGTGTGATGAAGTAGCATTACTTAATTTAGGTAAAATAGTTGAATTTGGTAGTCCAAAAGAAATATGTATGAGACATAATAAATATAATGTATTTAATGTTATTACTAAAGATAATAAAGAACTTGTTTTTAAGAGTAATAAAACAGATGCAAAAAAACTATCTAAACTAATTGAAGAAGAAAATGTATTATCAATTCATTCTTCAGAACCAACTCTTGAAACAGTATTTATAGAACTTACAGGAAAGGAGTTAGTATAATGAAATTAAATCATATAAAAGCAGTATTCAAAAAAACTAAAATTGATATGCTAAAAAATAGAAGGCAACTATTCTTCTTTCTATTGTTTCCAATAATGACATATTTATTTTATTACATGATAGAAGATCAACATGAAATGTTTTCCGTTATTTATTTACCAATTAATGTTATGTTTTGTTCTTTAAATATAATGGCTGGAATAATTGCAGAAGAAAAAGAAAAAGGTACTTTAAGATCACTTATGTTTGCAAATATAAAACCTGTTGAATATTTTGTTGGAACAGGATTATTTGTATTAATAGCAACAATAGTAAGTTGTTCATTATTTTTACCACTTATTGATCATATTGAAGGAATAGAATATTTATACTTTTATGGTTCAATTATATTATCATCAGTATGTTCTATGATACTTGGAGCAACTGTTGGAATATCAGTAAAAAATCAAATGGCTGCAAATGGACTATGTGCGCCAATTACAATTATTATTGGTATGCTTCCAACATTTGGAGCAATGAATGAATCATTTAGAAAAGTTGCAAATATACTTTATACTTCAAAATTTGCTGATACTGCTGCTCAAATTGTAACTAATCTAAAAGTAACAATGAATTATAAAATTATTTTAACTTATATATGTAATTTTTTAGTAGCATTTCTAATATTTAGTTTAGTTTATAAAAAAAAGAAATTAGATGATTAAGAGGTTATTATGAAAAAAAATAGTATTATTGTAATTAAGTTTATTCCAATTGTTTCAGTTATTATTTCATATATTTATATTTTTTCAAAACTTAATAATAAGTCGGTAACATTAATTAGTACTTTAATATCATTTTTTGGTTTTGTGTTTTATTTCTTTAAAAGAAAAGAATACGCTTCTGATAAAGTAATTAAAACTTTAGGAATGCTTGATATATGTTCAACTATTCTTATTATTTTATTATATATTGCATCTATTCTTAGTTTTGGATTATAGTATATTTAATGTGAAATTGATATCATTAATAAATGTTTTTAATATTAATATGTTATACTAATTTTAATAGGAGGAAACTTATATGAAAAAAATTCTAAGTTTATTATTAGTTTTTAGCATTATTATGATTACAGGATGTCAAAATCCAATTATTGGATCAAAAAAAGTAGAAGGGATAGAAGTACCTAGTGGATATAATACTTATGCTGCTAGACACTGGCTTTCACAAGATTAAGAGTATGTTGAACTTGTTGTTCGTTATGATAAGAGTGGAAATTTTAAATATCTTAAAGTTACAGAAAATTACAAATTAACTGGTGAAGACTATAGTAATAAATCAGATGAAGAATTAAAGAGTTTAGCAAAAGGAGTATGTGAAGAATCAGATATATTTGATAAAAAATATGATGGTTATCAAGTAATTTGTACTGTAGAGAATCGTATTTATAAAGCAGGTATATCATTTACAGATAAATCAATTGATGCTGGTATTTTAAATGATCATTTTTCAGATCACTTACTACAAGAATATATTGATGAGTTTGATAAGTTTAGAACAGAAGAAAAAGCAAAAGAATTTTTCGCAACAGTAAAAGACAATCTTAGAGCTAGTAATGGTGATTTCTTAATGATTCAAAACGAGAAAGTAACTTTATCTAATTAAAAATAAATGCAAACAGTTTTTAACTGTTTTTTTGTGCTATAATTGAATTGTATTATTAATGTTTTATTAAAAAATATATAAAATGTTAATGATAGTTGACAAATTTCCAACGCAACTATATAGAACGCAACTGATAGAAATGGTATATTTGATAGTGAAAGAGGTGATAATTATGACAATTGGTGAAAGATTGTTAAAATTAAGAAAAGAAAAAAATTTATCGCAAGAAGAACTTGCAAACATTCTAGATGTATCTAGACAAACAATTTCAAAATGGGAGACTGATCAATCTACTCCAGATTTTGATAAAATAGTTCCATTATGTGAATGCTTTGGAATTACATCAGATGAGTTATTAACAGGAAATTCTAATATTATAGAAAAGAAGCAAAAAGATGTTAAATCTAATTTTGCAAGAAATATAGCAGTATCTGTTATGCTTTATATTTTTGCACTTATTGCAATGATTATTTGTGCAGCACAATTTAATCAACCAATAATAGGTGTATCATTATTTTTTGGACTAATTGCTGTAGCAACTGGTTTAATTATATACAATGGTATATATTATTCTAAAGAATCAAATAAAAACAAAAATGAAAAACAAGATACAATTGAAAAACAAGTATCTAATATTATAGATTTAATAGCAGTTATTATTTATTTATGTGTTTCATTCTTAACAGGTGCATGGAGCATTACATGGATAATATTTATAATAATGGCTCTTGTTAATTTAATTGTTAAGTTAATATTTTCTTTAAAAAGTGATAAGAAAGATGGTAATGAAAATGAGTAAGAAAATATCAATAGTATTAATCATTATATTAAGTGTATTTGTTATTAGTTTTTCAGTTGGACTAGGATTTTTAATTTCAAGTGGTAAAAACTTTAATGATTTCTTTATATTTAATTTAAATTTTGATAATTATTCAAAAAAATTAATTGATTCTAAAACTTTTGATGAAGAAAAAAATATCAATATTACATTTGATCGTGGTGATGTTTTAGTTGAAGAATCAAGTAATAATAAAATAAATGTAGAAATATATTCAGATAATGTAAAAAAACATAGTGTTACTTTAGATAATGATATTAATGTTACTTTATTAACAAGTAAAATTTCTTCTTTTAGAAATATTCAAAATAAAATAGTTATTATGATTCCAAAAAAATATAGTAAAAAAATAACTATCAATGGTAAAATTGGTGACATTAAAGTAAACGATTTTAGTAATTTAGATTTAGATGTTACTTTATCAACAGGAGATATAAAGATAGAAAAAATAAATAATATTGATGCTATATTATCAACAGGTGATATAAAAGTAAATGATGTAATAAATGCTAAAATAGAATTAAAAACAGGTGATGTTGAAATAGATAGTGTAAAAGAATTAAAATCAACTATTAAAACTGGTGATTTAGAAGTAGGCCTTGTAAAAGATTTAACAGCTAAATTATCGATTGGTGATATTGAAATAGATAGAGTAATAAATAGTGTTGATATTAAATTAAATGTTGGTGATTTAGATATTACAAAAGCAATAATAAATAAAAATTCTAATATTAAAATAAAAACAGGTGACATTAGAATTAATAAACTTGTAAATGCAAAAGTAGATGCAAAAACAAGATTTGGTTCATTAAGTATTAATAATGATTCAAAAGGAGCTAAAAATAAAATAAAAGTAATGGCTACTACAGGTGATATAAGAATTGATTAAAAGCGGATATAATCTGCTTTTTTTGTGCTATAATTTATATAAGGAGATATATTATGGAAGAAATAGTTAAATTTTTAAAAGAAAGTGGAATGTATTTTATAGCAACTGTTTATGGAGATAAACCTAAGGTAAGACCTTTTGGTACATCAGAAATATTTGAAAATCATTTATATATTCAAACAGGAAAAAAGAAAGATGTATTTAAACAAATAGTAAGTAACAATAATGTAGAAATATGCGCATTTAATAAAGATAAGTGGATAAGAATATCTGGTAATCTTATTTTAGATGATAGATTAGAAGCTAAAAAATATATGCTTGATAAAAATCCTACATTAAGAAGTATGTATGACGAAAATGATGATAATACAGCAGTTTTATATTTTGAAAAAGGTAAGGCTGTTATTTATTCATTTACTGAAGATAGTAAAATTATAGAATTTTAAACTGAGATAAAACTCAGTTTTTATTTACTTTAAAGTAAAGATAACATATAATAATAGCTATCTTTAAGGAGGAATACTATGTATGGTTATTATTTAGAATTGCTTGGATATAAAAATCTGCCAGAATATTTAAAAAAATATTTAAATGTTCCTTCTTTAGAAAGACTTAAGGATGTAGGCTATTTTTGTGGTATGGATTATGCATCAAAAGATATCTATAATTTTAAAGAAAAAATAAGTAGATTTGATCATTCTCTTAGTGTATGTCTTTTAACTTTTAAATTAACTAAAGATTATAATGCTTCTTTAGCGGGTTTATTTCATGATATATCAACACCATGTTTTTCACATGTAATAGACTATATGAATAGTGATTATTATAATCAAGAATCAACTGAGTTTTATACAGGAAAAGTAGTGCAAGAAGATAATGTTTTAACAAGTCTTTTAAAAAAAGATAATATAAGTTTAAATGATGTAATTAATTTTAAAAAATATACAGTACTTGATAATGATAGACCAAAGTTATGTGCTGATAGACTTGATGGAATTATTCTTTCATCAATTTCATGGACTAATAAAATTAATGAATCTATTATTAAAAATATAATAGATGATATAGATGTATTTGTTAATGAAGATAATGAAAAAGAAATCGGTTTTAATACTAGAAAAACATCTGAAATAGTAAATGAATTAAGTGATATATTTAACAAATATTGTCATTCTAATGAAGATAATTATATGATGGAATTACTCGCAAAAATAGCAAAATATTTAATTGATAAAAACTATATAACTTATGATGATTTATATATTTATAATGAAAAACAATTATTTGAATTAATGCCATCACTTAATGATGAATACTTAAATAATTTACTTAATAAGTTTAAAACAATAAAAAAAGAAGAGATTACATATTGTGATATACCAGAAATAAAAAATAGATATATTAATCCACTTATTAAAAATAAAAGATTAATAATGAATTAAAATATAGTATAATTAAAATAGAAATAAAAGGTGGTGATAGTAGTGAGCTTTAAAATAGGAAATGTAAAACTTGAAAACAATGTTTGTCTTGCACCTATGGCAGGTATTTGTGATAGTGCATTTAGACGTATTGTTAAAGAGATGGGTGTAGGTCTTATATTTGCAGAAATGGTATCAGATAAAGCTTTATGTTTTGATAGCAAAAAAACTCTTGATATGCTTTATTTAACTGATGAAGAAAGACCAATTGCACAACAAATATTTGGTAGTGATCCAGACTCTATGGCTAAAGCAGCTAAAATCATTTATGAAAAAATGAAACCGGAAATAATAGATATTAATATGGGATGTCCAGTTCCTAAAGTTGCTGTTAAATCAGGAGCAGGTTCAGGACTTTTAAAAGATCCTGATAAAATTGAAAAAATTGTTAAAGCTGTCGTAGATGCAGTACCAATTCCCGTAACAGTAAAAATAAGAAGTGGTTGGGATGAAAAAAGTATTAATGCAGTTGAAGTAGCTAAAATAATTGAAAAAGCAGGTGCAAGTGCAATAACAGTTCATCCTAGAACTAGAAAGCAAGGTTATGAAGGTCATTCTGATTGGAACATTATAAAAGAAGTAAAAGAAAATGTAAGTATTCCAGTAATTGGTAATGGTGATATAAGAAGTGCAGATGATGCAATAAAAATGCTAAAAGAAACAAAATGTGATGCAATAATGATAGGAAGAGGAGCACTAGGTAATCCATTTTTATTTAAAGAAATACTTTATTATTTAAAAACAGGTGAAAAACTAGGTGAAATATCAAAAGAAGAAAAAATAAAATATGCACTTAAACATTTTAATTATTTACTTGAATTTAAAAATGAAAAAGTAGCAATTTTAGAAATGAGAACACATGCATCATGGTATTTAAAAGGACTAAAAGGATCGGTTGAAGTTAAAAAGAAAATATTTAAAGTAACTACTAAGGAAGAATTAATAAAAACATTAGACGATTTTTCTAAAGTATGATATAATTGAAGACGTTTTAAGGGAGTTTTTTATGGAAGAAATAGGTTATTTTTCAGAATTATTAAAAAAAGAATTAACAAAAGAAGAAAAAATAAGATATGTATATAATCAAATTATTAAAGGTAATTTTTCATATTTACCTTCATCATTAGCAGAGAATAATGTTATTAAAGTTCCATATGTTGGTGATATAGATAAGATGGGTTTTGAAGTAAATTATTTATATATACCAAAGGATGCAAAAATAAAAAAACATAAACATATTTATGATATTGAAAAATATACATTACTACAGGGTAATTTAGTAGTAAATGAAGAAGATGTAAAAGAAAATTATTGTTTGATAGATGAAGAACATGATATTGATTATACTGATGAAATAACTATAGTTGAAACTTATAAAATAAGTAAAGAACTATTAGATAAATATAAAAATAAAGAAGAAAAGGAGCTAGTATTATGCGCGAATTAAGTGAACAAGAAGTTGTAAGAAGAGAAAAATTAGAAGAAATTAAAAAGGTATGTAATCCATATCCTGAAAAGTATGAAAGAACACATACACTTACAGAAGCTAAAAATTTACCTGATGGTGAAAAAGATGTAAAAGTATGTGGTAGAATTGCTTTTGCAAGAAAAATGGGTAAATTATCTTTTGTTAAAATCAGAAATATAGAAGAAGTATTCCAATTAGAATTTAGAGTTGATTTATTAGGTGAAGAAAAATATCAATTCTTTAAAAAACTAATTGATACTGGTGATTTTATTGGTGCAAAAGGTGAAATATTCACTACACAAACAGGTGAAAAAACTTTAAGAGTAGAAGAATTTGAATTTTTAGGAAAAGCATTAAGACCTCTTCCAGAAAAATTCCATGGACTTACTGATACTGAAGCTAAATATAGAGAACGTTATGTAGATTTAATGATGAATGAAGATTCAAGAAAGATTTTTTTAGGAAGAAGTAAATATTATTTCTTCGTTAGAAAATTCTTAAATGAAAATGGATTTTTAGAAGTAGAAACACCAATAGTTCAAACAAGTGTATCTGGTGCAACTGCTAAACCATTTTTTACACATTATAATGCACTTGATTTAGATTGTAATTTACGAATTGCTCCAGAGTGTTATTTAAAAGAGTGTATTGCTGGTGGATTTGATAGAGTATATGAAGTTGCAAAATGTTTTAGAAATGAAGGAATGGATACACAACATAATCCTGAATTTACACAAATAGAATGGTATGCAGCTTATTGGAATTTTGAAGATAATATAGAATTTTTCCAAAAATTAATTAAAGAAAGTATGGAATTCTTAACAGGTTCTTCTGTTGTAGAATATCAAGGAAATAAACTTGATTTTGGTGCAAAATGGGAAAGAATTAATTACATTGAAAGAATGAATGAAATTCTTGGTTTTGAATTTTTAAATGAAACAGATATTGATGAATATAAGAATAAAGTTGTTGAAAAAGGATTCTTCACACTAAAAGATATGGAAGAATATAAATCAATTCCTCAATTAACAGATTTCTTATATAAAAAGTTATTAAGAGCAAATATTATTGGACCAGTAGTAATGTATAACTATCCAGCTTCATTAAAACCTCTTGCAAGAAGAAATGATAATGATAGTAAGGCTGTTGATTGTTTCCAAGTTGTTATAATGGGTGCTGAAATATGTAATGCATATTCAGAACTTGTTAATCCAGAAACACAAAGAGCTACATTTGAAGATCAACTTGCTCAAAAAGAAGCAGGGGATGATGAAACAATGGATTTAGATGAAGATTATCTACTTGCTATGGAACAAGGAATGCCTCCAATAAGTGGTCTTGGATTTGGAATAGATAGACTTATGATGATGGCATATAACCTTGAAACATTACGTGATGCAATACTATTTCCAACAATGAAACCTAATAATAAAAAGTAATTTTTTTAGCAAATTACTTTTTTTTTATTTAAATTATGCTATAATTAAATAAAGAGATTAGAGGTGATGGTAAGCTTAATTTATTTATATTAAGGAGGAAATATGAAAAAATATAATGTATTTAAGATTTTAGGTATAGTTATAGCTTTAACTATATTACTTAGTTACTTTATACCACAAACAACAGTTAATTATGGTTCAGTAGCTAAAGGTGACATAAATCCAGTAAGCATAATTGATACATTTAGTAATTCAATTACTTCGTTTAATGTATTTATATCACAATTTATATTTATACTTATTTGTGCAGTATTTTATGGAATACTACATAAAACAGGTGAATATGAAAAAGTTGTTAATCAAACAGCTGTAATAAATGAGAATAATAAAGGATTATTTGTTGTAATAAGTGTTTTAACATTAGGTATTATTACAGCAGCAATTGGTGATATCTTCCCAATGCTAATCTTTGTACCATTTGTAATGGCAGTGGCAGTAAAATTAGGATATAAGAAAGTATCAGCAATCGCAATGTCAGTAGGTGCAATATTAATAGGTAGCACAGGATCTCTTTATACTAATATTACAAATCAAATGTTATCTACAAAACCAGAAACTTATTTAATATATAAAATTATTATTTTAGTAGTTGGTCTTGTAAGTTTAATAGGATTTATATTAGTGTTTACAAAACCAGAAGATACAAAACTTACCGTATCTAAAGAAAACGGAAAAGTACCAATAATAATCTCTTTTATATCAATATTGTTATTTACAATACTTGGTATGTTACCATGGAATGGTTTTTTCAAACTAGATCTATTTGAAAATTTATTCAAAGATATTACAGCATTTAAAGTAGGTAAAATATCACTTTATAATGCATTTGTAGGAAATTCAGTTTCAGCATTTGGAACATGGCAATTATTTGATATATTTGTTTTAATAGCAATAGTATCAGTATTATTAGTTATCACTTATAAAATTAAATTTGATGATTTTCTAGAATTAAGTGCAAAGGCAGTTAAAAAAGCATTACCATATGCATTAATAATTATTATTGCTAATATAGTACTTGTAAATGTATATTCATCAGGATGGATTACTACATTAATTAGTGCTTTAGCTGGTAAGAAATTTAATTTATTTACTGCTATTGGTTCTGCATTTATTTCAGGTATTGTATATCCAGATTATTCATATGGATTACAATTTACTGTTTCAACAATAATGTATACAATTTCAGGAAGTAAAAAATATTATGATATTTTAGCTATTGCTTATCAAGCAATTTATTCAGCTGCATTATTAATATCACCAACAAGTGTACTTGTATTAATTGCATTACATTATTCAGATGTAAAATATACAGAATGGATCAAATATATTTGGAAATATTTCTTAATACTATTTGCATCACTTGTGATAGTATTATTTGTTGCTAAATATGGATTTACTGTGTCAAGTATTTTATGTTTAATTATTGTTCTTGCAGTATCTACTTTATTAGTAGTTAGAAGAATCAATAATGTTAAAAGTACAATGCCAAAAAAAGAAGTAAAAGTAGAAAAGAAAGAAACTAAAAAAACTACAAAAAAAGTATCAAAGAAAAAGTAATCAATTGATTACTTTTTTTTATCTATAAAATTTATATAATATTCATCAAATGTAATATTATTTTTATATATATAATTAGCTGCCTTTTTTCCAACATATCTTATATGCCATGTTTCAGCACCAAAACCTGTAACATCTTCTTTATCTTTTTCGTATCTAATTATATAACCATATTTATGAGCATTCTTTTTAACCCATTCATATTCTTCCATACCTTCAGATAATGTCCATATATTTGCAAGATCTACAGCTAGTCCTGTTTGATGTTCTGAATATCCTGGTCTTGCAGCAATCTCATCTGTTTTTATTTTTCCCATTGCATTTACATAACTATTATATATTGTTTCTTGATAGTCATAAGTTCTAAATGCTGATTCTGCATAAAACTTTATTCCAACTTTATTTGCATCATCTACCATTTTAGTAAACCAATTATAAGCTTCTTTTCTTAGTCTTTTTTGATTATCAGAATTATTAGCATATGCATTATCCATATCAACTAGATCATCTGGAATATATTTTTCATCTAAATATCTATATTTATTAACTAAACAAGTAATTGAATTTGGATTTTTTTCTTTTTTTGTATCTTCATAATAATCTTTATCTAGATTAAGTTCAACTCTAGTTACAACATCTTTTAGTTTTAAACTATCATGTTCTTCTTGAAATTCAACATATCTTTTATAATGATTATAATTAAATAAATCAAATGTTATGTATTTTTCAAAATCCTTATCATGACTTTTACTAAGTAGGGAAGTAATCTCTTTTTTTTCTAGATTTTTTAAAACAAAATTAATTGTATTCTTATTATATCCTTTACTATGAAGTTTTAATATATAGTTTTGTGTATCTTCTGTAATCTTTTCATTATTCTTTAAGTATTCCATTAAATTAACAACTTCATCTTTTGAATAATCTGATTCAAATAATGCATCTACTACTTTTGAATACTTCATATATGGAACATATGCATGTAGATTTAAAATTTTAACTCTATTAATAATTATGATAGGTAATAATACTATCATTATTAATATAAATACTGCGACCTTTCGTCTAAGTGCATAATTTGGCCTTTTTCTTTTTTTCACAATATCACCTCAATTATCAATATAATTATATCATAAAAATAATATAATTTCATATTTTTAAGTAGAGGTGAAAATATGAAAAAAGTATTATTAATAATTCTTTTGTGTTTAATATATATTCCAAATGTTTATGCACTTGATCTTACAAAGAATGCAAAAAGTTCTATTTTAATAGAGGAAAGTACCGGAGAAATAATATATGAAAAGAATAAAGACGAGAGACTAGCGCCTGCATCTATGACTAAAATAATGAGTTTAATAATTATTATGGAAGAATTAAATAAAGGTAATATAAAACTTGATGAAGAAATAACTATAAGTAAAAATGCAGCAAGTATGGGTGGTAGCCAAATATATCTTGAAGAAAATGAAAAAATGACTGTAAAAGATTTAATAAAAGGAATTGCAATGGCATCAGCAAATGATGCAGTAGTTGCACTTGCTGAAAGAATTTCAGGAACAGAGGAAGCTTTTGTTTTTAGAATGAATCAAAAAGCAAGAAAATTAAAATTAAGAAATACTAATTTTAAAAATGCAACTGGACTTGATAAGGATGATCATTATTCATCTGCATATGATATGAGTATTATGGCAAGAGAACTTATTAAGTATAAAGAAATACTTAATTATTCAAGTAAGTATGAAGATTATTTGAGAACAGATAGTGAAAAAAAGTTTTGGCTTGTTAATACAAACAAATTAATAAAGATGTATGATGGAATGGATGGACTTAAAACAGGATATACAGAAAAAGCAAAGTATTGTCTTACAGCTACAGCTAAAAAAAATAAAATGAGACTTATTGGTGTTGTTATGGGTGAAGAATCGTCTAATGATAGAAATGAAGAAATGAAAGCATTACTTGATTATGGATTTAATTTATATAATGTTAAAAACCTAGTAAAAGAAAATAAGGTAATTTCTAAGTATAATAATTCTAAAATGAAAAATACCAATGTAGGGATTGTTTCTAGTAAAGATATAAATATTATAAATAAAAAAGGCTCTAAAAAAAGAAAAGTAAGTTATAAAGTAAAAATAAACAGGAAAAAATTGCCAATTAAAAAAGGTGAAGTAGTAGGAAAATTACTTCTATATGAGAATAATAATGTTATATCTAAAATAAATGTTACAGTTAATCAAAATGTATATAAAGCAAGCTTTTTTTGCCAATTATTTAAAAATATAATTAATCATCTTACATACTCGTAAAAAAAAATTGACAAAAAATGCATAATTTGTTATTATATTGACCTCGAAAAAGGGGAAAAGAGGTTTTATTTATGAATATAAAAGATATAAAAAGAAAAGGCGCAAAATTTCTAGTAGGATTAACACTAGGAACTCAAATATTTTCGGTTGCTCCAAAAGTAAATAGTAATATTGAACCATTTACAATTGAAGCCGAAGCTAAAACTAAAAAGAAAGATAAAAAAGCACCAAAGATTATAAATAATTTATCAAATGATCAAATATTTATAAAATCTGGTGATTCAGTAAAAATAAAAGGTAAAATAAAAGCAAAAGATAATAAAACTAAAGTTAAAAAGATTAAATTAAAAGTTTTAGTTGAAGATAAATATGGTATTAGATATGAAAATGTAGCTAAAATTAGTAAAAAAGGTGTTATAACTATATCTAAAACTGCAGGATTAACTGATGGTTCATATAAAATTATAGTTAAAGCAACAGATAAAGCTAAAAATACTGCTACTAAAGCTGTTAAATATTTCCATATTATTAATTTAAATAATACAGAAATAAATACAAACACAAATACAAATGTAGATACTAATACAAATACTAATACTGTAGTAACAGAAGAAACTAAAAAAGTAATAGTTGAAGAAAATACTACTACTGAAGAACAAAAACAAGAAGTAAAAGAAGAAAAAGAAACTATAATACCAGATGAAGAAGATAAAAAAGATATATTCTTAGGTGAATATGAAGGTAAACTTGTTTATGCTGATTCTAAATACAGATTATATATTTTAGAGGAAGCTTTAACAGCTACTCCAACTAAGAAATATATTACTGATTCAGATTATAGATTAATTAATTCAGATTATAGAGTAGTACTTGATAGTTTCTATCATAAAAATGAAGAAAAAATAGGTGATTATACATATTTAGGTGAATATGAAGGTAATAAATACTATAAAGATGAAAATAATAGATTATTTACTATTATAGAAATTAAATCTGGTGATAGTGTTGTTACTAACAGAATATATTTCACAGATGAAGATTATACTATGATTGATAGTTACTTTAGAAATGTACTTGATACATTATTACATAGTACTGAATCAAAAGAAACATATCTTGGTCAAAAATATGATCAATTATTCTATTATGATGAAAATTATAGATTATATTCAAAATATACTGTAACAGGTGTACCAAGTGAATTAAAAAGATATTACACTGGTAGTGATTACAGATTAGTTAATGAAGATTGGGAAAAAATTGTTGATAAATTCTATTATATTCCAGATGGTAATGAAAATAACAACCAAGAAAATGAAAATAATGAAAATAACAACCAAGAAAATGAAAATAATGAAAATAATAACAACAATAACAATCAAAATAACGAAAATAATAACAATAATAACAATAATAACAATCAAAATAACGAAAATAACAATAATAATAACAATAGCCAAGGTCATGGTAGTGAAAATTTAACTAATGATACATATCTTGGTGTATATGATGATGTAACTTATTATGCTGATTATGAAAATTGGATCTATAAAATCTATATAATTGCTGGTAAAGAGTATAAAATATATACTGTTACTGAAGATTATACTAATTATCCATCATGGGAAGATGCAGTTCAAACTTATATAGATAGATTAGAAAATACAATTAGTAAAAATAACAATAAATCATTATCATTAAAATTAAACGCATAAGGCATAGATAATAGCATCTATGCTTTTGTTTTACCTCAAAAAATTGACAAAAAAAGGCCTTTGTGATAGTATACTTGCGATATTTGAAACACGGGCCCAGATTATTTGACAAAAAAGGGGCTTTATGGTAGAATAATGCGCGTGTTTTCGAAAAGGGGGATATTTTATGGAACTAGAAAGTAGAAAGTCATATTTTATTAGGGATTTAATAGTAAGAATTTTATTAATAGTTTTATTTATATTTTTATTAATGTTCTTATTTCCAATGCCTAATTTAAATCCATTTTATGATGCAATCTTTAATGATAATGTCCAAACAATGAAGGATGCAGCTGAAAAATGGTACACAACTGATAGAATGCCAGAAAAAGAAGGAGAAATTAAGAAATTAACTCTTCAACAAATGCTTGATAAAAAGTTAATTTTACCGTTTGTAGATAAGGATGGAAATTCTTGTGATACAAATAAATCTTACGTTACAGTTAAAAAATCTGGTGATGAATATATAATGAAAGTTTCACTTACTTGTGGAAGTCAAACTGATTATATAATTGAACACATTGGATGTTATAATTTCTGTAAAGATGGAAAGTGTGAAGTTGAAACACCAGCTCCAACTCAAACAGCTACTAATGTAGAAACTGGTAAAGTTGTAGTTAAAAAACCAACTTATACACCAACTCCAAGCAAAGTAACTTATGCTTTAGAATATGAGTACGAAAGAACTCACATTTCTGAAAAATGGAATTTACTTGACTGGCAAACAACTAAAATGAAAGAAACTTCTGACTTAGTATTAGTTGATACAAAAACTGAATATACTGGTCAAAAGAAAGTATCTAATGATTCAAATATTTATAAACATATTAAAGATATTACAGTAAATCATTGGTCAAAAGATGAAAATTGGACAGACGAAGTTAAAGATACTTCAGATCAAAACAAAATTAGATTATATGCAGTTAGAACACTATATACTGGTGATAAAACTGAAACAGAAACAGTAACTAAATATAGACATATTAAAGTTGGAAATACTGATAACTGGACAGAAGAAGACTGGAGAGACACATATGTAGTTCCAAATAATACAACTGTATTAATAAATACAAGATATACATTAAGAAAAACTACTGCTACTGATACTACAGGTTATGAATGTGGATCTTGGCAAAAAGATAGTACTTGGAGAACAAGCAAACCTAATGATACTGAAACTGTTGAATGGGGAGATGCTTATGACACAAGAACTAGAGAAGTTACAACTGGTACAACAACTAAGACTGTATGGGGAAATTGGCAAAAAGATAATACTTGGAGAACAAGCAAACCATCAAATACATCAACTAAACAATGGGGAGATGCATGGACTTCAACAACTAGTTCATCTACATCAAACTCATATGATAAGATTGTAACAACTGCAACTCCATTAACAAGTGATAATACTTATACATATAAACTATTCAAGAAAGAAACAGTTGCATGTACAGTAGCTTGTAATGGTAAAGCAACAGTAACTTATTACTATTATTATCGTTACCCAAGAGTAAGTACTACTTCTTATAAATATTATTATAGAACAACTACTACTGTAACTGATAATACAACTAAAAAAGTAACTGAATACAAATATAAATATAAAAATTGTAAAAAGAAAACAAATACATCTACTTCAAGCGATGCTAAAACTGTTTATACAACAGCTGAAAGAGATAGCTTAATAAATAAAGGTTATACTTTAATTAAAACTGAATATAAATATAAAGTTAATAGACCTACTTACACTGCTGATGTAATTTGGACAGAAAGTATTACTCCACCAGCAGGTTATAAATTTGATGATGCTACAGCTTCTGTAACAAGAAATGTTAAATCATCACTTGGTAAATGGGTTACTAACAAAGCTGCTCTAGGTGAGTACACTGAAGATATTACAACAAGAAAACAATACAAATATTACTATAATAATCCAACAACTGATACAGATGAAATATATACTGAATCAAAAGTGTCACCAGCAGGTTATACTTATAAAGAAACTTATAGTATTAGAGATTTATGTGCTAGTAAATCATATGTAGAAAATCTTGTTGATGAAGATGTATGTAACAATATGAAAGACGTATATGTTGATCTTGGTAAATGGGTTTCAACTGAAAGCGAATTACAAGAATATACATATAATAAACAAGAAAGAAAATTATACAGATATAAGAAAAGAACAGTATCTACTTATACTGAAAGAGCTTGGTTTAGATCAAATCCTGGTAAGGATTGGAAAGCTACAGGTAATAGTAGAAGAGTTCAAAATTAAGAGAAGTTATTTAATTTCTCTTTTTTTTTGCTATAATAGAAAAAGAGGTAATAATATGATTATAAAGGTACTTGTAGAAATAAATATTAATAAACAAGAAAAAACATTTGATTATAATGTTCCTTTAGACATGCAAAAATATATAAAAATAGGAATAAGAGTTAAAGTACCTTTTGGAAAACAAACACTTGAGGGTTTTGTTCTTGAAATAAATGAAAATAGTGATTATAAAGTAAAAGATATTATAAAAGTAGTTGATTTTGAACCAATACTAAATAAAGAATTATTAAGTCTCGGAAAAGTAATAGCAAAAGAAAATGTAGTCAATTTAATAAATGTTTATCAAGCAATGCTTCCAAAAGCATATAAGGCATCAAATAAAACAAGTATTAATATAAAAGAAGAAAAGTATATTACTCTTGTAAAAGAAGAGGAAGTAAAAGGTAAAAATCAAATAAAAATAATAAATGATTTAAAAGAAAATAAAATGATACTTAAAAGTAATTATCCAGATTCATCTGTTAAATCTTTACTTGAAAAAAATATAATAAAAATTGTAAGTAAAGAAGTTTATAGACTTGACAATTCTTGTGATTTAAAACCTATAAATAAATTAAATGAGGAACAAGCAAGATGTTTTGATGAAATTAATAATTCTAAAAATGATGTTTGCTTATTAAATGGAGTAACTGGTTCAGGTAAGACAGAAATATATATTAATTTAATTAATCAAACAATAAATGAAGGAAAAGAAGCGATAATGCTTGTTCCTGAAATAAGTTTAACAACTCAAATAATAGAGAGATTTAAAAGAAATTTTGGTGATAAAATAGCAATTCTTCATAGTAGTTTATCTGATGGAGAAAGATTTGATGAATATAGAAAAATACTAAAAGGAGAAGTTAAAATAGTTGTTGGTGCAAGAAGTGCAATATTTGCTCCTTTTAATAATATAGGATTAATTGTAATAGATGAAGAACATTCATCAACTTATAAGCAAGATCATAATCCAAGATATAATGCTATTGATGTTGCTATTCATAGAATAAAATATCATAATGCAAAATTAGTACTAGGTAGTGCAACTCCATCTATAGAAAGTTTTGCAAGAGCTAAAACAGGTCATTATACACTAGTTAAATTAGATAAAAGAGCTAATAATGCTAAATTACCATTAGTTACTATAATTGATATGCAAAAAGAAATAAAAAAAGGAAATAAGACATTTTCTAATGATTTACTTCTTGCAATTGAAGATAGATTAAATAAAAAAGAACAAACTATGCTATTAATAAATAAAAGAGGTTATTCTAGTTATTTAATGTGTGAAGATTGTGGATATGTTTATAAATGTCCTAATTGTGATATAACTTTAACTTATCATAAAACAAGTGAAATGAATAGATGTCATTACTGTGGATATGCAGAAAATAAAATGGATATTTGTCCTAGCTGTGGTAGTGAAAGTATAAAAAGCTTTGGATTAGGTACTGAAAAAGTAGAAGAAGAAATAAAAAATAGATTTAAAGGTGCAAGAGTACTTAGAATGGACATTGATACAACATCAAGAAAAGGTGCTCATAGTAAGATTATTAATGATTTTTATGATAATAAAGCAGATATATTAATTGGTACACAAATGATTGCAAAAGGACTTGATTTTCCAAATGTAACACTAGTTGGTGTAATAAATGCTGATACAATATTAAATTTACCAGACTTCAGAAGTAATGAAAAAACATATCAATTGATATCACAAGTATCAGGAAGAGCAGGTAGAGATAAAAAAGCAGGTAAAGTCATTATTCAAACATATAATGCTGATAATGAAGCAATAGTAAAGGCTAAAAATCATGATTATGAAAGCTTCTATAACGAAGAAATAAAAGTAAGAAAAAAACTTAATTATCCACCATATTTCTTCTTAGCTAATTTAATAGTAAGTGGAAAAGATTTTAAAACAACAATAAAAGAAGCAGAAAAACTAGGTAATTATTTAAGAATAAAATATAATTCTTTTATGATGGTTTTAGGCCCATCTGTAGCTAGTTTATCTAAGATTAATAACATATATTATTTTTCAGTTATTATTAAATATAGAAATAAAGAAAAAGTAGTAAAAGCATTAAATGAAGTAAAAGTTTTAACTGAAAATAATAGGCAAATAAAACTTGATATTGATGTGAATCCTATTTCACTATAAAAGATTGACTAAAACAATCTTTTTTTTTATAATATTGCGAAGAGGTGAAGGCTATGGATGATAAAATGATTAATTTACTTGAAAAAAATCTTGATGATATTAATAAAAATATTAATCTTGAATTTCAAAATATAATTGATTCTGAAGAGTCTTTATCAAACTTACTTAAAAATGTATTAATATTAATAACAGACTCTTTAATAATAATTAATAATTTAGGAATGAATACATGTTTAAATATTGCTAAAATAATTGTATTTTTAGTAACAATTAACAACATAATCGAACATTCATCAGTTATTATAGAATCAAGAAAAATAAAAAAAAATTATAATGGATTATGTAAAAAAAGAGATTGTTTAAAAGATGAATTAGAAGTTTATAAAAGAATAAAACAAAAAGAAGAAAAAATAAAATATTTAAAAGACTTAAAAGAAAAATTAGAAACATCATATAAGTATGGATTTAATAAAGAAAAAGTAGAAAAATATTATAAAAATAATAACTTAAATAAATTAGAAAAAAAGGGGTTTTCTAAGGAAGAAATAGCATATATTGATGAAAGGATTAAAGAAGAAAGATTAAATAAGGTTCTTGATCTAAAATTACCTATAAATAATAAGTCAAATTATGAATAAAGCCATTTACTTTGGCTTTTTCTTATGCTATAATACTTTTGGCTTTGAAAAAATACACAGACGTTGATTTATGAGCCTAGTGCCTAATGGTGGTGAGTAAAAAAGAGATGTCTGGAAGAAAAACAAAAGGAGATGAGAAATATGGCAGTAGTTTCAATGAACTATTTATTAGAAGCTGGGGTTCACTTTGGTCACCAAACTAAAAGATGGAATCCAAAAATGAAAGAATATATCTTTACTGCAAGAGATGATATTTACATTATCGATCTACAAAAAACTGTAGATAAAATTGAAGAAGCATATAAAGCTTTAAAAGAAATTGCAGAAAACAATGGTAAAGTACTTTTCGTAGGTACTAAAAAACAAGCTCAAGAAGCTTCAGTAGAAGAAGCAACTAGAACAGAAAGTTATTATGTTGTATCTAGATGGCTTGGTGGAACTTTAACTAACTTTAGAACAATCAGAAGAAGAATTAATCGTTTAGAACAAATCGAAAAAATGGAAGCTAACGGAACATTCGAAGCACTTCCTAAAAAAGAAGTTATTAAAATCAAAAAAGAATATGAAAAATTAAATACTAATTTATGTGGTATTAGAAATATGAAAAAATTACCTGATGCTTTAATTATTGTAGATCCTAAAAAAGAATACAATGCAATTAAAGAAGCAAGAAGACTTAATATTCCAGTATTTGGTATTGTAGATACTAACTGTGATCCAGATATGGTTGATTATGTAATTCCTGGTAATGATGATGCAGTAAGAGCTGTTAAAGTTGTTCTTGGAGTTCTTGCAAATGCAATTAATGAAGCACAAGGTAGAGAACTTGTTGATTATGTAACTGAAGAAGATAAGATTAAAGAAAAAGACGAAGTTAAAGAAATTAAAAAAGAAGAAAAGAAAGAAACTAAAAAAGTAGAAAAAACTAAAGAAGTTAAAGAAGAAAAGAAAGAAGTAAAAAAAGAAACTAAAAAAGCTGAGAAGAAAGAAACTGTTAAAAAAGAAAGCAAAGCCAATGATAAAGAAGATTTATCTAAAAAAACAGTTGCTGAATTAAAAGCAATAGCTAAAGAAAAGAAAATCGAAGGCTATAGCAAAATGAAAAAAGATGAGCTTTTAGAAGCTTTAAAGTAAGAATCTAAAAGGAGAATATAATATGGATGCTAGTTTATTAAAAAAATTAAAAGATATGAGTGGTGCTGGTCTAATGGATTGTAAAAAAGCATTAGAAGCATCAAATGATAATATAGATGAAGCAATTGCTTATCTAAGAGAAAAAGGTATCTCTAAAGCTGCTAAAAAAGCAGATAGAATAGCAGTTGAAGGTATAGCAAATGTTATTATTAATGGTAACGATGCTGTAATTTATGAAGTTAATTGTGAAACTGACTTTGTATCAGCTAATGAAAAATTCAAAAACTTAGTTAATACAATCGGTGAAACATTAATTAAAAATGATGTAAAAACTAATGAAGAAGCTTTAAAACTTCCAGTTGGTGAAGAAACACTAAATGATGTAATTATAAATACTACAGCAACAATGGGTGAAAAAATGGATTTAAGAAGATTCGAAAGAATTACTAAATCTGATAATGAAGTATTTGGTGATTACATTCATATGGGTGGAAAAATGGCAGCTTTAATCGTTCTTGAAGGAACTAAAGAAGAAGTTGCAAAAGACATAGCAATGCATCTAACAGCAATGAGCCCATCTTATATAAGAAGAGAAGATGTTCCTGCTGATGAAGTAGAAAAAGAAATGGAAATCTTAAAAACTCAAGCTATGAATGAAGGTAAACCTGCTGAAATAGCTGAAAAGATGGTTCAAGGTAGAATTGGTAAATTCTATAAAGAAATTTGTTTAGAAGAACAAGAATTTGTTAAAAATTCTGATATGACTGTACTTGAATATGCTAAAAGCAATGATTCAGTAATTAAACAAATGGTTAGATATGCAGTAGGCGAAGGAATGGAAAAGAAAGAAGAAAACTTTGCTGAAGAAGTTATGAAACAAATAAAAGGATAGTAAATATCCTTTTTTTATTTCTTGACTATTATATACTATAGTTATATAATATATCATGCTTATTTTAAGGGGTGTTTTTATGGAAAAATTTGAAAAATTTGAAAATTATTTATTATTAAAAATAAGAGAATTAAATGATGATATAGCTACTATTATTTTTGAAAGAGATAAATATTATTATGATTATAGTAATAAAGTTCATAATGAAGATGAATCTTATAGTCTATTTAGATTTGATTCAGATAAAGTAATAAAATTATATCAAGATTTATTCTATGATATTTTACTTGAAAGAATAAATGCTAAAAAAGTAGTAGAGGAACACAATATGGTTGTTGCTTTATTTGGTGCTCATAATGGAGATTTTGAAAAACTTTTAAAAGCAATCGAAGAAAAAGGTATTGATTATGAAAAAGTAAAAGAAAATGCTATTATTTTTAATATTTGTAAATGTTTTAGACGCTGTTTTGAAACAGAAAATCCGGACGAAAGAGAACAAAAAATTCTTGATATTTATCATAAGCAAGAAGAATATGTTGATGTTTTAAATTATTTCGAATCATTAGATTGTGATCAAATAGAATTAACATGTTCATATAAGAATGTTGTTGAAAAAATAGAATCATACAATCCTAATTCAAGAGAACTTAATAAAATAATAAGCACTTTATTAAATAACTATTTAAAAATATCAAATGAAGGTAAAGATGTTAGTAATGCTAAAGAAATAGATTATTATGCAGAAATTGCAACTTTATTAAAAGATTATAAAGTAGAATCTATTGATGATCTTTCTGAAGATGAATTATATGTATTAATTAAAAAAATTGGTTTTAGTGAAAAGAGTATTGATAAAATTAGAAATTTAAAAAATACCGAAGAAAAAGAAGAAGTAGTAAATATTAATATTGAATCAGGACTTGACACTTATGAAAGAAAAGAAGAAATTAATAAAGAATTAAAAGCTATTTTATCTGAATACTTTGATTTAAAAGATATGCATTTAAAAAGATTTCTAAGTAGAAAAGAGACTAATACTGTATTAATAGCACTAAATAGACTTGGATATAAAGAAGATGCAATTAGAGACTTTATTTGGGAAAATGAAGCATTATTAAATCAAGAACAATTAATTATAAAATGTAATTATATAAAAGAAAAAGCTGAATTTTATTCATCTAAATATGGTTTTGAAAAAGAATATAATGACTTTTTAGAATACTATAATGGTTATTTTGAAACAAAAGATGAAGAAGAAAAAGCTATTTACTTAGATTTTCTTGAATTATCATATAATGAAATAAATTCCTTCTTAAACTCAATTCCAAGAACATATGAATATGAAATGAGTAAAAGTAATGATAAAAACTTTACTTTAAAAAAAGAAATGTAAGATGGTGATTATATGGAAGAAGAAATATTAAAGTATAGAACTCACATTGATGAGAAAGTAAATGAAAAATGTGATGTAATTTCAGATTATATTTATAATTTTGATAGACATTCATATGATAATTACAGAGATAATTCTGTAATTTTAACTGATGTTAAGTTTTATAAATATTTAGAATTAAAATTAGGAAAAAAAGAGATGAATAATCTTTTTAATGAAATACTTAGAGATGTAATACATAATAGAGTAGATATAAATGAAATTTTTGAAAGAATTAATAGTATTAAAAATGTTTATAATAATAAAGAAGAAGACTCTATATCAGCTAGAAAATGGTTAATTGATAATAATGTTTCTTTAAATGAATTAGATTATTTATATTTAGTTAATCATATAAGTTCTGCATATAAATTCTTTATTGATCATCCAAAAGAATGTGAAGTAGTAACTAAAGCACATAAAGAATTAAATTATTATATAAGTGTTTATAATGTTTTTTCAAAAGAAAATAAGATTTTGTTAGAATGTTCTTATAAAGATTTTATTTTTGAACTAAATAATTATTCAAATAAATATAAAGAATTATATGATTTATTTAATGAATTTATTAAAAGAAGTGTTAATACAAAAAATAATTTAGGAAAAGATATTTTTTCTTTAGAATTTGATAATATTTATATAACTAGTGAAGACGCTTTAAAACATTATGAAGAATTATATGAATTATTAGATGAACTAAATATTACATCTTTAGATAATCTTGATATAGATGAACTAATTTATGTACTAGAAAGATTTGGTTTTAGAAATGATGTTATAAATGGAATAACTACATATTTAACAAATGAAGAGTCAACAAATAGTATTAATGTTAATATTAATATTGATTCTGGTCTTGATGAATATGAAAAAAAATCAGAATTAAATAAAAAATTAAGAGAAATATTAAGTGAATACTTTGATTTAAAAGATATGCATTTAAAAAGATTTTTAAGTAGAAAAGAAACAAATCTAGTATTAAGTATTTTAAGAGAACTATCTTATCCAGAAAGTACAATAAGAGATTTTATATGGACTAATGAAACTATGCTTAGTGACGAAATGTTAATTGTTAAGTGTAATTATATTAAAGATAAAGCAGAGTTTTATTCATCTAAATATGGTTTTGAAAGAGAATTTAGTGACTTTTTAGAATATTATAATGGTTACTTTGAATCAAAAACAAAAGAAGATAAAGAATTATATTTAGAATTTCTTGAAGTATCATATAATGATATTAAATCAATTATGAATTTAGTTCCAAGAACTTATGAATATGAATTATCTATGAGTAATAAGAAATTAAACTTAATATTAAAAAAAGACTAAATCACATATTGAAAAATATGTTTTTATATAGTAAAATTATCTTAAATGAGAGGGAAAGAAAATGGATGAAATTTTATTAGAAGCAGAAGAAAAAATGGGTAAAGCCGTTGAAAACTTACAAAATAGATTTACAAAAGTAAATACTGGAAGAGCAAATCCAAGTATGCTTGATGGAATAAAAGTTAATTATTATGGTGCAGATACACCACTTAATCAACTTGCAACTATATCAGTTCCAGAAGCTAGAAAACTTCAAATTAAACCATTTGATAAAAGCTCTGTTCAAGATATAGTAAAAGCTATTTATGAAGCAGATTTAGGTTTAACACCAAATGATACTGGTGATGTTATATTTATAGCTATTCCAGAACTTACTGAAGAAAGAAGAAAAGAACTTGTTAAACAAATTAAAAAAATGTCTGAAGAAGCTAAAATTGCTTTAAGAAATATTAGACAAGATGCTAATAGCAAAGTAAAAGCTTTAGAACTTAATGAAGATGAAGAAAAAGCTTTAGAAAAAGAAGTTCAAGATTTAATAAATGAATATAATAAAAATGTAGATGAAAAAACATCACAAAAAGAAAAAGATTTAATGACTATTTAGTGTAAAGTTACATATATTGTAACTTTTTTTTATTATTTTTGTTTATAATAATAATAGGAGGAAAAAATGAAGAATTTAAAGAAATTATTTTTAGGAGTATTTTTATTTATGGCAGTTATATCTGTAACTGGATGTGGAACAAAAAAAGCCATTACTGCTGATACATTTAAAACAAAAATGGAAACAAAAAAATATGTAGTTCAAGATGCTAGTTCACAATTTGAAAGCAATGAACAAATAAAAAAAGTTTTTCTTGCTTTAAATAGTGCATCATCTTATCAAATAGAATTTTATGAAATAGATACAGTTGATAATGCTGTGGAATTTTATACAAATAATAAACTTATATTTCAACAATCAAAATCAAGTGGAAATATTGAAACAAATGTTGATTTGAAGAATAATTCAAAATATACATTAGAATCAAATGGTATGTATAAATTAATATCTAGAATTGATAAAACAGTTATATATGTAAATACTTCATCAAAAAATAAAAAAGAAATTAATAAAGTAGTAAAAGAACTTGGTTATTAAAAAGTTCTTTTTTTTGGGCACATATTTTTATAATTAGCATAGATTAAATTAGGAGGAGATAAAATATGGCTTATAAGGAAATAGTAACAAAAGCAGTTGTTGGAAAGGGTAAGAAATATTTTAAAAACAAATATAGTGTTGAAACACAAGATATTCCAAGTACAATATTAGGATGCTGGATTATTAATCATAAATTCAATGGATATGAAAAAAGTAATAATGTTATTGTTGATGGATCATTTGATATAAATATTTGGTATTCAACAGAAAATGATACAAAAACAAATGTAATTAATAAGACAATTAAATATAATGAAGAAATAGTTGTAAAAGATAAACTTGATGTAGATTTTTCAAATAATGAAATAGTAGTTCGTGCTTTATCACAGCCAGCATGTTCAAATGTAGTAGTTGAAAATAATATGATTTCATTTGATATAGAAAAAGAACTTGGTATTGAAGTAGTAGGTGATACAGTTGTTAAAATAGCAGTAGAAGATAATATAGATAATTGGGAAGTTTTAGATGAAGAAGATAAAACAATTGATGAGCAAATTGATGAAGAAGTGAAAGAAGAATTTTTAGACTAGTGTTAACAAAAAAATGTTGACACTTCTTCTTTTTTATAGTAATATATTTAAAGACAAAAGAAGGAGGATATCATGGTAAAAATTAGATTAAAAAGAATGGGTGCTAAGAAAAGACCATTTTACAGATTAGTTGCTGCTGATTCAAGAAGTCCTAGAGATGGAAGATTTATCGAAACTCTTGGAACTTATAATCCACTTGATGGAAAAGTTGAAATCAAAGAAGATTTAGTTTTAGAATGGTTAAGTAAAGGTGCTATTCCTACTGATACTGCAAGAAGTTTATTATCTAAATCAGGAGTTATGAAAAAATTTGCTGATTCAAAGAAAGGTAATTAATTATGTCATTATTAGATTTAACTTTAACAATTGTAAAATCTTTAGTTGAGGATGCTGATTCTGTAACAGCAAAAGAATTTGAAGAAGATAACGGTGTTGTAATTGAGGTTATGGTTCCTGAAGCTTCAGCTGGAGGAGTAATAGGAAAAGACGGAAAAATCGTTAATTCTATTAGAACTGTAGTTCAAGCAAGTTCTTACCTTAAAGATAATAAAAAAGTTAAAATAAATATTAATGTTTTTTAAAAGTAGAATAAGTGTCTTTATTCTACTTTTTTGTTGTTATTATGCCAAAAAGAATATATAATATATAAAAAGGATGGTGATAGTCTTGAATAATGAACATGTTTTACCAGCAGATACATATACAGTAATTAATAAGTCTATTATTACTGAATATGATAAGAAGATTATTACAATGCTATACCAACCAATAATTGGCATAAATTCATGTAATTTATATTTTTTACTTATTAATGATCTTGATAAAAATGAAATGATAAGTGAAGAAGAAAATCATCATCATATTATTAATTCAATGAGAATATCACTAAGCGAAGTTGTTGTAGCAAGAGAAAAACTCGAAGCAATAGGACTTCTTAAAACATATTATAAACAAGATAAAACTGGTAATAATTATGTATATGAATTATTTTCACCATTAAAACCAAATGAATATTTTTCTCATCCAATACTAAATATTGTATTATTTAACAATGTTGGTAAAAAAGAGTATGAAAAACTTGTTAATTACTTTAAAATGCCAAAAGTAAAATTAAGTGATTACGAAGATGTAACTAAATCATTTGATGAAGTATTTGAAAGTATTAGTGGTACATATTTTGAAAACAATTTACTTGATATAAAAAGAGAGAATAAATCAGATATTATTGTTAGTAATATAATTGATATAGATATGCTTATTTCATCATTTTCAAAAGATTCTATTAATAAAAGTGCATTTACAAAAGATATAAAAGATTTAATTATAAAACTATCTTTTGTATATAAATTAGATGAAGAAGAAATGAAAAATATAATTATTAATTCATTAAATGATAAATTGTTAATTGATAAAATAGAACTTAGAAAAAATGCAAGAAATTATTATCAATTTGAAAATAGTGCAAAACTTCCAACACTAGTATATAGATCATCACCAAAAGGAATATCATCATCAATGGGTAGTTCAAAAAGAGATAAAATGATATATACTTTTGAAACAGTAAGTCCATATGACTTTTTAAAAAGTAAATATAATGGAGCAAAACCAACTGCAAGAGATATTAGCTTAATAGAAAGTTTAATGATTGATACAAATTTAAGATATCCTGTTGTTAATGTACTTATTGATTATGTAATGAAGATTAATGATAAAAAATTATCTAAAAGTTTTGTAGAAACAATCGCAGGTCAATGGAAAAGATTAAAAATAGAGACTGCTATTGATGCTATGAATCAAGCAGAAAAAGAGTATAAAAAAAATAAAAAGATAAAAGAAGAAAAAACAAAAACAACTACTAAAAAAGAAGCATCTGTACCTGAATGGTTTAATAAAGATATAACAAAAACAGAAATAACTAAAGATGATGAAAATGAGTTAAAAGATATGCTTAAGGAGTTTAAATGATGAAAAATATAGACTATAAAAAATATGGTAAAGTTGATATTAAAAAATTACAAGATGAATTCTATGAAGCAAGAAAAGATGAAGACTTTAAAAAATTAGTTGATAGTCTTCCAATAAAAGAAGATGAACTAATAAAATATACTACTAGCTTAAAAAAAGTAGTTAATGAAAGAAGAAATGACATTGAAAATAATCATTATCCATCAAATAAAAATGAAATACCAGGTTTTATATATAATGTAAAAATAGTTGATGGTAAATTATTATTTTATTATGATACATGTGAAATAAAAAAAGAAGAGTTAAAAGAAATAGAATATGTAAAAAATGGTTATATGTTCGAAGTTTCTAAGAATATTAGAAATGCAAAAATGAGTGATATATATACAGATAGTAATGATAGAAAAGAAGTAATTAAATATGCAGTTAAATTTATAAAAGACTATAAATGTGGTAAACCAGTAAAGGGACTTTATTTGAATGGTAATTTTGGATCTGGTAAATCATATATAGTATCTGCAATTTTAAACGAAATAAGAAAAGATAATAGAAAAGTTGCTATGGTATATTATCCAGAATTTTTAAGAAGTTTAAAAACATCATTTAATTCTGATTTTGATGAGCAATTTAATTATGCTAAAAGAGCAGATTTATTATTACTAGATGATATAGGTGCAGAAAGTACTTCATCTTGGTCTAGAGATGAAATACTAGGACCAATACTTCAATATAGAATGGATGAAAATTTACCTACATTTTTTACTTCAAATTTAACACTAGATGAACTTGAAATACATTTAAGTGAAAGTAAAGATAAAGTAGATAAATTAAAAGCTAAAAGAATTATTGAAAGAATTAAATATTTAACAAATGATATACAATTAATAAGCGAAAATAGACGTAAATAATAGTTAAGGGGATTTTGGTATGAATAAGAAAAAAGATAGAAAAAGATTAAGAAAAAAAAGAAATGAATATAAAGCAAAAATAAGAAAATTATTTAAAAAATATAAAGAAATTATTAAAGAAGAAAAAGTAATTGAAAAAAAAGAAGAAGAAAAAGAAAAAAGAATATATAATCCACTAGAAAAAGAATATAACAAAATAAATGATTTTTCTAAGTATTCCACAGTTGATTTAATAAACTATTTTAAAGATATGATAATAAATTGTGATATAGATAATGATTATATGAAATGTTCTTATGAAATAATTAAAAGATTAGATTATGATAAACAATCATTTATATATGTAAGTACTATTCTTGATGCTATAAAAATAAAAAAATATAAAGTAGATAAAGAATCAGTACAATATAATACATTAAAGAAAGTAAAAAAAATATTTAAGAATTATAAAAAATTAATAGATATAAAAGAAGAAACACCAAATGATAATGTTTCATTAGTTAGATATAATATTATTTTTTCACTTATATTTGATGATGATAATTATTTACTAATAAAAGCACTTTTAAACAAATGTAATGACTTTTTAAATATAAGAGTAGATAATAGACATATAGTATGTTATATACTTGATGTATATTTAAAATACTTAAATGAATTATTAAATAAGAATTATGATATAAGTGATAAAATTAATGTTGATTATATGAAAGAAGTTTATTTATTATTTATGACTGATAAAAATCTTAAATTAACTTCAAGTGATATTTTTGAAATAGAGAATAAACTTAATACTTTTATTTCAAGAATAACTAGTGAAAAAGAACAAAAGACAAAAGTCATTGATGGAGTTAAATATAATACTATATTAATTAAATATAATAGTAAAAGAGATAAAATAATTGATAATTTAAAAACATTATATCCATCATATAAAAGAGAAAAACAATATAAATTAAGAAATTTTAGAGATTATGAATTTAAATGTAATCTTAATAGTTTAATGCATATTAGTAATAACTCATATTATGATTTGACAAATAAAGAGAGTGTTGTTATTTCTAATCCATTTGTAAGTTATAGTTATAATAAAGAAGGTAATATTTTAAGAATTAGTATACCTGATATTTCTGATTTAATAGATGAAAATTCACCAATTGATTCTTATATGTATAATAAGACTATTAAAAGAGAAAAAATGGACGAAAGACTTGTTGAAAAATTAATATATAAAGATAATCAAGTTACTCCATCAATAACATTTAAAGTATTACTTGATAAAAACAATGAACCAAAACATTTATATATTTATAAAAGTAAAGTAAAACCCACATTTAATATAGATTCTAATACTTATAAAGATATAGAAAATGATTTTGGACATAGAGCAGAAGAAAAAATTAATAATATATTAAATAAAGCATATTTAAATCTTGTAAAAGAAGAAAAGATACCTTATGTATTTTCTGGAATAGAAAAAATAGATGATTTTAATAAAGATGTATTTGTAAGAATAAGTAGTTTATCACATACTTTCTCAGATGCAGATTATGATAAAATCTATAATGTAATAACAGGTAATATTGGTGAATTTCATTATTCGAATAAAGAATTTTCTTCATCTAGTTTTAATATGAATTTAACAAGAATTAATTATATTACTTTATTAAATTTAAGAATTATTAAAAAGATAATAATTAGTAATTTTACAAATAAAGAAGATATAAAGGAACTAATAAAAGAAGAAATAAATTCTTTAGTTGATGATTTAAATGAAAATTTAGGATATAAAAATCCAAAGACTTTATTTAAAAAAGTTCTTAAGAAAAAAAATAATTGACTTTAGATATAAGATAATATAAAATAAATTTAGATGCGTTTATATGAGACACGTTTATTAAAATAATATTTTGTAGAGAGCTTATGGTTGGTGAAAATAAGTAATATGTTTAATAAATACTACTCATTCAGCAGAAATCACAAAAAGGTTTCCGGTTAGCAGCCGTTATCAAATTAAGTTAAACAAAGGATGGTACCGCCATTATGGCTCCTTATATACCATTCTTTTTTTTAGGAGGAAAATAAGATGATTAATATTAAAGAAAATGAAAACTTAGAAATACTAAATCATAGTTGCGCACACTTACTTGCACATGCTATTAAACATTTATATCCAGATGCTAAACTTTGGGTAGGACCTGCTATTGAATCAGGATTTTACTATGATATAGATATGGGTGATAAAGTAATTACTGAAGATGATTTAGAAAAAATACAAAAAGAAATGAAAAAAATCGCTAAAAGTGATAAAAGAATTACTAGAATAGAATTAACTAAAGAAGAAGCACTTGAAACATTTAAAGATAATCCTATGAAAGTAGAATTAATAGAAAATATTCCAGATGGAGAAACTATTAGTGCTTATAAACAAGATGATTTTATTGATTTATGCCGTGGCCCACATATGCCTACTACTAAATCAATGAAGTATTTTAAATTACTTAAATTTTCTGGTGCATACTATAAGGGTGATTCTAAGAATAAAATGCTTCAAAGAATATATGGTGTTTGTTTTGAAACAGAAGAAGATTTAAATGAATACTTAAAGGAACTTGAAGAAGCTAAAGAAAGAGATCATAGAAAAATAGGTAAAGAACAAAACTTATTCTTTACTCATAAATTAGTAGGTGCAGGTCTTCCATTATTTACACCAAATGGAGCAACAATTAGACGTAATCTAGAAAGATATATTCAAGATAAAGAACTATCTCAAGGATATAAACACGTATATTCTCCAGTTTTAGCATCAACTGAAATGTATAAAATAAGTGGACACTGGGATCATTATAAAGATGATATGTTCCCAATAATGAAACTTGATAATGAAGATTTAGTATTAAGACCAATGAATTGTCCTCATCATGCACTTATATATAAAAATGAACTTCACTCATATAGAGATTTACCTGTTAGAATGGGCGAAATAGCTAATGTATTTAGATATGAAGCTTCAGGTGCTGTATGTGGTCTTGAAAGGGTTAGACAAATATGTCAAAATGATGCACATTTATTTGTTAGACCAGATCAAATAGCTGAAGAAGTAGGTAATGTAATTAACCTTATTTTTGAAGTATATATAAAAGATTTTGGATTTTCTAAAGATTCATTTAAATTTAGATTATCAAAAAGAAGTAAAGAAAAAGAAAAATATATAGATAATGATGAAATGTGGGAAACAGCAGAAAGTCAATTAAAAGCAATTATGGATAAGCTTGAACTTGACTATTATGAAGAAGAAGGCGAAGCTGCTTTTTATGGACCTAAAATAGATATTCAAATTAAGACTGCTTTAGGACATGATATAACAATTCCAACATGTCAACTTGATTTTTCTCTACCAGAAAGATTTGATTTAACTTATATAGATGAAAAAGGTGAAAAAGTAAGACCAGTTGTAATTCATAGAGCAATACTTGGTTCATCAGAAAGATTTATGTCTTTCTTACTTGAAGAAAAGAAAGGTATATTACCACTATTTTTAGCACCAGTTCAAGTAAATATAGTTCCTGTTAATATGGAATATCATTTAAGATATGCAAAAGAAATAAAAGAAGAACTTCAAAAGAACTTAATAAGAGTAGAACTTGATGATAGAGATGAAAAAATGAACTATAAAATACGTGAATCTGTAACAAGAAAAATTCCAATTACTATAATACTTGGAGATAAAGAAAAAGATAATGAAAATATATCTTATAGAAAGTATGGTAGTGAAGAAACTGTTACTGTTTCTAAAGACGATTTTATAGTACTTTTAAAAAATCAAATAGATAACTATAAATAAAGACTTTTTAGTCTTTTTTTGTTATAATAAAAATAGGTGATGTTTGTGGATAAAAAATTAAATAAATTTTTAACAATTTTCTTACTTTTTCAACCAATATTAGATGTAATTACATCTATTCAAATAAGAAATAATATTGGTTTTATAAGTATTAGTGCTATAGTTAGAGGTTTATTTTTTCTATACGTTATTTTTTACTTATACAAACATAATGTTAAGAAAAAAGTATTATTCTTATTCTTAGTATATGTTTTTTTAGCAATGAGTTATTATTTTCTATATACTAAGAATAACTATATTGTTGAATTACTTAATCTAATGAAAATATTTTATTTACCATTTTTAATATATTTCTTTACTAGTATTGATAATGAAAATATAAATGATAAATTAATACTAATTATTTATTTATTATTTATTAATCTAATTATTATTCCATATATATTTAATATAGGTTTTGATATATATAAAGATTTTGAACACAAAAGTGGTTTTATAGGTTTATTTTATTCAGGTAATGAAATAAGTGCTATTTTAATAGGACTTATGCCTATAGTATTTAATTATATTTTATATTTAAAAAACTATATAATAAAAATATTTACTTTAATAGAAACAATAATTATTATATTACTAGTTGGTACTAAATCACTTTATTTTGGATTTATAATAATTTCTATTTATTTTCTATTAAAATATTTAACAAGTAAAAACATTACTAAAAAATCAAAAGTTATCCACATTATATTATTAATTTTATTAATTATAATAAGTATAATGATTCTTCCAAAAACATCCATGTATAAAAATTTAAATGAAGCAATTAAATTTTATGAAATAAATGAAGTAAAAGATGTATTTACTCTAGAAAATATTGATAATATTGTTTTTTCAAAAAGATTATCTTATGCATCAAAAGTTAATGATATTTATGTAAAGGGTGATTTTAAAGTTATATTATATGGTATTGGACTTAGTGCTTTTCCAATGGTAATAGAACTTGATATATTTGATATATTTTATAGTATAGGTTTATTTGGAAGTATAGTATATGTAGTTTTATTAATTGACATTAAACAAAAATTAAAATCTGAATATAAACTTAGTTTAATACTATTTATACTTTTATCATTAACATCAGGTCATGTACTTTTAGAACCTATGGTATCAATTTATATTGCTTTACTATTTGCTTTGTCAAAAAATAAAAAAGAATTAAATAAAAAAAGAATACTTTTAGTTTCTAATATGTATCCAAATAATAAATATAAATTCTATGGATCTTTTGTAAAAAATACTGAAAACATTTTATTAAATAATAATTTTATTGTTGATAAAAGTGTTAAATATAAAGAGACAAGAAAACTTGGTAAACTAATAAGTTATATAGCTTTATATACTAAAACATTTTTAAAATTATTATTTAATAATTATGATTATGTATACGTTCATTTTTCATCCCATTCATGTGTTGGAACAATTATTCCACTTAAAACAACAAAAGATTTAAAACTTGTAATAAATGTACATGGTAATGATATAGTTAAAGATTATGATTTTGAAGAAAAAAATGAAAAAAGAAGTAGAAAATATTTAAAATATGCATATAAAATAATAGCTCCATCTAATTACTATAAAGATGTACTTATAGATAAATATGATATAGATGAAGAAAAAATAGTTGTATATCCATCAGGTGGAGTAAATACAGATAAATTTAAAAAAATGGATATAAAACAAGCTAAAAAAGAAGCAAATTTAAGTGAAGAATATGAATATATAGGTTATATAAGTAGAATAGAAAAGAATAAAGGATATGATGTTTTCTTAAGAATGATAAGAGAACTTGAAATAAGAAATGAAATAGGTAATAAAAGGTTTTTAATAATTGGCACTGGTGATGAAGAAGAAAAAATGTTAAAACTAATTAAAGAACTTGATATTACTAAATACTTAGAAATAAGAAATATGGTTTCACAAGATGAACTTGTTAGTATTTATAATTCACTAGAAATATTTGTTTTTCCTACATATAGAGAAAGTGAAAGTTTAGGACTTGTTGGACTTGAAGCTATGGCATGTGAAACATTCTTAATTGCAAGTAACAATTATGGACCAACTGATTATGTTGTAGATAATAAAAATGGATTTATGTTTAATCCTAAAGATGAAAAAGATTTAGCTGATAAAATACTTGGTTATTATAAATTAAATAATGAACAAAAGAAAAAAATATTCAAAAAAGAAAGAGAAACAGCAATCAGATATGATTCAAAAAATACAGAGGGTATTTTAATTAATACGTTTAAGGAGTAATAATGAAAACAGGAATTGTAGTTTTAAATTATAATGATTATAATACAACTAAAGAATTTATAAATATAATTAAAGATTTTAAAGAAATAAATTATATAGTTATTGTTGACAATAATAGTTCTGATAAATCATATGAAAAATTACAAAAATATTCATCTAATAAAGTAAAAATAATTAAAACAGATGAAAATAAAGGTTATGCATATGGAAATAATTATGGAATTAAGTATCTTGTTGATAATTACAAAGTGGATAATATAATTATTTCTAATCCAGATATAATAGTAAAAGATAAAGATATAAAAGAACTAAAAAATGATTTAAAAAATAAAGATGTAGCATTAATAGCTCCTGTAATAAAAGAAAGAGGATATGAAAAAAGAGGTTGGAAACTTCCAAATTATTTGAATGATTTATTGTCTAATTTGAATTATTTTCATAAATTTGCAGAAAAAAATTTAAAATATAAAAATGAATACTATAATTCAAAATTAACAAAAGTAGAGGCTGTATCTGGTTGTTTCTTTATGATAAAGGCTGATGCTTTTAAAAAAGTAGATTATTTTGATACAAATACATTTTTATATTATGAAGAAAATATATTGGGTAAAAAACTAAAAAATAATAATTTAGATTCTTATATAGATAATGAAGTATATGTTATACATAATTTATCTGTTAGTGTTGATAAAAGTATTAATAGAATAAAAAAATATAAAATTCTAAAAAATTCACAAAAATATTATGAAAAAGTGTATAATAATATTAATATATTTCAAATGATATTGTTAAGACTTGTATACTATATTAGTTTAATAATTTCATATATAGTTTTCTTCTTTGAAAACTTATGGAGGTAAATATGAAAAATATAATTATTATCGGATCTAGAGGCTACGAAAAAAATTACGGAGGTTGGGAAACTTTTGTAACAAATTTAATTAATAATTATAATGATAAAGATACTAAGTTCTATGTTCCAGAACTTAATCATAATAGAAAGAATAATGAAACTGAAATAAGAAATGGTGTAATGTGTCCACAAATATACACACCAAAATTATCTTTTGTAACTATGTTTATTTTTACAATAAAAGCAGTTTTATATTTTAAAAGGTACATTAAAAAAGAAAAACTTGAAAATGTTGTAATATATGTTTTAGGTTCTAAAGTAGGTCCATTATTTTCATTTATTGAAAAGTCATTTAAAAAGATGAATGTAAAAATTGCATTTAATCCAGATGGACTTGAATGGCAAAGAGAAAAATGGGCTTGGTGGATAAAACAATGTTTTAAAATATCAGAAAGAACTATGATTAAACATTCTGATTATATAGTTTGTGATTCAAAGAACATTGAAAACTATGTAAAAACTAAATACGAAAAATATGGTAAGCCAACAACATTTATTGCATATGGTGCATATTTAAATGATATAAAAGATGTTAATAAAGAAACAAAAGAATTTATGGATAAATATGATATTAAAGTTCATGAATATTATTTAGTAGTAGGAAGATTTGTTCCAGAAAATAATTATGAACTTATTATAAAAGAATTTATGGCATCAAATACAACAAAAGACTTAGTAATTATTTGTAATTTAGCAAAAAATAAATTCTATAAAAAGTTACTAAAGAAAACTCATTTTGATAAAGATAAAAGAATTAAATTTGTTGGAGCAGTATATGACAAAGAAATTCTTACAAGAATAAGAAAAAATGCATCAGCATATATTCATGGACATTCTGCAGGTGGAACAAATCCATCATTACTAGAAGCTTTATCTTTAACTGATGTAAATATACTTTATAACGCTTGTTATAATGAAGAAGTAGGAGAAGAAGCTGCATTATATTTTTCTAAAGAGGAAGGCAGTTTAAAAGATATAATTTCTAAAGTTGATAAATTAAAAACAAAAGAAATAAATGAATATGGAGAAAAAGCAAAAAATAGAATAGAAAAAGAATATACTTGGGATATAGTTGTTAAAAAATATAAAAAACTATTTGATAAATTATTAAGTGAATAAACTTAATAATTTAATTTGTCTTCGTAGCTCAGTAGGATAGAGC
>CADANX010000006.1 GCA_902789425.1 uncultured Erysipelotrichaceae bacterium
TCCTTTGAGTTTCAGCCTTGCGACCGTACTACTCAGGCGGAGTACTTAATGTGTTAACTTCAGCACTGGGTTGCCCCAACACTTAGTACTCATCGTTTAAGGCGTGGACTACTAGGGTATCTAATCCTATTTGCTACCCACGCTTTCGTGCCTCAGCGTCAGTAATGGCCCAGTAAACCGCCTTCGCCACTGGTGTTCCTTCTAATATCTACGCATTTCACCGCTACACTAAAAGTTCCGTTTACCTCTGCCATACTCAAGTCTACCAGTTTATGAAACGAACTGGAGTTAAGCTCCAGGCTTTAATTTCATACTTAATAAACCGCCTACGCACCCTTTACGCCCAATAAATCCGGATAACGCTCGCTCCCTACGTATTACCGCGGCTGCTGGCACGTAGTTAGCCGGAGCTTTCTGGTATAGTACCGTCAAACTAAAGTCATTTCCTACTCTAGCAATTCGTCCTATACAACAGAACTTTACAACCCATAGGGCCTTCATCGTTCACGCGGCATTGCTCGTTCAGGGTTTCCCCCATTGACGAATATTCCTAACTGCTGTCTCCCGTAGGAGTTTGGGCCGTGTCTCATCGGCTATGCATCGTTGCCTTGGTAGGCCATTACCCCACCAACAAGCTAATACACCGCAGGCCCATCTAAAAGTGAAGCTTTAAAGGCTCCTTTTAACATTGAAACGAATCAATGTGTTATCCGGTATTAGCTATCATTTCTAATAGTTATCCCAGTCTTAAAGGCAGGTCACCCACGTGTTACTCACCCGTCCGCCACTAGGTGCTGATCCAAATCCGAATCTGTGCAAGCACTTCATCTTCATTGGGGCACCTCGTTCGACTTGCATGTCTTAGGCATGCCGCCAGCGTTCATCCTGAGCCAGGATCAAACTCTCAATAAAAATAATTAAAAATTTATCCTAGCTACTCAAAAAAACTTGACGTTTTTTACTCAGTTTTCAAAGATCATTTACCATTGTGTTTTATAAGTTTTTCTTTGTATTTTTGCCTCTTTTTCACACAACGCATATTAATAATAACACATAGGTTTTTTTGTGTCAACTATTTTTTTACTTTTTTTTAAAAAAATGTCATTTTTTGTATTTTTGCCTTTTTTTAGGCCAAAATCACATGTAAATTTTAATCCTAAAAATCTATGTGCTTGATATATTATATTACAAAAGTAAAAAAAAATGAATAGCTTTTTATTCATTTTTTAATAAATTAAAATATATATCATTATATTTCTTAATTACATCACTATTAAACACATCATCGTTATTATTAAATCTATTAATTAACTCTTTAAGTTCATAATTTATAATCATATTTAAATCATCTGAATAATGCATTTTTCTTTTATGATATTCATACTCAGCTTTATCAAGTACCTTATACGTATTATCTGGAAATATTCTTAAGTCTAGATCATAGTCTATAAATTTAATTGCTTTACCTTTTTCATCTATTATTACAGGTGTTGCTATATTACAATAATAAAATATTCCACTTTTCTTAAGCTGAGCGATTACATTAAACCATTCATTCTTAAAATAAAACATAACTGCTGACTCTTTTGTATGCCAACTTTTACCATATCTTTTTGTTACTTCAGTTTTATTATTACCAAATACATAATATGCATCAGTTTCACCAAGAAATACAGCTTCGTCCCAAGTCTTATATAATTTACCGTTATGTTTGTATCCGTGAATTATATATTTTTCTCCAACTTTCATATTTATTTCTCTCTTCTTTTTTATTATAACTTTTTTTTTATAAAAAATAAAGAACTATTATTTTAATAGTTCTATTGCTTTTTGTAATTGATTATCATTTTCTACTTTTGGATTCTTCTTATATTCACTACTTAGTTTAACTTCATAATCAGGAGTTATACCTTTATTGTTTATTGAATTACCTTCTGGTGTTAACCATTCTTGAATTGTATATTTAATCATAGTCTCATTAGATAAATCAAAAGTAGTTTGTACTGTACCCTTTCCATATGTAACAGTACCAACTAATGTAGCACCATATTTTTCTTTCATTGATGATGCCATTATTTCACTTGCAGATGCACTATCCTTATCAACAAGTATTACAACTTTATAATCTTTTTTCCCATTTAATAAAGATTTATATTCAGTAACTTTATTTCTTTCTTTCATTTTATATATAACAGTATCACTATCCATAAATATACTTAGCATATTAGTAACTGTAGATAAATATCCACCACTATTACCTCTTAAATCTATTATTAAAGATTTCATATTATCTTTTTCAAGTTTATCTAATGCATTTGCAAATTGTTCATATGTTTTTTCACCAAATAGGCTACAATTAATATATCCTATTTTATTATCAAGCATTTCTGAACTAACTGAAAATAATGTAATATTTTCTTTTGTTACATCTATTTCCATTTCTTTACTATTTCTTCTTATTAATAATGTACTTTTACTTACTTTTGTACTACGTAATGTATTAGCAACTTCTGATGCATTTTTGCCTTTCATAGATTTACCATCTATTTTTAAAAATATATCATTTATTTTTAATCCTGCTTTCTCAGCTGGTGAATCATCAAATATTCTTTTAATTGAAACAGTCTTATCATCATTTAATTGAATTTCAGCACCTATTCCATAATAACTTCCTGATAATTCTTCTTCAAACTCTTTTTTTGCTTTCTTATTAAAATACATTGTATGTTTATCACCAGTAGCTTCAAGCATGCCATTTATTGCTCCATCTACTAGTTTTTCTTTTTTTAAATCTTTATAGTATTCATCATTTAATTTATCATATGCTTCAAATAAAGGTTCAAACTCACTATATTCAGAACTATAATTTGAAACAACAACATTTGCTTTTTCTATACTAGAATTAATAAATAGTGTAATTACTGATCCTAATATCATTGATACAATTATTATTAATGATGTATTTAAATGCTTTTTAATCTTCTCGTTCATTCTCATCACTGCCTTTTAATAAATTATAACATAAAAAAAACTAGAGAACTAGTTTTTATTCGTTTTTTAGTATTTCTTTTATTTTACTTTCATCTTCAACATATTTAGTTACTTTTTTATCTTCTATCTTAATAAGAGTTGGTGCTTTAATTTTTAAATCACTATATGAAGTTGGTTTTTTATTACTTCCTTTTTTAACTATAAATTTAGAATTGATACTATTTGCACTATCAACTGTATATATAGGAAGTGCACCTTCTGAAGATTTATAAACAGATATAAATGTTGATAGATTTGTAAGCTTACTATCTACATCATATACTAAAACATAATAACTTTTATCTTTTTTATTAAATATTTGTCCTGCTGTTATAGTATTATTATCTATTGTTACTTCTTCTTTTGTTTCTTTTTCTTTCTTTTTCTTAAAGCTTATTTCTTTTGTAAAAAATACACCAATTACAAAATATGTTAAAAATAATAAAATAATAATTGCTACTATTGTTGTTATAAATTTAAAAACGTTATCTTCTTCATCTATTTGAATATCATTTTTTAAATTTCTATCGATTTTTCTCTTCATTTGCTTTTTCATAACCATCACCTACTTCATTATAACATAAAAGAAAATAAAAAAAAATAGATATTTAATATCTATTTTATAGAAGATATATTATTAATTGATTCAACTACATTTAATATTTCTTCTTTTGATAAATTTTCAGTAGCAATATAATATTCAACACCACTAGAAATAAAATTAACTGAATTATTAGACATAGCACCTACACTATCTAAAAGCATAGTTGGTTCACCATAAACAGGAATTACTTCAGTATCTTTTGATCTAACTGCATTTTCTTCGACTATAATAAAAGGCGATGTTCCTTTAAAAGTTAATATAACCCTTTCTCCTTCTTCTTTTGAAACTGTTTCTTCATTACTTAAATATGTTCCATCAGGTAAATACATAGGATATACTGTTTCATCTAATAAAGATGTTTCTTCATCTTCTTTTTCTGTTACATCTAAAGATGACTTCATATTTTCATCTACTGAAAAGTATTTATTATTAAATGCAGCATTGGTATCTAAGTTATTATATTTCATTCTTATTTGAATATTACTATTCTTATCAAATACTTCTATTTTAGTTATGTCTAGTTTTTTTGTTAAATATATTTTTTGATTTCTTAATTTTTTATTATTAGAATATGATACCTTACATTTTAATATATATCCATTATTTATTTCTTGCATTGTTACTTTATTATCTTTATTTAAATCTTTTATTATAGATTTTATTAAATATACTTGTGATGAATTATTTGGCCAATCACTTTGAAATTTAAAACTTTTATTTAGTTTAGGATTTAAAACATATACTCCATCGTCATTTCTAAGTATTATTTGTTCATTATTTGTAGATTTATTTATAAGACTTACTCTATATTTACCTTTTTCATAAGATGATGTAACTTCATATTTATAATTATTATCTCCATTATAAATATTCATATTACCCTCTACTTGATATGAAGAAACATTTTTATATTTTTTGCTTAAATCTTTTACAATATCCTTTTCATTATATTTAGAGCATCCTGTTAATAATATTGTGCATATTAGTATGCTAATAAAAAATATTCTTTTCAAACTTTCACCTCATTTAAATATCTTTCAATTAATTATATTTTTAAAATATTTAAATATTCATGAATAAAATAAATTTTTTTGCCTATTATAATAATGATATTAAAAAGGAGGATTTATGAGAACATTACAAATAGTTGCATTAACATTTACTATTATTGGAGCAATTAATTGGGGTCTTATTGGATTATTTGATTTCAATTTAGTTTCAACTATATTTGGTGGTGTTAATAGTGCACTTACTAATTTAGTATATATAATAGTAGGTATATGTGGTATTATTAACATTAAAACATTAATAGATTTTTTTGAAGAATAAAAAAATATAGATATTAATCTATATTTTTATTTTGTTTTAATTTTAAATTTAATAATTCATTTAATTCTTTTTTAGTATCCTCTATTTGATCATCAACACTTTTTGCAACTATTTCATCAAGTATTTTTTTATGAGCTTCTTTTTTTGCTCCTTTTACTCCAGTTACAAATAAGTAATTATATTTTAAGTCTTTACTATCTAATATAATTTGTGCATGTGCATCTACATTTGCACCTTTTACATCTTTTGCAAAATGATAATTATATACTAAATCTTTACTATCTAGTATTATTTTTGCATGAGCTTCTTTATCACATTTTTTAATATCTCTTGCATATCTTAAATTATACTCAAGTATTTTACTATTAAGAACTACTTCACCTAGTTTATATGTATCTGCACCTTTTACATCAAGTGCAAATAAATAACAAAGTCCTGGATCATTACTACTAAAAACAATAGACTCATGTACTTTTATTTTTGCTCCTTTAACATTTTTAGCAAACCAATAAGATAAAGATGCACTATTTAAACTTATTATCTTATCTTCATATAATTCTAATAGTTCTTTATCAGATACTTTATTTTTTAATTTTTCTAATTTTGTAATTATTTCTTCTGAATATGTCATTTTTATTTTTCCTTTGCACAAATATTATATCACTTATAATATAAAAGTAAAGAAAAAATATAGACTAATCTATATTTTTAATACCAAATCTTATTTAAATAAAGTCCACATCCAGGTGCTGTAATCTTTACTAATGATTTATCTTTTTTATCAAATATTTTATTTATATCTTTATAACTAATTTTACCATTGCCTACCATTATTAAAGCACCCACCATTATTCTAACCATATACTTTAAGAAACCAGATCCTACAAACGTAAAAATAAGTGTAGTTCCTTCTTTTTTTATTGATGCTTTATAAATAGTTCTAACATTATCTTCTTTTCTGTCTTGGTTTGATGAAAAAGAAGTAAAGTCATGAGTACCTTTAAAAAACTTAATTGCTTTCTTCATAGCAGTAACATCTAAATTATTACAGTATTGAAAAATATAATTTCTCTCTATAGGATTAAATTCTCCCATATTAAGTTTATAAACATATTCTTTCTTTTTTACCATATATCTTGCATGAAAGTCATCATCTACTTTTTTTGCATCTTTAATATATATATCATCATCAAGTAAGCTATTAAGTGCACTTTTTAATTTATATTCTGTTATCTTAACATCTATATCAACATGACCAACTTGATTATTAGCATGCACTAGAGCATCAGTTCTACCTGAAGAATGAATTTTAGTTGCTTTATTATTTATACTTTTAAGTGCTTTTTCTATTTCTCCTTGAACTGTTCTTAGTCCTTTTTGTTTTTGATAACCATTAAAATTTGTTCCATCATAAGAATATGTTAACATATAACGCATAGTATCACCTTAATTCCCTATATAATTCTTTTATTAGTTCATTTACTTCATCTTTATAACTAACACTAGGATGTTTCTTTTTAACGAGTGAAACGAAATAAATGATATCTGGTATTTGATTAATATTTTTATTATTAAAAATATCATACTTATTATCATAATAATAATTTTCTTTATCTATATATATTATATCATCAACTATTTGAAAAATATTATTAATATCAGAAGAAGATATAAATATTGTTTTTTTATTATATTTTTTCAGTTTTAGTAATATTTTAAAGAACTTTGTTTTATTCTTTTTATCAAATATATCTAATGTATCGTTTAGTACAAATATATCTTTATCTAAATAAAGTTCATATGCAAAGTTAATTTTTAATATATCACTTTCAGATAGATTATTCTTTTTTCTATCTAAAACATCAATATTAAGTCCAACTTGTTTTAATAATTCACTTAATTCTTCTTCATCTAACAACTTTAGTTCTTTTAATGATTTAGTAATATTAACATCAGTAATCTTATTTTCTTTTTTTAATGTATTGCATAATTCTTTTCTATCTTCACCTATTATTCCTATAATTTTATATTTCTTTATATTGTTTAACATAATTTCTCCGCAAGTTTTTCTAAATTAAATTCGTCTTCATCTATTAAATCATATAATCTTAATTTTTCACTAAGTTCATAAGAAAAAGGTAATGATATATTAGATTTTTCAAAATTACTTGTTAATTTACCATTATTAATTATATATAATTCGTCACTATAAATTGAATCATATAAATTATTAGTTGTTAGAACTACACCTATTTTATTTTTTGAACAATATTTTTTAATTATTTTTAAAACAAAATATTTTTTTTGAATAGAAAAACATGAAAAAATATTATCCATTAATAATATCTTAGGATCTTTTAAATAACCAATTATTATTTTTAAAATTATCTTTTCGTCATCTGGTAATGAATTTGGAGATTTATTAATACTCTTTTTCATTTTAAAAGTTTGCAGTGCTTTTTTTATTTTATACTCATCTGAAGTATAAAGCATAAGTTCATCATATACAGTTTTAGAAAAGAATAAACACTCTTTATCTACATAATAAACTATATCATTTAATAATCTTTTTGTAGGTTTAGTATCATTTAAAGTAAGATTATTACTTTTTATTTCACCATTAAGAATCTTAAGTAATGTTGTCTTACCAGAATTGTTTTCACCTAGCACTGATATGAATGATGAACCATCAATTTTTAAAGATAATTTTTTGAAGATGGGGCTAGTATATCCAAATTCTAAATCTAATAATTCAAGTTTCATACTACCACCACCAATAAAATATATTATATTTAAATGAGTAAAAAAAAACAAGGTGTTTAACCAAGTTTTTCTTCTATTTTTACATTTTCTTTTTCTTCATCTGTTGCTTTAAAATATTCTATCTTTTTAAATGAAAATATTTTAGCAACTATATTAGATGGAAACATATAAATTAGTTCATTATATTTAGCTACATTTGAATTATAGAATCTTCTTGAAGCTTGAAGATGTTCCTCTACATCATATATAGTTTTTTGAAGTTCTAAGAAATTTTCATTTGCCTTTAATTTTGGATAACTTTCTTTTAAGATATTTATTTTATCTATATTATAATCCATCTTTTTATCTTCATCTGCTTTTTCATTAACACTCATATTTTTTCTTAAATTAACTACTTCAAATAATGTTTCTTTTTCATGTTTAGCATAACCTTTTACTACTTCTATCATTTTAGTAAGTACATCATATCTTTTTGCTAAAGAAACATCTATAGATGATAATGATTCATCTATTTTTATTTTTAATTTATTATACTTATTAAATATACTTATTAATCCAAAAAGTATTATAAAAAATACTATAATTATTATAAATAAAACTATTGATCCCATATTAATTTCCTTTCTTAAATAAATCGTTGTCTAAATTAAGTTCATCAACAAAATCAGTTATAAGTTTAATATCACCAGCTATTGTTTGATTTAAATTTTCTTCAGTTACTTTAACTCTAAAATTTGGTTCAAATGAATCACTATTGCTATCAAGTCCAACATGTAATTTATTATCAAAAAAACATAACATTAAATCACCTTTTAATTTATTTGATAAATCTTTTATTCTTTGAATAAGAGCTGGTGTTAATATATAGAAAGCTTCTTCTTCATTTTGAGCAAATACTTTAAACTTTTTATTAAATTCTACATCCTCAAATTCTACTCTTACATATTTATCTTTTCCAAATCTATTTGTTTTAGAACTATCAAATCCTTTTTGAATTACTTGGCAATTACGAATAAACTTTTTATTAAAATCAAATATCATCCATCTACCCATAAATAATGTTACATAATAAGTTTCTCTATTACCATCTGAATCAGTACTCTCTCTTTCTTCCTCAATATGAACATCTGCAGTAATAACATTTATTCCTTTGTATGTTCCACTTATATAATCATTAGAATCATATCTATCGCCAAGATCAATCATATTAAGTGGTGCAAGTAAACTTTTATCTATTCCACCATCTGGTTTATAATTTAAATTATCAAATATCTTTGCTAAGGCAGAAGATACATAGTTTTCTTTATATTCTTCTTTAAATGCTCTAACATCTGGAGAAGAAATCAATGTACCAATTCCTACTGCTAACAAAAAACAAAAAAGAAATAAGATAAAATTAAATGTTAATATAAGAAATATTAATCCTAGTACAAATCCAATAATACCACATATTAGTTTTTTTCTTACAATTTTAATTCTTATAGCCTCTAAATCTTCTAAACTCATTTTATCACCTAATTTAATTATAGCATAAAAAAAGAAGATTAAATATATTAATTAATCTTCTTGTAAAGTCTTAAATATTTCTGCTAGTGAATATTTTTTATCAACATCAGTTAATAATTCTAAATAAATGTTTTCACTGTCTTCTTTTTTTATTGCTATATCAACATCATCTTCATCATTAACATTAATTATTAAATCATATACACCAGTTGTATCTGTATATTCGTCAAATACATAATACATTTTACCATTATTTAAAGTTACGATTGCATTTCTTATTTCTTTATCCATAATATATATTCCCTTCTTATTCTATTTTAAAGTTCTTTTAAAGAAATTTGTTAATCCTTTTTCAACAACTGATGAATTTTCAATTGCTTCTTTTTGTTCTGTTGATATATTTTTAATATCAACTACTTTTCTATCTTCATCATAACTTTCTTTTTCTTCTACTGGAGTAGATTCTTCTTCTACTTCTATTTCTATTTTTCTTGGTTCTTCTTCTTTTGGTAAATTGAAACTTATTTCAGGTATTTCAATTTCAGTAACATGACTAACTTCATGTTTTTCTACTTCTGGTTCAATGTTTATTATTTTTTCGTTTTTAAATAAATCATCTACTTCATTAAAAGTACCTGGTTTTCTAATTTCAAGAATTTCATTTACTTCTTCTATATATTTATCTGTTATTTCACCAAGTCTTGCTCTCATATTTGATTTTTCTTCTTCAAGAGCCATTTTTAAGTTACTATTTTCGCATACTTCAATTGCAGCATTTATTTTGTTTACTACTACTGTATATTCACTACTTACTTCTTCTAATTCAGATTTTGCTTTTGCAGTTATTTTTGTAAGACTTGCATCTTTCTTTTCTGCATCAGCTTTTTTACTTTCTTCTTCTGATAGTATTACTTTTAATTCTTTCTTTTGAGAATTTAATTCTTCTTCTACTGAAGTTTGTTCATCATTTAAGATTTTTAATTGCTCAGCTGCTTGTAATAAATGAGTAGTTGTATAATCACCATTAACATCATGTAATTTTGAATTAATAGTTTTCTTTCTTTTAGCAATATCATTTACCTTATTCTTAAGAGTATTCTCATTATCTTTTATTTGACCTTTAATATTATTAATACTATCATTTAAACTTTTAAGTAGTAATACAGTTTCTTCTTTCTTTTCTTTAAAGTAACTTAAATATTCATCTATTTCAATAATCTTTTTAGTTTTTGTTGTTTTAGCAGCGCTAGTTCTTGCCATTTAACACACCTCTATTCTTTTATATAAGTATACCAATTTTTGGTGTATAAGTCAACATCAAAAAAAAAGAAGACTCTTTTTCATTATACTAATTCTAGTACAACTACTAAAGCGTCATCTCCTCTTCTTTCTTGTAATTTAATAATTCTAGTATAGCCACCATTTCTTTTTTCATAACGTTTTGCAAGGTCATTAAAGATTTTTTCAACAACTTCTTTATCATTATGTAAAAATGCATAAGCTTTTCTTCTAGAAACTAAATCGCCTTTTTTACCATAAGTAATCATTTTTTCAACAAATTTTCTTGTTTCTTTTGCACGTGTTTCTGTTGTTTCAATTGATTCATTCATGATAACGGCTTTAGTTAAATTAGCAAGCATAGCTCTTCTATGTTTATTATCTCTACCTAATTTTCTATATGCCATTATAATTCCTCCTACTAATCATCATCTCTGAAAGATAATCCTAATTGTTTTACTTTATCTAAAACTTCTTTAAGTGATTTCTTTCCTAAATTTCTAATTTTCATCATATCGCTTTCTTTTCTGTTTACTAGATCTTGCATAGTATTAATACCTGATCTTTTTAAACAGTTATAAGCTCTTACTGAAAATTCCATATCATCGATTGATGTTTCTAATGCTTTAACTTTTGGATCTTCATCTTTTTCAGCCATTAATCCAGTTACATCAGCAATATCATCAAGTTTAGTTAATATTTCAAAATGTTCAATTAAAATTCTACTTGCAAGTGCAATAGCTTCTTCTGGTTTCATTGCACCGTTAGTTGAAATTTCAATAATTAATTTATCATAATTTGTTGCTTGTCCAACTCTTGCATCTTCAACATAGTAATATATTCTTTCAATAGGTGAATATGAAGAATCTATAGCAATTGTTCCAACTTTTGGATTGTTTAATAATTTTTTATTTTCTTCAGCTCTAACAAATCCTCTTCCGTTTGAAACAGTTAGTTCCATATTAATACTTCCGCCTTTTACAATTGTGCAAATAGGTTGATCTTTATTAATAATTTCAACATCACTAGGACATTCAATGTCACCAGCTGTTACAACACCTTCTTTATTAACATTTAATGTTAATACTTGATCTTCTTCTGAATTATTTTTAACAACTATACTTTTTAAATTAAGAACTATAGTAGTTACATCTTCGAAGATTCCATCAATTGTTTGGAATTCATGCATAACTCCTTCAATATAAACTGAAGTGATAGCACTTCCTGGTAAACTTGAAAGCATTACTCTTCTTAGAGCATTACCTAAAGTTGTACCAAATCCTCTTTCAAGAGGTTCAAGTTCAAATGTTCCAAAACTTCTGCTTTCTACATAATCAGTAGCTTTGTAAATTGGTTTTTCAAATTTTATCATAAAAACACTCCCTTTTTTCTATATATTATCCACGTGGACGTTTTGGTGGACGACAACCATTATGTGGTATTGGTGTAACATCAGTAATTGAAACTATTTCAAGTCCAGATACTTGAAGTGAACGAATAGCAGTTTCTCTTCCTGGTCCTAAACCTTTTACGAATACATCAACTTTTCTCATTCCTGAGTCATAAGCTGCTCTTCCAGCTGCTTCTGCTGCAATACCTGCTGCATATGGTGTAGATTTTTTACTACTTTTAAATCCATTTGTTCCTGGTGAAGACCAACTTACTGCGTTACCTTCTGGATCTGTAATTGTAACGATTGTGTTATTAAATGTTGCATGTATATGTGCGCATCCAACAGGAATATTCTTTTTAACTTTACGTTTTCTTGCCTTATAAGCCATTTTATAATACCTCCTTCACCTATTATTTCTTCTTATTAGCTACAGTCTTACCTCTACCTTTACGAGTTCTAGCGTTACTTCTAGTATTTTGTCCTCTTACAGGTAAACCTTTAATATGACGTAATCCTTGATAGCATTTAATTTCCATTTTAGTTTTAATATTTAAGCTAACTTCTCTTCTTAAGTCACCTTCAATTAAATAGTTTTTATCATCTATTTCTTTACGAATAGCAACTACTTCGTCATTAGTTAAATCTTTTGCTTTTTTATCTTTATCAATATTACAAGCTTTTAAAATTTTGTTTGCTAAACTTCTTCCAATACCATGTATTGAAGTTAAAGCTATTTCTATGCTCTTCTCATTTGGAAGATCAATACCTTTTATACGTGCCATATAATATACCTCCTATTAACCTTGTCTTTGTTTGTGTTTTGGATTAGAGCAGATAACTCTAATAACACCTTTTCTTTTAATTACTTTACATTTTTCACAAATTGGTTTAACAGATGATCTTACTTTCATATCTTATACCTCCATTATCTTTTATTCCAAATTATACGCCCATGTGTTATATCTGCTGGGGATAATTCCATAACTACCGTATCACCTGGTAAGATGCGAATGTTATTCATTCGTATTTTACCAGAAACATGAGCTTCTACAGTATGTCCATTTTGAAGTTCTACTTTAAATTTTCCTCCAGGTAAAACATCGATTACTTTACCTTCTACTTCTATCATATCACTCTTTGCCATTTTTTATCTCTCCTGTCAAGATTATTGGATCACCATCAGTTATTGCAATAGTATGTTCATAGTGAGCTGCTTTACTATTATCCGTAGTAACAACATTAAACCCATCATCATCCATATCTATTTCTTCATCACCAAAGGTAAGCATTGGCTCTATTGCTATTACCATACCTTTTTTAAGTAATAACCCTTGACCCTTGTTTCCATAATTAGGTACATTAGGATCTTCATGAACTGATCTACCAACACCGTGACCAACAAATTCTCTTACTATACCTAAATTATATTTATTAGCATAATTTTCAACAGCATAACCTATATCACCAATTCGATTTCCAGCTCTTGCTTCTTTTATACCTTCGTATAAAGCAAGTTCTGTATGCTTTAATAAGTATTTATCATCATCATTTACATTACCAACTTCATAAGACCAAGCTGAATCTCCATGATAACCTTTTATGCATGCACCAATATCTATTGATATTATATCACCATCTTTTAATTTATAGTTACTTGGTATTCCGTGTATTACTACATTATTAACTGAAGTACATACAGCATTTGGAAAACCTTCACAACCTTTAAATGATGGAGTTGCACCTTGTTTTATTATGAAGTCTTCACAAAGTTTATCAATTTCCTTTGTAGTTATTCCTGGTTTTATAAATGGTTTAATATATTGATGAGTTTTATATACTATATTACCAGCTTCTTTTAATAATTCTATTTCTCTTGGAGATTTTATAGTTACCATTGAATATTATCCCCTTTCATAAAGATATCATCTATTTGTTTATATGCATCTCTTCTTTTAGTATTATTTTTAACTTCACAAACTTTGTCTTTATAATACTCAAGCAAGAAGTCTGCCTCATTTTTAAATAGTTCATATCTCTTTTCAAATGTAACTTCATTATCATCATCACGAATAGATAACTCACTATTACATTTTAAACATTTATTTTCATTAATTTCATCTTTATCTATGTTATAAACTCTTCCACATTTATTACATATTCTTCTACTTTTTATTCTAGATAATGCTACTTCTTTATCAACTGATATGTATATTACTCTTTCTAAATTAATATTTAATTCTTTAAGAAGTTTGTCATATCCTTTAGCTTGAGAAAGTGTTCTTGGTACACCATCTATAATAAAATCTTTATTTTGATTTATTAATCTATTTCTAAGTACATCAAACATGATATCATCATCAATTAGCAATCCTTTTTGCATTTTTGAAGCAATCTTCTTACCTATATCAGTATTATTATTAACTTCACTTCTAAAAAGATCACCAATTGATATATGCTCATATTTATATTTATCTGAAATATATTTTGAAATAGTACCTTTACCACCAGCCGGAGCTGCTAACAAAATTATATTATTCATTAAAATCTTCCTTTATATTCTTTTTGATTAAGTGTACTTTCTAATTGTTTGTATGTTTCTATTGCAACACCTACGACAATTATTATTCCAGTACCACCTAAAGTAATATTTGCATTTTCTACATTTGAGTAATTAGTAAATAATATTGGAGTTGCTGCTATTAAAACTAAGAATATTGAACCATATGTAGTTATTTTAATAAGTACTGATTTAACATAATCTTTAGTTTCACTTCCAGGTCTAATTCCTGGTATATATCCTCCACTCTTTTGTAGATTATCAGCTATATCTTGTGGTCTAAATTGTAATAATGTATATGCATATGAGAAGAATATTATAAATAATATATATATAATTAATCCTACAGTTGTATTATAGTTTAAATAATTATTAACAAATTTAATATATCCTTCATTTGAAATAAATTTAGCTATTGTTTGTGGAATTGTAATAATTGCTGATGCAAAGATTACTGGTACAACGTTAGCTGCATTTACTTTAAATGGAATATAATTTTGTTTTGATCCATATGCTGTAGTTGTTGTCTTATTTGCATATTGTATTGGAATTCTTCTTTCAGATTGTTGAATGAATACTACACCAACAACAACTAATAAATAAATTATTAAATATATTGAGAATGTAACAATTCCAATAAATAAATTTTCATTTTGTAATACAAAAGTTTTAAAAGCTTCTGTAAACATATATGGTAATGTAGCAATGATACCACTCATGATTATAAGTGAAAGCCCATTACCTATACCTTTTTGAGTTACTTGATCACCTAGCCATAATAAGAATGCAGTTCCTGCAGTTAATATTAAAGCTACTCTTAAATATTCAAATGCTGTAGCATCATTTCCTAAAATAGCAATACCATAAGCAAAACCTTGAATGAATGCTATTAATAGTCCAAGATATCTAGTTATTTGATTTAATTTTCTTCTTCCTGTATATCCTTCCTTTGCAAGTTCTGCAAAATATGGAACGATATCCATTTCAAGTAACTGTACTATGATAGATGCACCAATGTATGGCATAACACCAAGTGCAAATATAGATGCTCTTTTAAGTGCTCCACCACCCATTGCATTTAATAATTCTAGGAATCCTAAACTACCACTAATTGATTTAGTTCCAGGAACTCTAACAGATGCACCAAGTATAAATATAAATAAGACAAATAGTGTAAAAGCTATTCTTTTTCTTAATTCTTTATTTCGAGGTGCAAATATTTGCTTTATATTTGAAAGCATATTAGATCACCTCTGCTTTTCCACCAATCTTTTCAATTTTTTCTTTAGCTGATGCGCTGAATGCTGTTGCTTTAACTGTAACTTTTTTCTTTAATTCACCTTTACCTAATACTTTAATTCCATCAAGTTGTTTTTTAACAATACCTGTTTCTTTTAAAATTTCAGGTGTAATAACTACTCCGTCATCAAATCTGTTTAAATCAGATACATTGATAGTTGCATATTTAGTTTGAAATTCATAGTTATTGAAACCTCTTTTAGCTACACGGAATACTAATGGATTTTGTCCACCTTCAAAACCAGGTCTACGACTATATCCACTTCTTGCTTTTTGACCTTTTTGTCCTCTTCCTGATGTTTTACCATGTCCGCTACTAGTTCCTCTACCGATTCTTTTACTATTTTTAACACTACCTACGTTATATTTTAATTCATTTAATTTCATTATCCTAAAATCTCCTCTACTGTTTTTCCTCTTAATTTTGCAACGTGTGCTGCACTTCTTTGAGCAGTTAAGGCATTCATTGTAGCTTTAGATGAATTAATTTTTTTATTTGAACCAAGTGATTTAGAAACTACATCTTTGATTCCTGCAAGTTCTAAAACTGTTCTAACTGGACCACCAGCTATAACACCAGTACCAGCTTTAGCAGGTTTTAAAAGAACTCTTGCAGCACCTTCAGTACCGATTACTTCATGAGAAATAGTTCTTCCATCAACTATATCAATTTTAACAACATTTTTTACAGCAGCATTTCTTGCTTTTTTAATTGCTTCAGGTACTTCGTGAGCTTTTCCTGAACCAATTCCGATTTTACCTTTTCCATCACCAACAGCAACTGTAGCTGAGAAATTTAAATCACGACCACCTTTAGTTACTTTAGTAACACGACGAAGTGCTATTAATTGATCTTCATAATCATCAGTAACTCTGTTTTGATTTTGTCTTTGATTATTTCTTTTCATATTGCTATTTGGTCTTCTTGTATTTTCTTTTTTAATTTCTTCATTCTTTACTGGGTTTACTTCTTTATTATCCATAATTTACCCTCCTTAAAATTCTAATCCATTTTCACGTGCTGAATCAGCTAGAGCTGCTACACGACCATGGTATAAATAACCACCTCTGTCAAAAACAACAGTTTTAATTTTTGCTTTAATAGCTTTTTTTGCTAGAGCTTCTCCAACTTTTTTAGCTGCTTCTACATTTCCACCATTAGTGATTTTTAAATCTTTATCTAAAGATGAAACACTTACTAATGTAACTCCTTTTTCATCATCAATAATTTGAGCTGAAATGTTTTTAGCAGATCTAAATACGCTAAGTCTTGGAACTTCATTTGTACCACTTATTTTAGCTCTAACTCTTCTATGTCTAGCTAATCTTGCTTCATTACGAGATACTTTTTTAATCATACTAAGACTCTCCTTTTCTACTATTTAGATGCTTTCTTTCCTTCTTTACGACGGATATATTCATCTTTATAACGAATTCCTTTACCTTTATATGGTTCTGGTTTTCTAATTTCTCTTATTTTTGCTGCAAAGTCACCAACTTTTTTCTTATCAATACCTTTTACTGTAATTTCTGTATTACTTACAGCTTCAACAGTAATACCTTCTGGAATACTAACTTCAACTACATGTGAGTATCCAGCTTTAACAACTAGTGTGTTTCCTTTTAAATTAAAGTTATAACCAACACCAATTATTTCAAGGCCTTTTTGGTATCCATCACTAACACCTTTAATCATGTTAGCAATTAAAGCATTAGTTGTACCATGCATTTCTCTTGTCTTTTTTTGTTCATTTAATCTTTCTACTTTAACAATGTCACCTTCAACAGTTACTTTAATATCGCTATTTTTAACGAATTCTAAAGTACCTTTAGAACCAGATACTTTAACTAAATTTTCTTCAACTGTAACAGTAACACCAGCAGGTATTTTTAATTCTCTATTACCAATACGACTCATGTTAAGCCTCCTTATTTATTTTTTTACCAAATATATGCTAAAACTTCTCCACCAATATTTTCTTTACGAGCTTTTTTATCAGTCATAACTCCTTTTGATGTTGAAAGTATTGCAATTCCAAGACCATTTAATACTCTTGGTATATTATCTACGTTAGCATATACACGTAATCCTGGTTTTGAAATACATTTTAATCCAGAAATTACTCTTTCTTTTTTATTTCCGTATTTTAGAAATATTGTTAATGTACCTTGTACATCATTCTTTTCAACTTTATAGTCTTCTATAAAGCCTTCATCTTTTAATATGCTTGCTATTTCAACTTTCATTTTTGAAGTAGGCATTTCTACTTTTTCATAATGTAATTGATTTGCATTACGAATTCTAGTAAGCATATCTGCGATTGGACTTGATACTACCATAATATCCTCCCTTCATCCTACCAACTTGATTTTTTTACACCTGGGATTTGACCTTTGTATGCTAATTCTCTAAAACATATACGACAAATTCCATATTTTTTTAATACTGAATGTGGTCTTCCACATCTTTGGCAACGTGTGTATTCACGTACTTTAAATTTTTGCTTTTTTTGTGATTTTACAATCATACTTTTCTTAGCCATTTAATATCCTCCTATTACTTTCTAAAAGGAATTCCGATTCCATCTAATAAGTCAAAGGCTTCTTCATTAGTTTTTGCAGTTGTAACAAAAACTATATCCATACCACGACTTCTAATAATGCTATCGTATTCTATTTCTGGGAAAATCATTTGTTCCTTAATTCCTAATGTATAATTACCTCTTCCATCAAATGATTTAGAAGATACACCTCTAAAGTCTCTTACAAGTGGTAATGAAATTCTTACTAATTTTTCTAAGAATGTATACATTTTTTCTCCACGTAATGTAACTTTACATCCGATAGCTTGACCTTCTCTTATTTTAAATCCAGCTATTGATTTTTTAGCTTTAGTTATAACTGGTTTAGAACCTGAAATTGCTTGAAGTTCATTCATAGCAGCATCTAGATATTTGCTATCTTTTGATGCATCACCAACACCAATATTAATAACTATTTTTTCTAATTTTGGAACTTCCATTACTGAAGTATAATTATATTTTTTTATCATATTTGGAACGATTTCTTTTTCGTATTGTTCTCTTAGGCGGTTCATAATTGCCCTCCTTCCCTAGTTAAGTCTTTCCTTAGACTTTACTGAAATTCTATGTTTTTTTCCTTTTTCATCAATTTCATGAGCTATTCTGGTTGGTTTTTTAGTTTTAGGATCAATAATCATTACATTTGATACATGAATAGCAGCTTCTTTTTTAATAATTCCACCGTTTTCATTTTGAGCATTAGGTTTAACATGTTTTGTTACCATATTAATTCCTTCAACTACAACTTTGTTTTCTTTTTTAAGTGTAGTAATTATTTTTCCTTCTTTACCTTTATCTTTACCAGCGATAACTCTTACTTTATCTCCTACTTTTAAGTTCATGTTATCCTCCTTTATAGCACTTCTTTAGCTAGTGATACAATTTTCATATATCCTGCATCACGTAGTTCACGCGCTACTGGTCCAAGAACACGTGTACCAACTGGACTCTTATCATCCTTAATGATTACACATGCATTGTCATCAAATCTGATATAAGAACCATCTTCTCTTCTTACAGCATTTTTAGTTCTTACAACAACAGCCTTAACAACTTTTCCTGCACTTATTTGACCATTTGGTAATGCTTTTTTAACTGTACAAACAATTACATCACCAACTGATCCAAAACTTTTATTTCCACCAAGAACTCTGATTACAAGTACTTCACGAGCTCCTGAATTATCAGCCACTTTTAAACGGCTTTCTTGTTGAATCATAATTAATCCTCCTTACGACAAAATTGATTATAAAATTACGGCTTTTTCAACAATTTCAACTAAATTATATCTTTTTAATTTAGATAATGGTTTAGTTTCAACTATACGTACTTTATCTCCAATTTTTGCTTCATTTTTTTCATCGTGTGCTGTATATTTTTTAGAAACTTTAACACGTTTTCCATATTTTGGATCTTTACGATATGTTTCAACGATAACTGTAATAGTTTTGTCATTTTTATCACTAACTACTATTCCAACTAGTTCTTTACGATTTTTTTCTTTCATAATACAGCCTCCTATTTATTTTCAAGTTCACGCTCACGAATAATTAATTTAATTCTAGCGATCACCTTTCTAAGTTCGTTTATTCTTGAAGGTTTTTCTAAATTACCTTGTGCATTAGCAAAACGTAAATTAAATAATTCAGTTTTGCATTCTTCCATCTTATTATTTAACTCTTCAGTGGTTAACTCTCTTAATTCTTTAGCCTTCATTTACTTCACCACTTTCTTCTCTTTTTACAAATCTACATTTAACTGGTAATTTGTGCATAGCTAAACGTAGAGCTTCTCTTGCTACTTCTTCACTAACTTCATCTACTTCAAACATTATTTTGCCTTCTTTAACTACAGCTACCCATAATTCTGGATTACCTTTACCTTTACCTTGACGAGTTTCTGCAGCATGTCTTGTTAAACATAAATGTGGGAATATGTTTATCCATACTTTACCACCACGTTTCATATAACGATTCATAGCAACTCTGGCTGCTTCGATTTGTTGTTGTGTTACCCAAGCACCTTCTTTTGCTTGAAGTCCGAATTTACCGAAATGAAGTTCAGTATTTCCTTTTGCTTTTCCATCATAGTAAACTCTGTGAGGTTTTCTATATTTAGTTCTTTTTGGTATTACTGCCATCTTTCTTACCTCCTTTGTTTACGTTCTTCTTAGGAAGTACTTCACCTTTATATATCCATACTTTAACACCAATCTTACCAAAAGTAGTATCAGCTTCAGATGTACCATAATCAATATCAGCTCTTAAAGTATGTAATGGAGTAGTACCTTCATTATAATGTTCTGAACGAGCGATATCAGCTCCGTTTAAACGTCCAGATACCATTGTTTTAATTCCTTTTGCACCAGCTTTCATAGTGTTACGAATAGCTCTTTTTTGTGCAATTTTGTATGATCCACGATTTTCAATTTGCTTAGCTATATTATCAGCAACTAATTTAGCAACTAAATCTGGATTTTTAATTTCAAATATTGAAACTACTATATTTTCATTTGTTAATTTATTTAACTCTTTTTTAATCTTTTCAATTTCTTCTCCACCGTGTCCAATTACAACACCAGGTTTTGCAGTGTAAATGATAACTTCAGTTTTCTTTTCGTTTCTTTTAATATTAATGTTAGAAACAGCAGCATCAGTTAATCTTTTTTCTAAATATTTTCTTATTTCGATATCATTTTTTAAGAATTTAGAATAATCTTTTTTATTAGCAAACCATTTTGATTGCCAATCTTTATTGATGCCAATTCTCATTCCCACTGGATTAACTTTTTGTCCCATAAATTAACCTCCTTTACTTATTTTTTTCTGATAGAACTACTACTATATGACTAGTTTTCTTATCATGTCTATCTATATGTGATCTTGATCCAAATCTATGTCTTTTTAAAATTGGACCATCATTAACAAAAGCTTCTTTTACATATAAATTGTTTTTATCTAATTTAAAATTGTTTTCAGCATTTGCAGTAGCACTTACTAAAACTTTTTTAGTTAGATAAGCAGCTTTTTTATTTAAATTATTTAAAATGTCCATTGCTTCGCTAACATCTTTTCCAACGATTAAACGAGTTACAAGACGAGCTTTTCTTGAAGCAATTAGAACTGTTCTTGCAGTTGCTTTTACTTCCATTTATAAAATCTCCTTCCTGAAAGTCCAACTATTTCTTATTGTCACCATGTCCACCGAATTTACGAGTTGGAGCAAATTCACCAAGTTTATGTCCAACCATATCTTCAGTAACATATACTGGAATAAATTCTTTTCCGTTATGAACAGCAAATGTGTGTCCAATGAAGTCAGGAAAAATAGTTGAACGACGTGACCAAGTTTTTACTACTTCTTTTTTTCCATCTTTATTCATATCTTGAACCTTTTTAAGTAATCTTTCAAATACGTAAGGTCCTTTTTTTAAACTTCTTGCCATTTTATATTCTTCCTTTCCTATCTACTCTTCTTACGAGGAGTTACTATTAATTTTGTTGAACTCTTTTTCTTTTTACGAGTTTTATAACCAAGTGCAGGTTTACCCCATGGAGTCATTGGTTGTTTACGTCCAATTGGAGCTCTACCTTCACCACCACCATGTGGGTGATCGTTAGGGTTCATAACAGAACCACGAACTGTTGGTCTAATTCCTAAGTATCTAGTTCTTCCTGCTTTACCAAGTCTAACTAATGAGAAGTCTTCATTACCAACTTCACCAATAGTTGCCATACATTCACCAAACACTTTTCTAATTTCACCAGATGATAATCTGATTGTTACATATTTATCTTCTCTACCAAGGATTTGTGCACTTTGTCCAGCACTTCTTGCTATTTGTCCACCTTTTCCTTTTTTAAGTTCGATATTATGAACAACAGTACCTACTGGAATATTCATAAGTGGTAATGCATTACCAACTTTGATATCAGCAGCTGTTCCTGACATAACTTTATCAGATACTTTTAATCCTTTTGGTGCAATAATATATCTTTTTTCACCATCAATATAATTGATTAATGCGATATTTGCACTTCTATTTGGATCGTATTCAATTGAAGCTACTCTACCTTCAATATCAAATTTATTTCTTTTGAAGTCTATAACACGGTATTTTCTTTTAACTCCACCACCTTGGTGTCTTACAGTAATTCTACCTTGGTTGTTACGACCACTATTTTTTTGAAGTTTTCTAAGTAAGCTTTTTTCTGGAGTAGTTTTAGTTATTTCTTCATTAACTAATGTACTTTTCTTTCTTTGACCAGGTGTAACTGGTTTATAATGTCTAATAGCCATATTCTAAAACCTCCTTACATCTCTATTTGACTACCTTCAGCAAGTGTTACAATTGCTTTTTTGTAACGACTAGTAGTCCCTGCGTAACGTCCAACTCTTTTATATTTAGGTTTTACGTTAATTGTATTTACTCTAAGTACTTTAACACCGAATATTTTTTCAACAGCTTGTTTAATTTGTACTTTATTAGCATCATTTCTAACTTTAAATACCACTTTATTTCCGTTTTGCATAATACTAATAGTTTTTTCTGTTGTAATAGGTGCTAAAATAACATCTCTATAATTTCCTATCATTATTTAAGCGCCTCCTCAAGCATTTTAACTGCTTCCTCTGTAATAACTAATGTTTTATAGTTAAGTACATCGTAAGTGTTGATTTCATGAGATTCAATTAATTTAATATTTCTAAGATTTCTTGAAGCTAGGATTAATTCATCAGTAAGTTCTTTAACAACAACTAATACTTTTCCTTCAACTTTAATAGCTTTTAATAAATCTTTAAAATCTTTTGTTTTATTTGTTTTTAATTTTATATCATCTACAACAACTATTTCTTTATCATTAGCTTTATAAGTTAATGCTGATTTTAAAGCAAGTCTTCTTTCTTTTCTATTTTGTTTTTTAGTATAGTTTCTTTCAGTTGTTGGTCCGAATACTATACCACCATGTCTCCAATGTGGAGCTCTTGTAGAACCTTGACGTGCGTTACCAGTTCCTTTTTGTCTCCATGGTTTTCTTCCACCACCAGAAACTTCACTTCTAGTTTTAACACTGTGACTTCCTTGTCTTAATGATGCTCCCATAAGAACAACAGCATCATATACAGTTTGATCATTTGGTTCAATATCAAATATTTCTTTATTTAATGTTAAGTCTTTAATTTTTTCGCCTTTTGAATTTAAAATTGCTACTTTAGCCATTTTTATTCCTCCTTTCATCACAATACAATAATTATTATTTAAATACTATTATTCAGTTTTTTCTTCAGTTGCTTCTTCAGTAGTTTCTTGTGATGAATCTTCTGTAGTTTCTTCTTTTACTTCTTCAGTAGTTTCTTCTTTAACTTCTTCTGAAGCAGTTTCAACTACTGGTTCTTCTACAGGCTTAGATTCTTCTTCAGGTAATTCATATGAAACAAGTTCGATTGGTTCATTAACTTTACCTTCATTTCTAATAGCTGATTTAATAATAACTAAAGACTTTTTTGGACCTGGTACATTACCTTTAACTAAGATAACATTATTTTCAAGATCAATAGTAACGATTTCAAGATTTTGAACAGTTACTAAATCTCCACCCATTTGTCCAGGCATTTTTTTACCTTTTAATACTCTCATTGGTCTCATTGTACCAAGTGAACCTAAAGCTCTATGGTATTGTGAACCATGTCCCATAGGTCCTCTACTTTGACCATGACGTTTAATTACACCTTGGAAACCTTTTCCTTTACTAATACCAGAAACATCAACAAGTTCCCCAGCAGTAAAAACATCTGCTCTTAATTCTTGACCTAAATTATATTGACTTACGTCTACGTTTCTGATTTCTTTTAAGAAGCGCTTAGGTTCAGAATTTGCTTTCTTTAAATGACCGATTTCTGCTTTATTTGATCTTTTAGCTTTTTTATCAACAGTAGCAAGTTGAATTGCATTATATCCGTCAGTTTCTACAGTTTTAATTTGAGAAACAATATTTGGTTCAACAGATATTACTGTTACAGGAACTAATTTACCATCTGTTGCAAAAACTTGAGTCATTCCGACTTTGCGTCCTAAGATTCCTTTTTTCATTTTTTCCTCCTACTTATTTAATATTTATTTCAACACCACTTGGTAAATCCAAACGAGTTAAAGCCTCGATTGTGTCTTTACTTGGGTCGTTGATAACAATTAATCTTTTATGTGTTCTCATTTCAAATTGTTCACGTGAATCTTTATATTTATGAACAGCTCTTAAGATTGTAACTTTTTCAATTTTAGTTGGTAGTGGTACTGGTCCACTTACTTTTCCACCAGTTCTCTTAACAGTTTCAACAATCTTACTAGCAGCTTGATCAATTGTTCTATGATCATATGCTTTTAAATTGATTTGAATTTTGTTTGCCATCAAATGATCCTCCCTTCGCCTATATCTTGTATAGACTTGCTCCGAACGAATTACCTGATCCACTAGATTTTTCTTTATTTTATAAAAGCAACTTAACCTGGTGTATCAGCAACCTCGCACATCTTAGCAGTCACACACATAACCATTTTATCAGTATTTATAAGGAAAATCAAGCATTTTTTGACAAAAAAATAAAAAAATTCAGATTTCTCTGAATTTAATATAAAGTATATGGATTAAGTCTACTTCCATCCCCTTTTGTTATAACATTATTACCATCTATTGTTATAATTGGACTTAGCCATGCATTATCTGAATTTATAAAGCTATTTACTAATAAATCATAGTTTTTAATTTCATTATCTTCACTTATCCATATATTATTATTTGTTATTAAAAAGCTTTTATTATTTTTAATTGTATTTTTAAATGAATAAATATCAAGAACTTTTAAATCATCAATTATTAACTTTTTGTATTCTTCTTTATATATATCATTTATTGATGTTTTTAAATAAGTATTTATTTCATCTTTTGATATATTTTTTTCTAATGAATCATTAATAATTAATACTTTATCATTATTTAATGAAATAATTCTATATATTTTTTCATTAAATGAAACATAATTTTTAGGATTTTCACCTGTAAAATAATAATTATCATTGTCAATTAATATATCATTTTTATCCTTTATTATATTGGCAAGTGTTGTTCCATTAATAAATCTATATGTAGTTATTCCATTTTTTGTAATAATTAATACTTTATCATCTTTATTATATTTTTTATTTGTTAATGGATTTATTTCACTACCATCAAAATAGCCTTCATCTATAAGTTCTTTTACAGTATATTCTTTTTCATCATTAGTAGCATCAGTTACATCACCTGCATATTTAGATTTAGCACTATTAATTAGTTTATTTGTAGTTTTATCATAACTAGATGACATAAAACTTTCTTTTATATTATTAAATGTAGGAACGCTAAATACGCATACAAATAAAAATCCAATTATTAATAATGGCATTTTTCCATTCATTTTATTATTCATAACCTAATCCTCCTGATTCGAATCATATATTTTCTTTCCATCATAATTATAGTATTTTGAACCAACTATAAAATAGTTTTCAAATATAACAGGTTCATCTTTAATAGTTATTGAGTATTCTTGATTAGAAGCTAAATTAATAAGTACATCATCAAGTTCTGTTGTACCTATAATCATAGGATATTTAGAAGTTATATATTTAAAATCATCATACATAGCTTTTACTATAGTATTACCATTTTGATCAAGAAGTCCTTTTTGATTATCCATACTATATATAAATACTGCTTTTTTATATTTTTCTTTTAATACTTTAAATAAAGATGAATCTATAAAAGATATTTCATTATATTTAGTTGGAATAACAACCTCACCTTTATTATCAATAACACCATACGATCCATCTTTAGATACTATAGAATATCCAAATTTATTAAAGTCTGTTGCTGAATCATATTTTTCTTCATTTAGCATATTTCCATTTATATCTATAAAATTATATTTATTATCTCCGGCAAATACTTTTAAATAACCATTCTTAAATTCACCATTAACAGGCATAATAGCATCAAGTTTTTTAGTTACTTTTCCTTTTACTATTATTTCATAATAGTCTTTACCTACTTCAAAATCATGTTCTTTTTTTAATATTACACCATCACCATAAGTATAATCATATGTTTCATTTTCATTTATTACTTTTTTAGTTGTTAAATCTATATAGTCATATGTAACATCATCATTAATACCTATAACTACATTAGAATCATAATCATCTACCCTAACTCTTAAATAAGTATTTGTTTGATATGCAATTCTATCATTTTTAATAACTAAATATCTATTATTAGTATCTTGATATTTACTAGATATATAAAATACATTGTTATCAAGTACATATATATTATCAAGTGTATATTTATACACTTCTTTTCCTGTTTGTAAATTAACTATAGTAGATGAATCATTAACTTTAATTCTTGCATATTTACTTTTTTCATCATCCTTAGTTATTTTAGAAACTTCGATTTCTATTTTTTTATCATCAATATCACTTGCTTCATATGAATATATTTCTGTTCCTTCACTATTTAAAATACCCATTGTATTATTTCTAACAAAAATAAATGAGTTATCTTTAGCATATGTAATATTATCATATTTATACCTAGTAAGTTCTTCTAAATCAGAATTTAGTAGTGCTAGTTTTAAACCATTTTGGGTAAATTTACTAGCAATATATCTATTTGAGAATCTTTCTATATAAAAGAAATTACCAAATGCTGAAACAAAATCGTTTTTATTATCAAGTACACCTAGCATATTACTTTCATTTTTGACTATTGCTCTTCCTTTATAATAATCAGTACCTGATATATACTTAGGTGGAATAATTACTTCTCCATCTGCATTTATATAGCCTATTTTATTACTTTTTTCAATTCTAATAAGATTTACTTCAGATGCTTTAGTATTACTTGCAAAAACATATAGTCCAAGAATTAATGTAGAAAAGAACGCAAATATAGGAAGCAAAGCTAAATACTTTGTATTACTATTTGAATTAGTTTTAGGTTTTTCACTTTTGTTTACATCTATCTCATTAACATTATTTATAACAGGAGTTTCTATTTTAGGAACTTCTGTTTCTTTATTAATCATATTAATAGTAGAGCTTGCTACTTCATTTGTTTGTGGTAAAGCATTTTGAGCGGGTTGTGTCATTTGAACTATAGGAGTAATGGTTTCCACAGGATTACTTAAAGGAGTAGGAGTAACATTAGCTTCATTAATTGGAGTTATATTTACTTCATTAACAACTTCACTCATAGGTGTAACACTTACTTCATTTACATTTTCATTCATTAATGATGACATATCAGTTATATTTTCATTTTGTACTTCGCTTATTCCTGTATTAGTCTCTTTTGTATTTTCTTCAACTGGTGAAAATTCTAGCAAAGTATCATCCATATTATTATTTTGCATATTTTCACCTACCCATCTACTCTTGCCATGACCACTATTCTTGTTTTTCCTCCATTTTCACATGTAGAAATAACAACATGGTATCCATCAAAATCTTTATAAAAACTTGTATCAGTTGGATCAACATATCTTTGAACACTATAAACAGTATATTCCATTTTCATACCATTTACATCTGTTATATATATTTTATTACCTTCGACTAAGTTTTTTATATTATATAAAAAGACACTACTACCCCTAAAATTATGACCAGAAAGAATAAATCCACCTTCTTCATTTAGTTCAACACCATATGTTTTAATAACACCTACATTCATTGCAGCATGAGAGTGTTCTTTTAAAATAACAGTATTAACACCTACAGATGGTATTTCAAGTTTTCCTAGTACTGTAAAATTAGCATAAGAATAACCTGTAACAAAAGTTTCATCAGTTTGTTCTTCTTGTTTTGTAACTTTTGTCTTTTTTTCTAATACTTTTAGAGCGTCTCTTTCCATATCTTTTAATTTTCTTTCTCTAAAATTATCATATATCATAAGAAAAGTAACAAAATATAAAGCAAATATAAAAACAAATATAACTAAATTAATAAGCTTCTTTATCATATTACTCCTCCTACTTTATTCTTTTATTATTATATCATAAAAATCATTTCATTTCACTAGGTAATTGTAAATTCATTAAATTAAGTATATAGGGTGCAATATCAGTCAAAGACTCTATATTTACTTTTTCGCTAGCACATACAATAAAAGGAACTTTATTAGTAGTATGAGTAGTAAGCATCTTATTATTCTCATCAAGCATATCTTCACAATTTCCATGATCTGCTGTTATTATTAGTAAATAATTATTTTTAATACAAGCATTATATAATCTTCCTATACATTTATCTATTTCTTCAAGTCCAATAATTGTAGACTCTAAATTACCAGTATGTCCCACCATATCACCATTTGCAAAATTAACTAAAGTAAATGCATAATTATTTTTAAGTTCTTTTATTAATGTATCAGTTATTTCATTTGCTTTCATTTTTGGAATGATGTCATATGTTTTTATTTTATCTGATGGAATAAGTATTTTCTTTTCATTAACATAATCTACATTTTTAAGACCATCAAAAAAATAAGTAACATGGGCATATTTCTCAGTTTCAGCAATTCTTAATTGTCTTAATCCCATCTTTCCAATTACTTCACCTAAAGTATTATTAACACTATCAAAAGAAAAACATATTTCTGATTTTACATTTGGTACCCACATAAATGTAGTTAAATATATATTTTTAAGTTTTTTTCTTTTAAAATAATCAAACTTTTTATTAACTAAGCTTGATAATATTTCTGTTGATCTATCTGGTCTAAAATTAGCCCATATAATTGAATCATTAGATGATATAAGGCCATTTTCATCTATAATGCATGGTTCTAAGAATTCATCATATTTTTCATTTTTATAATTACTTTCAATAGCTTCTTTTACAGAATCGTATTTAGTTCCTACTCCAAAAGTTATTAAATCATATGCTTTTTTTATTCTTTCCCATCTTTTATCTCTATCCATCATATAAAATCTACCAATGATTGTTGAAATACTGCCTATATTATATCTATTAATTTCTTTAGTAAGTTCGTCTAAATATTTTTTTGAAGCATCATAATATGTATCTCTACCATCTGTAATAATATGAAAATAAACATTATTAAAATTATTAAGTGCACATAATTTAATAAGTGCTTTAAAATGAGTAATATTCGAATGAACTTGTCCATCACTAAGCATTCCAATAATATGAAGTTTTGACTTATTCTTTTTTGCGTGTTTAATTGCTTTTAATAATTTATCATTATCATAAAAACTATTATCTTTTATTGAGTCATTAATAATAGTAAGTGGTTGTTTTATTACTCTTCCTGCACCTATAGATAAATGACCTACTTCACTATTTCCCATCATATGGTCAGGAAGTCCTACACTTTTTCCTGACGCATCAATAGATGAATATTTATATAAATCCATTAATTTATCAATATTTGGTGTTTTTGCTACTGAAAAAGCATTGCCTTTATTTTTTTTAGATAACCCAACCCCATCTAGTACACACAAAATTACCTTCTTCATATTATTACCTTCCTATTATATTTTAACATAAAAAAAAGAAAAATAATATTATTTTATTTTTCTTATTTCTATTAATTTTAAATCTTTATTAAATACATAAGTAAGTTTATTATAACTATCTATATCTTTTTCATCTATTTCTTCAAGTGTAAGTGCATTATATACTTTATTATGTTTAAAAATAGCTTCTGTTGTAGTTATTTCAATATTATTATCTTCCTCTTTTACTTCAACTACATTTCTTTTAATTCTTGTTTGATTCTTTTCAATTCTTTCATTAATCATGAATGATTTAACTTTTTCAATATAACTTACTTCTTTACCATTATAATCAAAATCAACTGGCATATAATCATCAAATATTTTTTCATAAGTTTCTTTAAAAGTTTCTTCATCTACTAAAAATACATTATTATCATTTTCTATTTCTAAATTAGAAAAAGTAATATAACTTTTTAATTCCTTATTTAGATTACCTTCATAATAATCAAATAAGTATTTTGATTTATCATTAATTATTATTTTATCAAGTAAATAAGAGTATTTATTAATTAAATCTTCTTTCTTTTCTTCTTTTATTTCTTTCTTTTGAATTTTCTTTTCTTCGATAATTGGTTTTGTAATTATATTTTTATCAAAATAATGATTAGTATATAATAAATAAAATAAATAATATATTGCACATAATAATAAAATAATAACTAAATCTCTAAATAATATTTTTTTATTTTTTTCTCTAATTAATTTTCTTGTTGTTTTATCTAGTTCTTCATTAATTTCTTTTCTTACTTGTTTATCAATATATAAATTTAATTCATCCTTTATACTATCTAAATTTATTTCTTCATTTTCTACTTTCTTATCTTTCATGTTTAACCCTCCTAATGTGATTATAGCAAAAAATAATTATTATTAAAATATATATTATAAAAAAATACCAAACTTCTTATTAAATTGTTTGGTATTCGAGTTTTAATTTATCTGCAAGTGTAACAATAAATTCGCTATTAGTTGGTTTGGCTTTATCATAATCAACACTATGTCCAAATACTTCTTCCATAAGATCAATATTACCTCTATTCCAACTAACTTCTATAGCATGTCTTATTGCTCTTTCAACTCTTGAAACTGATGTATTAAAGTTTTCTGCTATTTCTGGATATAATTCTTTAGTTATTCCACCTATGATACTTGGATTTTTATATAAAGTAAGTATTCCATATCTAATGTATTCATATCCTTTAATGTGGGATGGAACACCTAGTTCATGAAGTAATCTAGTTAATGATATTTTAATATCAGATACATTTGATATAGATTCATCATAAGGACATGATATATCGCTAATTCTGTTTTCTAGTGTTTCAAAATCAAATGGTTTAACTAAAAAATATTTTATATTATATTTTGATAATCTTCTTATCATATCATCTGAATTAAATGATGTAATAACAATTACATTTTCATCAATTTTTTGCCTTTTTAATTCTTCAAGTATATAAAGGCCATCTTTATTTGGCATAATAAGATCTAGTAATACAACATCATACTCTCCATGTTTTTCTTTAATTAGTTTTAAACCTTCTTCTCCGTCATGTGCTTCATACACAATTTCAAGTCTATTGTTTTTACTACTTTTTTCTCTAATTGAATTAATCAAATTAGAGTTATCATCTACTACTAATAATCTTTGTTTTTCCATTTTTCTTTTATCTCCCTTTTTAAAAACCTTTTTGATTATACTCTTTTTTAGAGCACAATACTAGAGATTATATTATCTAATTATCAGAGATTGTGTCGAAAAATGTCGAAATAATTTTTATATACTATAATATGTCAAGTAATTTTACAAATTCAGAGGCTTTTTGTGACATTTTTCCAACAATTATTCCATCACATGCGTTCACTATTTCATTTGTATTTTTAAGTGAAACACTTCCTCCATATATTACTTTCATATTATATTTTTCTTTAATATATTTATATATTTCACTAATATTTTCTATTTCAAGCGAATTACCTGTTCCAATATACAATTCTGGCTCATAAGCAATTATTATATTTGAATAATCACTAATTCCCATTAAATCTTTGGATAATTCATTATCAATATACTCTTTTTCTTTAGAAAGAGATTTAAAATCACTTCCAATACATAATAATACTATTAAATCGTTTTCTAAAGCTATTTTAATTTTATTATTAATATCTTCATTAGTTTCATTAAAAAGTTTTCTTCTTTCACTATGTCCTATTATTACAGCAGAAGCACCTAATGATTTTAATTGTTTAGCAGATACTTCACCTGTATAATCACCATCTTCATATGAAGAAACATTTTGAGCAGTTAAATTATAATTATTCGATTTAAATTTTTCTAAATAAATATTACTAGGTGCAATAAATAAATTAACATTATACTTTTTACTGTTTATAACTTTTACGTAGTTAATAGCATCATTTTCTTCAAGATTCATTTTTAAATTTGCAACAACTATTTTTTCCACTCTATTACCTTACTTTCTATTTTAGTTTTTAATTTATTAAATATATTTTTATTATATTCATTATAATTCTTTATTGCTTCTTCATAAACTTTAAGTACTCTATCTGCAAAATAATCAGAACTCATAGAATTTGATAATAATTTAGATTGATTAGAAAAATATTCTAATAATTTTTTATCTTTATATAATTTTGAAATTGAATCGATATATTCTTCATCAGTTTCAAAAACAAAACCATTTAAATTATCAATAACTGCATCAACAAAACTATCATCATTAATAGCCACAATCGGAACAGATGAAGCTGCAGCTTCGCATAATGTAAGTCCCTGCGTTTCTGATGTACTAAATGTTGCAAATACTGATGCTAAATGATAATAAATTTGAACATCTTCTAAAGGTACTTTACCAGTAAATATTACATTTTTTTCTATTTTTAATTTTTTTACTAAGTTTTCTAAATCTTCTTTATCCGGTCCATCACCGACTATTAAAAGTTTAATATTAGGATATTTCTTTAATAATTCTTTATGATTAATAATTAATTTATCTAATGATTTTTCTTTTGCAATTCTACTTACTGATAGTATTACAAAATCTTTCTTTTTTAATTTATATTTTTTTCTTAAATCTTCTATTTTCTTTTTATCTATATTTTTAATATCAAATCTCTCAACATCTATTCCAGTTGGAACTATATGTATATTTTTAGTAATATTATAATTTTGTCTTAATATTTTATATATTTTTCTAGTTGGAACTATTAATTCTGTTGTAGTTTTATCAGCCATAAAAATAGATGCATATTTAACTATTTCTTTACTAGCTTTATCAAGTATATATTTACCATGTGTTACGTAATGTGTATAATCTTGCCACAATGTATGATAAGTATGAACAAGTGGAATAGATAATTGTTTTGAAATTATTCTTGCAAACATTCCTATAGTAAGTTCAATATGAGTATGAATAACATCTAAATTCATATTTTTAATTGTTTTAATAGCTTTTACTGGATATACACTTGTAAATCTATAATCATAAACATGAAGTGGTGCTGATGGAAGTCTTAGTATTCTGTTTTTTTCATCATATTCATATTTTATTATATCGTTATTAACTGTAACTATAAAAACAGTATGTCCTTTTTTTTCAAGAGCACGTTGAAGCATTAATATACTTGTTGAAACACCATTTATAAAAGGCGGATAAGTTTCTGTAAAAATACCTATTCTCATTTTTCTTCACCCCTACTATAAAGTAATGATATACCACCTATTATCATTCCAAAATAATAAGTAATAAATCTCCATATTAATAAACATGCTGATAAGAATCCACCATTTCTAAATACAGAAAAGAATTCATTAAAACCAAATTCAAGTCCACCAGCAGATCCTGGTATTGGTACAAAAGATCCTATTAAATAAGTATAACCTGATGATACTATAGAATTACGTAAAGATAGACTTTTAAAATCACCTAAAGAATAAAATATAAGAAGTGGAATACTATATATGCATAAAAGTGCTAAAAAGTTAAATATAAATGATTTGCAAAAAACATCTTTGTTCTTTTTTAAAGAAACTGAACCTTCATAGAAATTATCAAGCATTTCATTTAATTTTTTTCTTCTTTTTGTTTTATTCTTTAATAATTTAAATTTAAATAGAAAATCAAATACTTTATTAAATAAAGTAGTATTTAATTTTTTTGCATACGAAAATACAACTATAAAAATAAGAACTGTAACATTTATTAAATAACCTAAAAATACTATTTGTTTAAGTAAACTAGAACTTGGAAAAATACCAAACATATAATTCATTACTATTGCAAATGTACCAACTATAATAAGTGCACTTTGATATGTAATAAAGTTTTGAAGTAATATATTACCTGCGTCACCAACTTTAACATTTTGTTTACTAAGCATGTATATTTGAAATGGTTGTCCTCCAGATGAACATGGTGTAATTGCATTAAAGAATAATCCTGCTATTGTTAAAATAAAAGCATCTCTATACTTATAATTCTTATCTACTTTTTTTATTAATAAATATAAACTTATTGATTGAAATACATATGCTAAAAACATTACTAAAAATGCACATATTATAAAAATAAAATTAGCTTTTAATATATGTGATATTGTAGAATCAAAATTATCTTTTAAAGATAAATAAATAACTAAAAAAGATATTGCTACTATTAATAAAATATTTAATCTATATTTTTTCTTTTCCATATTATTCTCCTTCAAATATACCTGGTAATTTATTACCTTCTATATATTCTAATGATGCTCCTCCACCAGTTGATACATTTTTAAATGAAATATTAAATTTCTTTATAGCGGATAATGAGTCTCCACCACCAATATATACTTTATCTTCTTTTTCTTTTAACATTTTTAATAATTCTTTTGTACCATATGAAAAGTTTTCAAATTCAAATACTCCAACTGGTCCATTAAAGAATATTGTATTTGCATCATTTATTATATTTTTATATAAATCAATAGTTTTTTCACCAACATCAAGTGCCATTTCATCATCGTTTATGTCAGTTATATTTCGTAAAGTTTTTTCACCATTTTCAAACTTTTTAGAAACATATACATCAAGTGGAAGAACTATTTTATCAACGTGCTTACTTAGTATTTCTCTGCAAAAATCAAACGAATCAGGATCAACAATAGATTTTCCTACATTAATATTTTGTATTTTTAAAAATGAAAATGCCATTCCTCCAGAAATAATTAATTTATCTGCTTTTTTTATTATGTTTTCTATTAATGATATTTTATCACTTACTTTGGCACCGCCCATAATAACAATATAAGGCTTTTTAGGATCATTTTTAACATTATTAAGCATATTTATTTCATCCATAACTAAAAATCCATTATATGATGGTAAAAACTTGCTTATTCCTACATTTGATGCATTTTTTCTATGACATGTTCCAAAAGCATCATTTATAAATATATCACCAAAAGATGCAAAGTATTTAGATAGTTCTAAATCACAATTAGATTCTTTTTTATTATCTAAATCAAAAAATCTTGTGTTTTCAAATAATATTATTTTATTTTCATCAATTACTTTATTTATATCATCATCATAATTACAAAATGCTACCTTTTTATTAAGTAGTTCACTTAATCTTTCTGAGACTAGTCTTAAACTATATTTTTTAGTATCTTCTTTTGTTTTAATTCTTCCCATATGAGATAATAAAATAACTTTATTAGCACTTTCTAAAACATAATTAATTGTTTTTAAACTTGCTTTAATTCTTGTATCATCCGATATTTTATTATCATTAATTGGAACATTATAATCACATCTAATTATCACTGTTTTACCACTTAAATTTGCATCTTGTATTTTCATAATCTACCTCTAGAGTAATTATAACATAAAAAAAGACATAATTAAACACTATTTATGTCCTCTTTTTACTAATAATATTGTAGATGAAACAAGCGAGCCAGAAGTATCTATTAAAATATCTACTGGGCTAAATGCCCTATCATTTATAAATAATTGATGAAATTCATCAGTGACCGCATACACAAAGCAAATTAGTACAGTTAATAAAAGACTTTTAATAGAACCATAAGATTCTATTAAATAAATATAAACAAGCACTCCTAGAATAAAATATTCAGTAAAATGAGCTACCTTTCTAACCTTATATGAATACTCCTCTATAATTAACCTTTTTTCGAGATTATTTAATCTTCCATTAAATACTTCATATACTCTTACAATTGTTTTATCTATTAAACTATTACTTAGTTTAGATGATTCATCACCTGGTTGATTAGATAATAGAAATATAACAATCATCCAAATTATAATTAAAACTATCTTTATCTTTTTCATGTATATATTTTAACATAAAAAAAAGAAATTTTAAAATTCCTTATTTTCTAAAACACATTTAGCATTATTAACAAGTAAATCTTCAATTTCTTTTTCATTATAATATTTTTTTAATTTTTTATTTATATCTTCAAAAAATTCATAATTATATGTTTTATGATGAATGTCTGTAGATAAAAAGCTAATGTATTTTTCTTTCAGAAGTTTTTTAACAGTCTTTTTTGCATCTTTACCATACATTCCAAATAAACTGCCAATATTAGATTGAAATAATACTCCTAAATCCACTAATTCATCTAAAACACTTATATCATTTTGTACACTTAAATATCTTTCAGGATGAGCCATTATTACTTTATATCCTTTTTCTATAAGTCCACAAATTATTCCATATGAATTATTATATTCACCATTCATAGGAAGTTCTAGTAATATGTATTTTGAATTATTTATTGATAAAGCATTATCATCTAGTCTTTTTACTATACTTGGATCTATAAATAATTCATTACCTAGATATAAATTAATATCAATATTATTCTTATTTAATTCTTCTTTTAAAAGATTTAGTTTAAATTCTTTTTCATTCTTTGTATTTTCATACTTACTATCAACAATATAATGAGGAGTAAGTACTACATCAGTAAAACCAAGTTCACTCATATTTTTTAATATTTCAACTGATTCGCTTATACTTCTTGAGCCATCATCAATATCAAATAATATATGAGAATGAATATCTATCATTATTCTTCTTCTCCATAATAAGAATAATATTTACCATAATAATATCTACTACCACTTGTATTAACTTTATTTAAAACAATACCACCAATATTTGCACTTACATTATTAAGTGAAGTTATTGTGTTTTTAAGTAATGCTTTTGGTGTAGTTCCTTCAGATGCAACAATTATTGTTTTATCAGCAAGTGTTGACATAATAATTGAATCAGGAAGTCCATTACATGGTACACCATCAAATATTAATAAGTCATATTTAGTTGATAAAAATTCAACTAATAGTCTAAATTTATCTGAGTTAAGTAATTCACTTGGATTTGGTGGAATAGTTCCACAAGGAAGAACATGTAGTTTTTTAACAGTACTTGGTTTAATAAATTTTGAATATGTTTCTTCATAATCTTTACTAACAAGTAAATCAGATAAACCTGCTTCATTAGATATATTAAATATTCTATGAAGTCTTCCTTTTCTCATATCAGTATCGATTAAAAGTACATTCATATTAGTTTGAGCAAAAGCTGTTGCTAAATTTGTACTTGTAAAACTTTTACCTTCACCTGGAACTGAACTTGTTACTAGTATTGTTTTCATTTCAGTATCAATATTAGAAAATGCTAAATTAGTTCTAAGTGATTTAATACCTTCACTAACTATTGATTTTGGATACTTATCAACAATTAATTCAGTTTTACTGTATTTACTAGATTTTTTATCATTTTTTAATTTAATAATTTTACCAATAACAGGTATTTTTAATTCTTCTTCAAGTTCATCAGATAGTTTAATACTATCATCAAAATAGAATATTATAAATAAAATACCACCACTTACAGCAATTCCTAAAATAAATGCTATAGCCATATCTTTACCTAAATGTATGTTACAAGGTTTTTTAGCTACTTCAGCTTTATCTACAATACTAACGTTATTTATTTCATATATTTTTCTAACTTGATGGCAAAATACCTTAGCTATCTCATTTGCTATTTTTTCTGATTGTTGTTTATCTTTATCCTTAACAGTTATTTTAATCATTTCTGTATTATCAACAGATGATACTGTAATTTCACCAGATAATTCACTTATTTTCATTTTAAGTGATAGATTATCTTTTACTTGATTTAAAACAAGTTTACTTTTAATAAGTTCACTATAAGTATAAACAAGTTTTTGGTTCATTGTAATATCATTTTGATTTATAACAGTTGAATCATTTGTTTTAGTTAATACTAAAGATGTTGTTGATTCATATACTGGTACTTTTATATATTCAGAGTATATAAATGCACCTACTAGAAATAAAACAATACTAATTACTATAAAATACCATCTACGAATTATGTATTTTAATAAATCATTTATATTTATCTCGTTCATTTTAAATCCTCCCCTAATTATTCATATATTCCTTTATTTTATTTTTAGCATTATTTACTGTATTCTCATCAGGAATCATAACATATAATTTTTGACTTCCCATTGAATATGTTGGCATGCTAGCTCCAGTACCATCAACACTTATTGATTCTACATTCCATTTACTAAATGATGTTGCTTCATCCTTTATAAGTGAAGTTATATCATTATAACTTAAGTTTGTTTGGAATGATCCACTTAATGAATTTAATATACTATTATATTTTGTAAGTACAGATGGTGATGAAAATTTTTCAACTAATTTAGTAATAACTTGTTGTTGGTTTTCACCTCTATGTCTATCACCAGTTGTATATGCATAACGTTCTCTTGAAAAAGCAAGAGCACATTCACCATTTACATGTTGAGTTCCTTCATGAAATACACAAGACTTATTTGTATGACATGTAAGATCTTTATCTGAATAAATGTCTATTCCACCTACTAAATCAACACTTTTAATTACTGTAGAAAAACCTACTTTTACAAAATAATCTATATTAACATCAAATAAATCAGCTATTGTATCTTTACTCATGTTAACACCGTATATACCAGCATGAGTAAGTTTATCTTTTTCTCCAGTTGTACCATGAAGTTGTACATAGTAATCTCTTGGAATATTAACAAGTAAAATTTTATTTTCTTTTGGGTTAATTACAGCAATCATATTAACATCACTTCTTGCTGTATCATTTAAAGTTCCTCTTGAATCAGAACCACTAATATAAATAATAAATGGTTCAGTAATATTTTTTCTAATTTCACTGTTCTTTTTAGGAACTTTAACTTTGTATGTATAAATAACTTTTAAACTTTTATATAAATCATTATTATTTTCTTCAAGTAATGATAAGTAGTTATTTTCAAAAGTTATGGCACTTACTTTACTATTATTTAATTTATCAATAACACTAGCTGTATCATCATACTCTACTGCTTTAAATTTAATTATTTTACTTAAAGTATGTTCACTTCTAGCATAATACATATTAGTTGTTACAAATCCAATTTTTTTATTTTTAAGTTCTTTAATATTTGATATATTACTATCACTTTTAACAACAACACTATAAGTTTGATATTCACTTTTTATTTTAGTTACATTCTTAACAAAATTAACTGTACTTGAAATATATACATTAATTAGTAAATAAACTATTGTTAAAACAAGTGAACTTATAATACTTATAAATCTTTTTTTATTAGCTCTTTTTTTATTTAATAGATTTTTTATTAATAAAAAGTCAAATAAACCAATAATAATTGCTATTACTACAAGAACTAAGTTTTTAAGTAAATTTAATTTAACAATTGATACAAAAAATATTAAACTAACAACTGCTAAAATAATACTAACTAATATTGTTACGTTGTCTAAAATACTATTTGTATTCTTTTTCTTTTTTAGATTAGTTTTTGCCCCAATATTCTTTTTCTTATCCATACAAAAATCCCCCTCTTTTTTATGTCACACATATTATACTCATTTTCCTTAAAAATGCAAATAATTCGGCTATTTTTAGGCCTTTTCTAAGAAAAATATAAAATTTACTATTTTTTTTATAAAAAATATGTATTTATCTTCTTATTTCATCAACTTTTTCAAGTATTTTAACCTTACCTTGAACTAATATTTCATCAGTCATTTTATCTAAATCTTTTTGTCTAGGATTGAAATATCTCATAGATGCATTATAAGATTCTAGATAAGATGAAGTTTCTGGTGGTAATAAATTAGGACTAGTAACAAATGGTTCATCTAAAACATCAATTCTATAAATATCTACAGATCCATCATTTATATTTCTTTTCCAAAAATCAAGACCTTCTTCATAACATGCAAATAATGAATGCATTCTAGATGGTTTATTGCTATAATGATCTTTTCTATAGTTTTCAATTGATAATTCTCTTTTTGCAATTTGTATACTTAAAAGCATTTTTTCAAGTTCTTTAAGTAATTTGACTTTTTCTTCAGGACATGCATTAGTAGCATTTAAAAATGCAAGCACTTCACCTGCTGGAAGTTTATTACCAAAGAAATAACTCATATTAAATACTGTTGATGTAAACTCATAATCATCACTTGAAACAGATACACCAAAATTCATAGCTCTATCATATAGTCTATTATTAAA
>CADANX010000007.1:0-4942 GCA_902789425.1 uncultured Erysipelotrichaceae bacterium
ATTACTATCAATATTTAATTTTTTAATACATGAATAATATGGTATTTTCTTTTTATTCAATACCTTTATTAATTCTTGTTCAAGTTCATTTAACTCTCCGCAATTAAAGATTACTTTCTCTACCTTGAAGTTTTCTACTAAATTAATAGCTTCTCCCATATGGTCATAATCTCCATGTGGTGATTGTCAAAAAGTAAGTCGAATAAAATTGTTTTTTTGCAAAGAAAAAATTACCAAATTGGTAATTTCTTATTACACATTTACAATGTTTATATTATTCTTTATAAAATACTTCTTCTACATCACAATATGAAATCTTGTTAGATATATCTATTTTGTATATTTTTTTATTATTTCTAAATATAGTTATATTATCATGGTTAATTTCTATCTTATCTGTTGTCCAAGTATAATTTAGTTCATTAAAAGAATTTGGCAAATGATTTTTCATAGCATATCCTCTAAAATCTGTTCCAACCGAAATAATTTTACTGTAGTCATTACTTATAGCATAACCGTAATCTTCTTCATTAAATCCATCACCTCTTGAACATATCAGTATTAATTTACTATTATTGATATAATTCATTTCTCTAAAGTATGAAAAACAAAACATGAGTATTGGCAATAAAACAAAAAAGGTAAAAATAATATTGTGTTTTAAAGTCTTTTCTATAGTATTTAATTTTTTTGTTTTTACAGATGCTACTATAATTGAAATTATGAATAAAACACCAGCTATTATCAAAATACCATAGAAAAGAAGTAATTCAAAACCAACATCTAGATCTAAAATGTTCGGCAAAATTAAACCATCAATAATTGAATATGATATAAATATAATGGATAATAATATAATATATTTAGAAGAATTCCTATTTTTATTTTTTATAGAATATATCAAGTTAAGAATACTAACTGTAAAAATAAAGAAGTATAAAATATATATCACATCTTTTACTAACACATTTCATCACTACTTTCTTATATAAATATTATATCACACAAATTCATATTTTCTTGCAATTATTCTATTATCAGAGCAGTATTTAATTACATATTCATTATCTTGTTTACAAATAATTATACCTACTGTATCATTTTCTTCAATTGTTTTTATATTTTTATCAATATAATTCATATATGTCATAATTTGACCAGTATGTTCTTTCTTAAGTTCAGTTACTTTTAATTCAACTACAACATAGCATTTATATTTTATATTATATAAAAGTAAATCTATGTAATTATATGTATTACCTAATTTTAGTTTATATTCGTTACCAACATAAGTAAAGCCAATACCTAACTGTCTTAAAAAATCATCAATATTATTTAATATATTATAATTATAGGATTGGGTATTAAATCATTAACTTTTAATTGTTCTTTATTAATTAATTTATTTTTTACTTCAATACTCAGCCTATTGTATGGTTTTTGTTTTATTAATTCATGTAGCTGTCTTTGTGTTAAATTTTTACTTTCACATTCATTTAAATAAAATTTAATTTCATTTATATTTTTAAGTGATAAAACCTCACGATAATGGCTCCAGCTTAATTTTGACCACATTGTGGTCAATTTTTCATTACTAAATAATTCATAAAATTTTCTCATTCTATATAGTGTTCTATAATTATATTTTTTGCCAACTTCAATCATTAGTTTTTCTGAATAATTATTTATTATATTTTTCCCATATTCTCTTCCTGCTTTAAATAACAATTCTCCCATTTCAAAATATGCATTGACCTTATTTTTATCTTTTGCATAATCTCTAGCTTTATCAAAAATTTCTACTTTTAATGCCTTTTCTTTTAATTCAATATAATATTTATCTTCCATTGTTACTCCTTTCTATGGACTACATGTTTCAATCTTTAATTTATTATTCTTTATCTTAAACATAATGCTACCATCTTGATCTGTTCTATATATTTTTGAATCTTGTAAATTTTCTAATACTTCTTTATTGGGATGACCATATCTGTTATTCTTACCAACACTTATAATTGAATATTTAGGATTTATTTCATTAATAAAATTTTTACCACTACTTGTCTTAGAACCATGATGCCCTACTTTTAAAACATCAATATTAGGTAAATTATATTTATCTATTATTTCTTTTTCAGTAGTAATAGATGCGTCTCCCATAAACATAAATTTATAACCATCAAGTTCAGTATAAATAACATTACTGTTATCATTTTCATTATTATATTCTTTTGTTTGTAAAAAATATAATTTATTCTTATCAATATTTAATTCTTTTATACATGAATAATATTTTATCTTTTTTTTATTCAATACTTTGATTAATTCTTGTTCTAAATCATTATAAGGTCCACAATTAAAGATTACTTTTTCTACTTGAAAATTATTTACTAAATTAATAGCTTCTCCCATATGGTCATAATCTCCATGAGAAAGAATTAAATAATCAAGTTTTTTTACACCTACTGATTTTAAATATGGAAAGATAGTGTTTGAAAATAAAGACTGATTTTTATTCTTCTTTTGATAAATTATTTTTCCGCCAGTATCTACTAAATCTATATAAAATACTATCCCCTTGTGACACATCTATAAAAGTAATATTTGTTTTACAATAATAATTATTAAAATAAAAGAAAAATAATAGAACAATTAATAAAACTTTCTTTTTAAAGCTTGGATAATAAACATTAATATATAAAAGAATATAGTAAATAATTATTAAAAAGATGTTTTGTTTAGAAAAGTATAAAATAATATTATATTTAGAAAAATATAATGTCATCTTTTCTAAGAAATTAATTACTATAAAAAAATAATTATCTAAAAAAGGAAAAATAAAAGTAATAATTCCAAACGGAAAAACAATAAATGTAACAAAAGGAATATATATAATATTATAAATAACTGATAATAAACTTATTTGATAAAAATTATTTATTAGAATTGGAATTGATATTAAAAATGATAAAAAACTAACATATAACATCTTCTTAAAATAATTGTTATAATTATTAATACTATCTGAAAAAGATACTAAAAAGAAACAAATTGTAAACGAAAAAACAAAACCGATATTATATATGAAATATGGATTAAAAATTAAAAGTATAGACAAAAGAAAAAGTATTAAATAATTTGTTTTAATATTTAGTTTAAATAATTTATTAATACTTAATAAAATAAATATTAAAACAGTTCTAATTACTGATGGACTAAAATTAGTTATAATCATAAAAAAAATAAGTATTAAATCTACAACTACATATTTAAATATTTTATTTGTGTTTTTTAAAAAGAATAAAATAAAACCTGATATAAGTCCTATATGCATTCCTGAAATACTAAATAAATGACTGATACCTAATTTTTGATATTCTTCTTTAATCTCATAATTAATATTATTTTTTTCACCTATTATAAATGTTCTAATATAGTTTTTTGTTTTTTTACATTTATTAATTCTTTCACTTATTTTATTTTTTAAATCAAAAATAAGATTATGATTATTTTTTATTTTTATTATTTTATTTGCTGTATATGATGAATATATTCTATTACTATACAAATACTTTTTATAATTAAACAAATTGAATACTGAGTTGTTTTTTAATTCATCTTTAGTTCCGATAATTTTGATATAATCTCCATATTTTAAATTTAATTTTTTAATTTCATTATCATTCTTAAAATAATAATTAACTAAGACTTTTTTCTTATTCTTAATATGCATTGTTAGTTTATTACCATCATCATTTTTAAATATAACTATTCCTTTAACATATTTACTATTAGAAGTTTTTATATCAATAAAATTTATATAAAAAACACAATATAATAATGAAAATGATAAAATTATATAATATAAATATTTATACTGTAATAAAGTCTTTAATTTTTTCATATAGTGATTCACCTATTCCAGTAACATTTTTAATATCATCAATTGTTTTAAAATCACCATTTTCTTCACGATATTTAATAATACTATCTGCTTTTCCAGCACCTATTCCACTTATTCTTGTTAATTCTTCTTTTGTTGCTGTATTAATATTAACTATTTCATCTTCTTTTGCTTCTTCTTTATTCTCTGATTTTTTAGTATTTTTATTAACACAAGCATTATTAATAGTATCCGGGCATACTATTTCTTCTTTTTTCTTTTCATTTATAGTTTTTGCATCCTCTAAAGTCTTTTTATAATTTTCTATTTCTTCTTTTGAATACACAATTATAACCATTTCATCTTTTAGAACCATACTTAAATTAATAATACTAGTATCAGCATTATCTTTAACATTTCCAGCCATATTAAGAGCATCTATTACTCTAGAATTTTCATTCAATTCATAAACACCAGGATTATTAACAGCACCTTTTACATCAACTTTAATTGTTTTTATTTCTTTCTTTTTATTTTCTTCATTTTTCTCAACTTTGACTTCTTTTATTTCTTTGGCTTGCACTTCATTTTTATTAGAATAATAGTTATATAAAAATAATACAAATAAAAGAGTAAATAAAAAAAATGAAATTATGATGATTTTAATTTTATCTTTCATATATACCTCCTAATATAATATTTGAAACAAAATAAAAAAATCCCCTAAAAAAAGAAGAGTTAATATAAAACTCTTCTTTTTTGTGAATTATAATTGTCAATTGATATTCTTTGTATTAATGCAAGTGCCATTGATAACGATAATGCAAATGATCCACCATAACTTAAGAATGGTAATGGTACACCTGTTAATGGTAATAATCCAAGTACACCTACTAAATTTACAAAAACATGCATAAATATATAAAATGCAACCCCATAGCATACCATCTGATTTTGAATATCAGGACTCTTTCTTCCAATAATTATTATCCTTAAAATAATAATAAAATATAAAAGTATAATAAATATTCCTGTAACAAGTCCCATTTCTTCAACTAT
>CADANX010000007.1:4956-44509 GCA_902789425.1 uncultured Erysipelotrichaceae bacterium
ACTTGATAACCTGTACTTTCTTGATATCTAGTACAAGGCTTTGAGAAATTAAATCTATCTTTTTGCATACCTGTAAATATACTTTTGCCAGATATAGATAAAACAGTTATTAATAAAAGTAATAATACAAATCCAAATCCAGTTAACCTTGCTTTAATAAAGGTAGCAACTGGCGAAATATAAAATAAAAATACTACAATAGAAAATATTATTAAACCTGTTCCTCCATCTGGTTGTAGTAATGTTAAAAGTGTCATAAATCCACCAATAATTACTGGAATTAAGGCATTTACTGGAAAAATAGATTTTAATTCATCTAAATTTCTTATATTATATTTATAGTAACATGCCATATGAAGAATAATGGCTACTTTTGCTATTTCACTTGGTTGAACTGCTACTGGTCCTACATAAAACCATGATTTCGAATTATTTGTTGCAGTACCTGAAACAATTAAAGACATAAGTAAAAATATTATTCCAAAAGAAATAAGATAAGATGCTAAATACACATATTTATTAAACTTCTTAGGTGGAATTAGAATAATAACTAAACCCGCTATAAAACTAATTATTAATATGGCAAGTTGCTTTGTAAAATACCTAGTACTTACACCATAAACGATAAATGATTTCATACTTGATGCATCTAAAATCATAAATAATCCAAATAAAAACATAATAATTGTAAGAAGTAATAATGGTTTATCCATTTTATTTAGCAATCTAATCATATTTATCGTCTCCTTATAGTAATAATAACATAATCTAAAAAAAATAACTATACATGGGTAAAACAAATAACATTTTATTTACATTGTTAATAAAATATAATATCAAAGGAGGTATAAGTATGTATTATTACGGTTATAGCGGCGGATACAATTCATGCTGCAATGGCGGTGGATATCCTTATCCATACCCAGTTTATGGATATAATCAAGGAAACGGTTATGGATCTGCTATTATATTAGTATTATTTATATTACTTGTTATAGTAATTGGATCTAGATTTTTCACAAATAACTAACTTTAAACTCTACATTTTAGTAGAGTTTTTACTTTTTTAAAAAAATATGTTAAAATAACCTTGTTTTGAGGTGGTATTTGTGATATTAAGTAAAGACATTATAGATGAATATGATAATAGAATTAGAAAAAAAAGTAAGGAAGTTACTTTTCCACTTGATCCTAAGTATAAAAAAACTATTGAAGATATAATAGATATGCTTAAAAAAAGTCAAATTGAAGAAGAAGCTGAAAAATATAATTTAAGACCTGGTATGGGGCTTTCAGCAGTACAGCTAGGAATACTTCAAAGATTTTTTGTTATAGTATATGAATATGAAGAAGGAAAGTTTGAAACTTACGTCGTAATTAATCCAAAATTAAAATCAGCATCTGAAGAAATGATTTATGTTTCTGAAGGTGAAGGCTGTCTTAGCATAAATAGACCTATTGATGGAATTGTAAAAAGACATGCTAGAATTAATGTTGAATATTATGACATGGAAGGAAAAGTACATAATTTAAGATTAAGAGAAGAGTTGTCAATAGTATTTCAACACGAAATGGATCATTTAGATGGAATATTATTCTATGATAGAATCGATAAAAATAATCCATATAAAGATGCAGAAAAAATGAGAGGAATTTAATCCTCTCTTTTTTTTAATCACAAGTTACTCTAATTTTTCCTGTTCTATAAAGATACTTATATGCATCCTTTGTAATGAATTCTTTTTCTTTCATTATTTTTAATGCCTTACAATCAAAATCTTTAACAGGCATATCATCTTTTTGTTTTATTAATTTATTTATTTCATCAAATGTATCTAAGGTTTTTTCTGTTGCATTTGAAACAAATAAAGTTTTACTTAATATAATTGGTCTAATTGTAGATTCATTGTAAAGTCTTGAATGAAAATTAAACGTTGGAAAAGATAATGAAAATAATACTATAAATGCAATCAAATAAAATTCTACTGCACCAAATATAGCACCAAGCACTCTAGATGGTATTTCAAGAATTTTTGTTATTTTTATTAAGCTATCTAATATTGAACTTATTCTTAAAATAATAACAAATAATAATTCTAAAACTGATAATACTAAAAAGAAAGCAATAAGTTCATATACAAGTATATTTAAGACTGTACTGTTTTTCACTACCATATCAAAACTAAAAAATGGCATATGTTCATACATATAAAGTGAAACAGGATTTTTTAGAATATAAGATAAAACAATTATAACTACAAGACCTATTGTCATAACTCCTTGTTTTATAAATCCCCTGCTAAAACCTAATACTGCACCAAATAAAATTGAAAATATTATTAATAAATCTAAAATATTAAACATAAGTACCTCCTATTTTTAAATAATTATAGTATATTTTTAGAAAAAAATAAAGATATATGATAAAATATAATTATGAGGTGAAGAAAATGACTATTTCTTTTAAAGTTAGTGATGAAACTAAAGAAAAAATGATTGATTATTATAAAGATTTAAAAAGAGAAAAAACTCCCCCATATGCTGTATTTCAAGCAGATGAGGCTGATACTGTTATAACACTTTATGAATCTGGTAAAGTAGTTTTTCAAGGAGTTAGTGCAGATATCGATGCAAATATTTGGAGAGAAACTGAAAAAATAACTACAGGTAAAGAAGTAATTGAAAATGAAAAGAAAGAAAAAAAAGAAGATGCTGATAGATTTGATTATTATTTTGTAAATTCTATTGGATCAGATGAAGTTGGTACTGGTGATTACTTTGGTCCAATTATAGTTACTGCATCATATGTTAGTAAAGATAATATTTCTTTTCTAGAAGAACTTGGTGTTAGAGATTCAAAAAAAATAACTGATGAAAAAATAATGAAAATTGCAGATGATATTATTAAAAGAATACCACACGAAACATATATATTAACAAATGAAGAATATAATAAAATGCAACAAAACAACTGTAATATGAATAAAATAAAAGCAATACTTCATAATAAAGTTTTACTAGGTCTTATGAAAAAAGATAATTATGTTACTGATTATGTTGTAGTTGACCAATTTACTACACCAAGAAGTTATTTTTCATTTTTAAAAGATGAAAGTAATGTATATAGAAAAATAACATTTACACCAAGAGCTGAAGATAAATGTTTATCTGTTGCTTGTTCATCAATTATAAGTAGATATATTTTCTTAAATAAAATGAAAGAACTTGGAAAAGAATTAAATGTTGATATTCCAAAAGGAGCTAGTGTAATAGTTGATAATGTTGGAAAAGAAATAGTACAAAAAAATGGTAAAGAAATATTAAATAAAATTGCTAAAACAAATTTTAAAAACACAGAAAAAATCCTAAATAATTAGGATTTTTTTAATAACCACAATAACTAATATTTGAATAAACTAAATCAACAGAATTATTTGATTCATTTATTTTATAAGCATCACATTTCATATATTCTTTCATTAAGAATAAATATGTTCCATTAAAATTCATACCATCAATATCTATATTATTTTTATTAGTTAAATATTCTGTCTGTAATTGAAGATCTTTTGGTGCATTAAAGCTAATACTTTTTATAACACTATTTGTATCAGCATTATAAACTTGAACAGAATTATTATTGTATGTAATAAAATACTTACCTTGTTCACTAACAATTTGCTTTTCATATTCTTTTGATTCTTTGCTATTTCTATCATATGTTGCATATCTATTATATGAATAAGCGTAAACCTTATTTTCTACTTCATAATAATTTGAATAAGTATTTTTTAATACAACGTTAAAATTATCATCTAATAAATGATTACCATCTTTTTTTGATAAAACAGGAATACCATTACTTTCAACATATTTTCCATCATCTATTACAGTATTCTTTAATTCCTTATTAGTATTAATATCAATTATAGAATAATATGTATTTTCTAACATACGAACATATTTAGAATTAGGTATATTTGTTGCATTAGTAATAATATTATATCTAACAATATACCCTTTTTTATAATATGAAGGATAAAAGAATAACTTATTTCTATTACCAATTTCACTTTCACCTAAATTAACTGTTATTTTTTTATCTTTTAGTGAATAATAAATAACATCTCCGTCAATAAATTTGTTATTAATAATACCAACTATTTCATTATTATAAACTGCTTTTTCAAATTCATTATAACTACCTTTTACTTTAACACTTGTTTTAATTTTTTCATTTGTTTTATAGTTATAAAGAACTACTTTTTTATTATCATTAATTAATACAGTATCATTTTTATCATCTTCATTATTTGCCATTTCACAAATTTTACTTTCACATTTATAAATTCCTATTACTTCTTCATCTTCAATCATATCACCAATTACATATGTAGAAACATTATATTTTGTTTTTAATTGTAATTTATTTTCTTTTTTTGTAATATAGTACTCCCCTGTTTCACTTATTTCAATTTCTTTTTCTATTTCTTTCTTATTAATATTTAAAACAGTTTTATTAATATTATTATCATAACCTTTAGTAGCATATTCTTTTCCACATTTTAGATATGTTTTTTGTTTGCTTTGATCCTTCCATTCTTTATCTTCTGATATCGTTACATATCCATCACATTTTTTTAATAATCTTTTATCTTTATTATCAATATAATATTTCTTATATCCTTCTTTCTTTAAAAACTTTTTTAAATCAGAAACCATTATTACATTATTTTTTGTATAATCCAAAGATACTTCATATTTTCCTTTTTCTTCAGCTTTTATTTTTTCAGTATTCTCATAACTATAAGCAACTCTATTTAAATCTAATTCTAAAAATTCATAATCACTATCAAAAACAACAAAATTAGATATTATTAAATCAAATATAGTACCTGAAAAAGTAAATATTAAACCAACTATTACAATTAATACTATTTGTTTTTTAGATAACTTCTTTAAAGTTTTTGTTCCACAATTTTTACATACATTAGAATTTTTTTCTAATTCATTTCCGCATTTCTTACATTTCATTTTTATCACTCCTATTCAAACATTTCTATTTTCCATACCCCTGAATCTTTTTTAAATATAATATATTCTGGATATTTACTTTTTTCACCTACACTATACGACTCATTACTATCTTCATCTGATATTTTTGTTGGTGTATATAATCCTGTTGCAACTGCTGTTTCATCATCATACATTCTAAGTGTTAATTTTCTTAAACCTTGATCTGTTGTATTAAATATTGAAGTTAATAATAAAGAACCAGTTGTATCAGTATATAACTTCTCTACTTCACTTAAACCTTTTTTTGTAAAATATTTACTTAAAGTTTTTTCATCATATTCTAAGTTTTCTCCATTATTAATATAATAAAATGCTTCTTTATAAACATCTTTTATATTACTTAAAACTATTTTTTCTTTCTCTTTATCTTTTTCTTTACTTGTTTCTTGTGTTTTTGTATCTAATTCTTTGCAATCATCATCTTTTGGAGTAGAATTAATAATCAAATATGTACTTAAACCAATAACAGCAAATAGTAAAACTATAACACACGATAATAATACTTTATTATTATTCCCCATCAATATGCCTCCTATTATTTTTATTATATAATCATTTATATAAGAATAATTAAAAAAAAGTTACTTTTACAGTAACTATACATTTATCTTAAAAATCCCATATAAATCATGAATGCAGTTAATATTATAAATACTATCATACCACTTATTTTTTGAGATCTGTCTTCATCTAAATCAGCACCAAGTGCAAGACTTACTATATAACCACCAACAAGCCCACCTATATGAGCTGGAGCACTAATAAATGGTGATAAAAAACTGATAAATAAATTTATTGCAATTGCAGGAATCATTTGATTTAAAAGTAAATTACCAATATAACCTCTATAATTATATCCAAAGTATACTATTGCACCAAATAATCCAAATATAGCACCTGAAGCACCTACTGATACAATATTTGATTTAGTAAATACTACTACAAACAATGAACCCATAATAGCAGATAATAAATATATTAAAATATATTTTTTTCTTCCAAAAAATTGTTCAACTTGTGGTCCTACTACTAAAAGCGCATACATATTACAAAATATATGATAAAATCCAACATGTAAAAAAGCACTTGTTATTAATCTATAATATTCAGTTGTATTTGATGTAAGTCCACCAAATCTATAAAGTGTATTACTATCAATAGATGATAAATTATGTGACATTAAGCCAGTAATAATAAATAATAAAATATTAATAAAAACTAATATATAAGTTACGATTGGAGTTTCTTTTTTAAACATACTATTTCTTTTCTCACTTTCTCTTATATTTTTTTCACTTATACCATTTGTTATTTTACTTATTAATTCCATTCCATCTTCTTTAAATGTCATTGAATTTTTTATATCACTATAATATTTATCAAATAATTCATTGTTAAAAACATCATCTTCATTTTCTATAACAAGAGTATGATAATTTTTTTCATTATCATTTAATTCATCTAGATTTTCACCTACATTAGTAAGTATTGATAAAGTACTTACACTTAATGATAGCATTCTTCTTTTTATTTGTGATAATATATGTTTTGTTCTTAAAACATCATAATTATATTGTTCATTATTAAATATGTTTCTTGTTACAATTCTAATTATTCTATACTCTTCTTTTGGATTTTCAAGCCATATTTCATTATCAACACCATGAATAATTATTGGTGAATAATTCTTTTGAGTAATAAAATAATTTATTAATTTCATAACTAGAACATCTCTTTCATTATTAATTGAAAATTCCACAGTTACCTCCTAGTCATTTTTATACTTTTCTAATATCTCATAAAATTCTTTTGGAGCATCTACACTAAATTCTAAATACTCTTTTGTTTTTGGATCAATAAAACCAATTTTTTTAGCATGAAGCATTTGTCCAAATGATGTAAATTTTTTAGTACCATATACAGGATCATTAATAATTGGATGATTAATATATTTCATATGTACTCTTATTTGATGTGTTCTACCAGTTTCAAGTTTACATTCAATTAAAGTAGCATTTTTATATCTTTCTAAAACTTTAAAATGTGTTATAGCTTCTTTTGAATTATCAGCTGTTACAGCCATTTTTTTTCTATCTTTACTATCTCTTCCAATTGGAGCATCTATTGTACCTGTATCATGATTAATTACACCACTTACAAGTGCAATATAAGTTCTATTTAATGTTTTATCTTTTAATTGTTTTGCTAAAAAATTATGTGCATCATCATTTTTTGCAACTACTAAAAGTCCACTAGTATCTTTATCTATTCTATGTACTATTCCTGGTCTAAATTCACCATTAATGTTACTTAATTCTTTTCCATAATATAAAAGTCCATTAACAAGTGTCCCATGTAAATTACCAATGGATGGATGAACTACAACACCACTTGGTTTATTAATAACTATTACATCTTCATTTTCAAATACTATATCAAGATCCATTTTTTCTGGAATTACATCCATTTCTTCTTCAACTACATTAATAGTAATCTCATCATTTAAATTTACTTTATAAGAATTTTTAATTTTCTTTCCATTAACTAAAATATTTTCAGTATCAATTAATTTTTGAATTTTAGCTCTTGTTAAATTTATATCTAAAGAAGAAAGATAACTATCTATTCTTTTTCCTTCTACATCTGAAATAATTTTTTCCATTTTATCACATCCAAAACTTGTTATAATATAAGTATTATATCATAAATTACTTAAACTTAAAACTAACCCTATTCTTTTTGAAATAGGATTAGTAAAAAAGCTGATACAACTATTGCAATATCCGCTATATTAAATATTGCAAAATTATAATTAAAAATTTGAAAATCAAAATAATCTATAACATAATTTAAAAATACTCTATCTATTAAATTACCAATTATACCTCCTATAAAAAGACCATAAGAAATATAATCTAGTTTAGTAAACATTACTTTTTTCTTTAATGCATAAAAAATTATAGATAAAATTATTATAGATATTATTATAATAAAAAATTGTTTACCATAAAATATAGAAAAGGCTGCACCTTCATTTTGACAATATGTTAAATAAAAGAAATTTTTTATAATAGTGTATCTTACATTTAATTTTAAAAAAATAGACACTAACACTTTTACTATTCTATCAATAATAATTGTTATTAAAGAAATTATAGATATTTTTTTCATTTTTTTCACCTATTAAATTATATCATAAATTATTATTTATTCATATCTTAATGAATCTACTACATTTAATTTTGATGCTTTTTTTGATGGCTTTATACCTGATATAGTGCAAACTATAATACTTAGTATAATACATAATATTATATGTTTAATATTTATATCTATAAAACTATATTTATATGTTTTTTTAGTTATACTATTTATTAGAATACCAAAAACAGATGATACTATGCATCCATATATACCAGAAAGTAGTCCTATTAAAGATGATTCATATAAAAACATTTTTTTAATATCACTTACTTTTACACCAAATGCTCTATAAATTCCTATTTCTTTAGTTCTTTCAATAACATTTATATACATAACAACAATAATCATAATTGATGATACTATAAGTGATATACTAGATATTCCTATTAAGATATATGAAATCATATCTACATAATATATTATTTTATTTACTATTTTAGATGAATTTGATATTGAGTACCCTTGTTTTTTTATTTTATTTTTTACTTCTTTTACATTTTTTATATTATCAACTTTTATATTTAATAAAGTTGGTCTAAGTTCTATATTATTTTCTTTATATATTTTATCTAAATAATCATATTTTATATATGCATAAGAAATTTTATCAAGTAACTCTTCTTCTTTTATTATTCCTGAAATTGTTACTTCTTTTTTTATTAAAAGAGGTTTATTATTGTCAATAACATTAAGCATTACTTTTTTTCCTATAACATCTTTATAATTATTACTAATTAAGTTTGATACATTTTTTGATATAGCTATTTCATTATCTTTTGGAGCGTTACCATATTCTATCATTTTTTTATCTAAATAATTAAATGTAGAAAGTGATGATAAATCATATTTTTCTTTTAATTCTAATGAAGATAACTGGCTAATAGTAAATTCTTTATTAACAGATGTAATATGTTTTATTTTTTTTATTTTATTTAAATCATTTTTATCAAAATATGAGTAGTTTAAAATATCATCTGTTTTATTTACTTCGATCATTCTAGGATTCATATTATTCTCTATTTCATTTCTTATATATTTTTTAATACCACTTCCTAAAAATAACATAAATGATATTCCAAATATTCCAATTGATGAACCAAGTACTATAAGTAGATTTCTTTTTTTATTTCTAAGTATATTTTTTAATGATATTTTAAGTAATGTTATTAAATTAATTTTACTTTTTTTATTCTTTTGTTCAATGATTATTTCTTTTACATTTTTTCTTTTTTTGGTAATTACTTTACCAGATGATATTTGATATATATAATCGGCTCTTTCACTTACTTTTTTAGAATGAGTTACAACTATAACAATTTTATTCTCTTTAGATATTTCTTTTAAAATATTTATTACTATTTCACTATTCTTATTATCAAGTGCACCTGTTGGTTCATCTGCAAGAATTATTTTTGGATCATTAATTAATGCTCTTGCTATTGCAACTCTTTGTTTTTGACCACCAGATAGTTCATTTGGCATTTTATACATAATATTATCAATTTTTAATTTTTTAAATAAATCAATAATTTTCTTTTTATCATTTTTATTATGTATATTTTGCATAACTCTAACATTTTCATAAGCATTTAAATGTGGTAATAAATTAAATGATTGAAATACAAAACCAATACTATTTTTTTTATAATCATCAACATTATTTTTATTTATTAATAAATCATTAAAATAAAGGCTTCCTGAATATTTTTGATCAAGTCCGCCTATTATATTAAGTAAGCTACTTTTTCCACTTCCACTTTCGCCCTCTATTGCAGTAAGACCATTGTTAAAAACTAAATTTATATTATCTAATACAAAGTTTTCTTCATTCTCATATTTCTTAGATACGTTCTTTATAGCAATCATATTTTCCCTCCATATATTATATACAAGGGAAATAAAAAAAATCCCCGAATTAACGGTCGATTTTATATTTTTTCTTATTTAGATCAAGTCCCATAAGTTGTAGTTTTATTCTGATATGATTTATTTGGCTATCAGCTACACCTATCTTTTTTAAGTCAGTTCTTTTTAATGACCAAATGTCATTAATTGTATTTACATTGTTTTCTCTTAAAAGAGAAAGTGTATCACTATTTACTTTTAATTCCATTATATTTTGTTCTGTATACATAAACTACCACCTTTTTCAAATATTGCTTGTTATTATAGCACAAAAAATATTTAAAGCAAACAGAAAAATAAAAAAAACCTTAAAAAAGGTTATTTTCTTAATGGCGGAGCAGGAGGGATTTGAACCCTCGCACCAGTTACCCGGTCTACATCCTTAGCAGGGACGCCTCTTCAGCCTCTTGAGTACTACTCCAGCTGTTATTAATTTTATCATTTATTGATATGTCAGTCAATAATAAAAAAGAAAAAAACATCAATTAAATGCAAGTTCTACATCTAAGTTTTCATCTGCAAATGCTAAATACAAAAATATAAATCCACTTATAGCAATTAATAAAGAACTAACAAATGATAAATATACTAATCTTTTCTTTTTTTCACTATCGCTTGGTTTAAGTTTTTTTAATCCATCAATTGAATCTTTTAAAAAATATAAATATACAAATATCAGAATAAAGAAGATTATTTTAATTATAAACCTATATTTATCTTTTGCTACATTATCTTTAAATACAAAATATTTTCTTTCTTGTGAATTTGAATACCAACTTAAAAAAATAATACCTATATATATTAGCCATATAAAATCTTCAGTATTTATTTCTTTAATTTTATCTTCTAATTCACTATTCATAACATATTATATGAATAAAACCATTAAAAAAGAAGATTATACTACTTTTTTATTTATAGTACTATCTTCATTATATTCTTTTATTTTTTTAATAAGTTCGTTTAAATAATCATGTATTTCATTATTAGACATTTCTTTTTTCTTTTTATTATTCTTTTTAGTAACATTTTCTATATATGCTATTTCATCTTTATCTAATGAATTATTATTTATTCTATTTAATAATGTAGTTATAAAATACATAACTATAGTAAGTTCATTTAAATTAATTATTGATTTCATATCTTTGTTTTCTATTACTGCATTTAAAGAACTTGTAATTCTATACGAAAATCTACGAATAATATTAAAATATTTTATTTTTTCATTTTCTAAAAGATTATCTGTAATAACATTGCTATTATTTATTTCATCTTTTATTTCATCTGATATACTTTTTTCAAATATACTTTTTTCTTTTATATATACCGCATAATTATTTAAAAAGCCTTCGAAAAAGTAAGATGTTTCTTTCTTTTCTTTTTCATCAAAAGAAAACTCTTTATTAACAGTTGATTCAAGTTCTGTTTTTGTTATATCACTAATTTCTGGATTAAAATCATCTAATTGATCTTTAGAATATAATACTGATTCCATAGTAATAATATTTGATAAACCTCTAATATCGTCCATATTGTCTTTTATTTCATTTAATGAATCACTTTTATTCTTTTTATAATCATCTATTGATTTTAATTTTGAACCTTCTTCCAACTCTTTTTTTATTGTTGAAAGTTCCATTGTTAAACTTGAAACTTTATATAATGATTCTGAATCAAGTTTTAATAAATCATCTTGATAGTTAGAAAGTTCATTTGTTAATTCTTGTAATTTATTCTCTAGTTCACTTAATTCCTTTTTATTTTCTTCGATTGAAATTGAAGATCCACTTACTATATCATTTGAATTTTTTATACTATTAATTTTATTAGAATATTCATATATTAATTCTGAAAGTCTTGCTTGATATAAATCAAGATTAGATGGAACTATACTATAGAAAACTTTTACTAAATCTCTTCTTAAATCTTCATTCTTTGTATAATTAGATATAATCATATTAGTCATTAAGTCTTTTGGTTCATTTTTACTAAAAAATATTTCTCTATTCATAATAGTCCTCCATTATTAATATAATTATAACTATTTTTTTTAAATTTATAAAGTCCTATTCTTTTATTTTACAAAAAAAGCACAATTTAGTGCTTTAATTAATCTTATATTTAAGTTTCATATAGCATTTGCCACATGTTGGCTTATATTCTGTATTAGAAGTGCTTCCATCGATCAAAACAGAATCACCATCTTCAGTATATTTATTATCTACATATCTTACATTAAACTTAGCTCTTTTACCGCATTCACATATAGTAATTAATTCTTCCATTTCATCAGATAATTCAAGAAGTCTTTTACTACCAGGAAATAAATTAGATCTAAAATCCACTTTAAGACCATAACAAATAACTGGTATATTAAACATTTTTGAAACATACCATAATTCTTCGACTTGCTCTTCTGTTAAAAATTGTGCTTCATCTACTAAAATACATGAAATAAAATTATCAAACAATTTATAATAATTAGTAAATGATTCATCCTCACCTATTAAAATATCAACCTTTCTTTCAAGACCAATTCTAGATGATAATTTATCATTTGCTTTAGTATCAATAGCTGGTTTTATTACAACTATTTTCTTTCCATTTTCTTCATAATTATGAGCAACTTGCATTAAAGCACTACTCTTTCCACAATTCATTGCACCAAATCTAAAATATAATTTTGACATTGTTTTACCTCTACCTTTATCTATAAAAAAAGAACCTATTGGTTCTAATTTATTTAAGTGGTGCAGGTGAAGGGACTTGAACCCCCACTCCGTAAGGAACTAGATCCTAAGTCTAGCGCGTCTGCCAATTTCGCCACACCTGCATAGTGGTGGACCCTGCAGGACTCGAACCTGCGACCGCCCGGTTATGAGCCGGATGCTCTAACCAACTGAGCTAAGGGTCCACGTATAAATAATATCATAATAAAGTAGTTTTTGCAATAACAAGTTTGTATTTTTTTTATTTTTTATTATCAATATTACTTATTTTAACATTTGGATATTTCTTTTTAAATCTTTCTATAGCTTCTTTTTGTGAATATAACTCTATTCCTACAAGATTAATCCCACTCTTTTTTACATCATCAACTAAATTATAGTAATAATTATTCTTTAAATCATTTATATATTCATTTGTAAATTTTTCTGTATCTTTATCAATACTTAAAAAATCATATGAATAATATAATTTGTTTATTACTTTTTTTGGATATATTTTATTAACTTTATAATTATATCCTGTAAAAATAGATAGTTTTAGTTTTATATTTCTTGTATTTAAACAATCATTTGTAAAATCTAAAAAATAAATATCATTTTCATTAAATGACATATAATTAAATGCATTTATTGAACTTTTATTATAATTTATAATAAATAAAAAAATTATAATGATTACTATTAATACTTTTTTCATACACTTCACCATTATAATTATTTACTTATTTTTATTTTTTATAACTATTTTAATAATAATTTCTTTATTTCTTCATGAATATTTTCTTTTGATTTAATAGAACCATTTTCTTCGCAATTTACATAATCAAAACCTTGATTATTTGCAACAAATAATGAATTTTCATAAACTCTTTTTAAGTATTCATTATCTTTCTCATGAATATCATTTTGTATTCCTTCATTATCTACTCTTTTATTTCTAAGTTGCTCAGCCATTTCATATGATGTACATAAAAATACTACATTATCAGGTCTTTTTGTACCTAATTTATTGTATTCATAATCAGCCATAAATTCTATAAATTCTTTTTTTACTTTTAAATCATCTATTACTGAAGATTGATACATAAGCGATGATGTTACATATCTATCTAGTAATACTACTTTACCAGCATCAAGTGCAGGTTTTATTTCATTTTTATAAACAAATGCCCTATCAACTGCATATAACATGTGAACAAAATATGGTGATAATTCTCTTGGATCACCTAAATTACCTTTTAAATATTCCTCAACTGGTTTTCCATAAAAAGTATTATAGCTTGGAAAATGATGTGTATAAATATCATATCCTTCTTTTAATAAATAATTCTTTAAAAGTTCATATTGTGTTGTCTTACCTATTCCATCACAAGCACCTTCGATAACTATTATTTTTCCATTTAATTTTTCCATTTTAAAACCTCCTTATTTTCACATATTAAATTATCAAAACATTTTTTATATTTTATAAAATCTTTCGTATCTTTAATAGTCCAAGCTAAAATTACATGATTCTTTTTTAGCTTATTTATTTTTTTATTATCAAACATTTTATAACTACATGATATAAAATCCGGTGAACAAATATTTAATAAATACATATTATGAAGTATTTTATCTTTTATAGTTTTATTTCTATTTGATACAAGTAATCCTCTTACATAAGAATTTCTATATTTTTTAAACCATCTTACTGAAAAAGGATTAAAACTCTTTACTGCAAATTCTCCATCATAATTATCAAGCATATCTGCAAGCGTTTTTTCTAAAGTACCTACACTTTTTATATCTTTTACTTTTAGTTCAATAATAATTGGAACTTTTTTATTTACTAAAGATAAGACATCTTTTAAAAGTGGAATCTTATAATTTGTATTTAATAGTTTTAAATCTTTTATATCAGTGTAATTTACTTTTTCTACTTCGTTATCAACATTTGTCATTCTTTTTAAATTATGATCATGAAATACAACTATTTGATTATCTTTTGTAATATGAACATCAAGTTCTATAGTATAACCTTCTTTTAAAGCATCTTTAAAAGAACCTAACGAATTTTCAGGAATCTTTTTGTTATCATATATTCCTCTATGAGCTATTATTTTATTCTTTAAAAAATCAATATTTTTCATATTATCACCTATTATAATTATATGTTTTATTTATCATATTCATCTAGAAAAGAATATTTTTTTTCATCTTTATTATAACCAAGTACACAGTTTAAATTTACATTATTAAGAGCTGTAAAAATATTATTATCAACATTTTTATTTCTCTTTTGCATTCTTTTAATAAGTTCTTTCATTTCTTTTCTTTTACTTGTTCCATCATCAATTAAAGAGCATCCATTAGTAAGTGGACATGCACAGTTTATAAAACTTAGTTCATTATAATTTTTCCATGAAATAATGTCATCTTCTTTTACTAAATATAAAGGTCTAATTAATTCTAATCCTTCGAAATTTGTACTATGAAGTTTTGGCATCATTGTTTTTACTTCAGAAGAATAAAATAATGATAATAAGGATGTTTCAATAACATCATTAAAGTGATGACCAAGTGCTATTTTATTACAACCAAGTTCTTTTGCTCTATTATAAAGAAAACCTCTTCTCATTCTTGCACATAAATAACATGGACTATCATCTACATTTGAAATTACATCAAATATATTACTATCAAATATTTCTAAATTTACATTTAGTATTTTTGCATTATTTTTAATGGTGTTTAAACTTTCTTCATCATATCCAGGATTCATAAGTACATAATGAGCTTTAAATGGAAATTTACCATGTTTTTGTAGTTCCTCAATGCACTTTGCGAGCAAGAAAGAATCTTTACCACCACTTATGCATACCATAACATTATCATTTTCATTAATTAATTCATATTCTGCGACTGCTTTTACGAACTTACTCCAAATATCTTTTCTAAATTTTTTTATTATGCTTTTTTCTATTTCTTTATATTTTTCCATTATATTTCACCATATAGTTTATCAAACACTTCATAGAATGTATTTAAATCTTCCTCTGTTGTTAAATGTGATAAACTAAGTCTCATAGATGATTTTGCAAGTGATTTATCATTTGTTAAAGCAAGTACGTGTTTAGATGGTGTTTTATTTGGACAGCATGATGTTTTTGGTGACATATAAATATCATTATCACTAAGTTTTTTAATAAATTCTTCACTGTTAACACCCTTAATACTAAAATTAATTGTATATATTACAGAATTATTTGTGTTATTAATATGTACTTTATCATGTTTTTCTAAAAATGAAATAACTTCTTTGTTTAATTTTCCCACATATTCATCTCTTTTATCTTGATTATTAATAGCTTTTTCTAACGCATAAGCATTTGCAACAACCATAGGAAGTACAGGCGTTCCACTTCTGTAAATCGTTGTACTTTTTCCACCTAATATAATTGGCTTTAATAAAACATCTTTCTTTTTTATTAAAATACCAAATCCATTAAGACCATAAAATTTATGTGGAGCAATTGTAACTAAATCAACATTTGTAAAATCCATTTTAACTTTACCTATTGCTTGAGATGAGTCTGTATGGAAATGAGTATTTGGGTAATCTTTTAGAACTTCACCTATTTCTTCGATTGGTTGTTTAATACCAAGCTCACTATCAACAGATGTAATACTAACTAAAATAGTATCATCTCTAATTAGTTTTTTTAGTTCATCTACACTTACTTTCCCATCAACTGAAACATTTAATACATCAACCTCAAAACCTTGTTGTGTTAAATAATTAACAGGAGCAACAATTGATGTATGTTCTAAACTACTAATAATTATATGTTTACCAAAATTTTTATATTTTTCACATAAACCAATTATAGCTAAATTATTTGATTCCGTTGCACCAGAAGTATATATTACTTCTTCTGGTAAACAATTAAGTATTTTAGCTATTTTATTTGTAGCCATATCTATTTGATTTTTTGCTTCTACTCCAAGTTTATGAATTGAATTTGGATTAGCAAAATATTTTAAACTTACATCATAATATAAATCAAGAACTTCTTTATCTACCACAGTATTTGCAGCATAATCTAAATATACCATATTTATCACTCCTTATTTGCTTATTTTTTTCTTACTTAAATCATTTATTATTTCATCTCTAAACACATTATAAAATGCTGAATGAGCATATATTGCATTTAATTCTTCTTGATATTCATCCATATCATTTATCATATCTTTATTATTAATTCTTTGTATTTCTTTTGCATGTCTAAAATTATAATAACCATCTTTATTTATAATTGCATTCATAGTGTAATCAATTACATATTCTTTATCAAACAATTTTACTTCCACCCAGCTATGAAGATATTCTGATTTATCAGTATATCCATAAACTATACCTGTTACTAAATCATTTTCATTACTTATTCCAAGAGATAGTTTTCTAGATCCACTAAAACACTTATTTGCTCTATCTAGTGTATCAAGTTCTGGAAATTTTTCTTTTAAACTTGGAATTGCTGATGATAAAGGTATTAACGATATCTTTCCATTTTTAGTATCAATTGTAAGTTCATTCATATGAAAAGTATTATTAACATCTATTGATATACCATTTATATAAACTCTATCAGAAAGAATTTTTTCATATAAAGATTGAATTAAATAGTCATTTTTTTCTTTTAATGTTTGACTAAAAAACAATGAAAAAATAGCAAGATCTGTTTCATATGTTTCTTTTATATTATTATCTTTAATAAAAGCACTTAAATCTTCATTTGTTTTAATAATATTTTCATACATAAAATCAAGTTTTTTTCCATTAATCGAATCAAATAATAATTTATAATTTTTTTCACTATTTTCCATGTCTAACACCTTTATATATTATAACATGAAAAAAGTAGATTTAAAATCTACTTTTTACTTTTCTTTTTAGCAAATAATACAGCTTTTGAAGATGTTATAAATATTCCTGTACCAAATAGTAAGCTTGCAATTGTAGTTATTGAACCAATAAATGGAAGTGCATTAAGTATAACAAGTACAAGTAAACTAATTGTAAGAATTAAATAATCATTATCAATTTTTGAGTTTAATACTTTTTTACCAAAGTAATATGCTGTAAATGCTGTTGATGAATATAGTGCAATTATAAATAAAGCAATTAATATAAATGCTGTTGAAACACCAACAGATGAAATTAATAAGAATATTGTAACTATTGGTAATGTAAATAGAATTAATAATCCAATACCAATATTTTTAAATACATTAGATGCAGTAAGTTCTGTTGAATCAACTTTATCAAATAATTTTTTAAATACAAATAATAGTAATAAACCAAATACTAAAATATTAGCAAATGAACCTAATATATCAAAAATCATTGTTGTAACAGATGCTGTTGCAACTACTTTTTTATCTTTTGATTTATATGTTTTTGTTTTAATACTATATGTTGCTTCGTTATCAAATTTTGCATCATCATTATATTTTAATGTACCTCTTACTTTTGCATCTTTAGTAATTTTAATAGTGCTAGCTGAGATTGAAACATCACCATTAATAGTACCATCAATAATTACTTCATCACCTGCTGCATATAAATTTCTACCAAGTGTACCATTAAAATTAATAGTACCAGCAGCTATATATGCATCTCTTTTAATACTACTTTGTTTGATAGTTATTTCACTACCTGCTAAAAATAAATCTTTTGTAACAAAATCATCAAAATTAATAATATTACCAGCTATAAATGCATAATCTGATTCACTTGAATCATTTATAGTATTACCAGCAACAAAACTAATTCCATCAATTTTACTACTAATATTAACTGTATTTCCTGCTTTAAATGATGTTCCAGTAATATTTTTTTCAACTGTTAATGTTTCATCAGCTTCTGCTAAATCATCAATTGAAATTGCATAAGTAGTTGGAACAAATAATATTAAAGCAAATAATAAAGCTAAATAAACTCTTACTTTCTTCATACTTCTCCTCCTTATTATGATTATATTATATATCTATTTTTATTTCAACTATTGTTTCACCTATATTATTATAATTAAGTGAATAGTTAATTACATTCTTATTATGTTTTAAATAATCATGTACTTCTTTTTTTAAAATACCCTCACCCATACCATGAATAATAACAATTTTTTTATTTCTTAATTTTTTATTATCATTTATAAATTCTTCACATTTAACTCTAGCAGCTACTCTATCAAGACCATGAAGATCTATTCTAGGTAGATTATAAGTAAATGGATCCATAAATTTATTCATTTAGTTTTGCCTTTGCTGAAAGTAGTATTGCAAGGGGTACTCTATAACTTGAAACTGATATATAATTAAGTCCTATATTATTACAAAAATCAATTGCACTCTCATCTGCTGCTTGTTCACCGCATATTCCAATTTTAATATCTTTGTTTACTTTTTTAGATGCCGTTTTTGCATAAAGCATAAGCATACCTACACCGTCTATATCAAGTGAATTAAATGGTGAAGAAGTAAATATATTATCTTTATAATATGTATTTAAAAAGTTTGCATCATCTCTTGAAAAACCAAAAGTAAATTGAGTTAAATCATTACTACCAAAACTATAAAAATCAGCTTCTTTTGCAAGTTTATGACTAGTTAGTGCACTTCTAGGTGTCTCAATCATAGTACCAATTTTATAATTTATTTCACTATCTATTTTATCTATTTCTTCTTTTATAATATTTTTTACATATTTAAGTTCATTAATATCAGAAATAAGAGGAATCATTAAATCTAGTTCTATATTCTTATTTACTTCTTTATATGCATTTATTATTGCTCTTGTTTGCATTTTAATAATTTCTGGTCTAGTAATTAAAAGTCTAACTCCTCTATTACCCATCATTGGATTAAATTCTTTTAAATTATTTATTCTAGTTTTAAGTTCATCCATATTAATATTTAAACTAGTTGATAAATCAAAAATAGTTTCGTCATCTTTTGGTAAGAATTCATGTAATGGTGGATCCAAATATCTAATAGTAATAGTTTTATTATCTAGTAAATTAAACATACTAATAAAGTCTTCTTCTTGATATTTTTCAAGTACCTTTATCCATTTATCTTTTTCTTCTTTTGTTTCTGCTAAAATCATTTTTCTAAAACTTTTAATTCTATTCTTTTCAAAGAACATATGCTCAGTTCTTACAAGTCCAACACCTTCTGCACCAAATTTAAGAGCTAAACATAAATCTTTTTCAGTATCCGAATTTACATACACATCAAGATCTTTTATTTCTTTTGCATATGATAAAAACTCTTCAAACTTTTCATTTATTTCTGGATCTAATGTATTTAATTTTCCTAAATAAACATTTCCGTTACTTCCATCTAGTGATATGTAATCTCCTTCCATAAGCATTACATCATTAAATGAAATTGTTTTATTTTCTTCATCTATTTCAATATCACTTGCACCGCATACACAGCATTTACCCATACCTCTCATAACAACTGCTGCATGAGATGTCATTCCTCCAGTTGCAGTTAAAAGACCATCTGCTTCTTTCATACCAGCAATATCTTCTGGTGATGTTTCTTTTCTAACAAGTATTACTTCTTCACCTTTATTTTTAGCATCAACTGCATCTTTTGAATTAAAGTATATTTTCCCACAAGAAGCACCAGGTGATGCATTAATACCTGTTGTAAGTAGGTTTTCATCATCTTCTTTTATATCAAATCTTTTATGAAGTGCACTTTCAACATCTTCTTTTTCTATTCTTAATATAGCTTCTTCTTTTGATATTAATCCTTCATTAACTAAATCTACAGCAATATTAATTGCAGCAGTACCTGTTCTTTTACCATTTCTTGTTTGAAGAATATATAATTTATTATCTTCAATTGTAAATTCCATATCTTGCATGTCTTTATAATGTGATTCTAATTTTTTTGCAATATTTTTAAATTCTTCATAAATACTTAAACTAAACTTTTTAAGTTCACTAATTTTTTCAGGAGTTCTAACACCAGCTACAACATCTTCTCCTTGTGCATTAAGTAAAAATTCACCAAATATTTCATTTTCTCCTGTAGATGGATTTCTTGAAAACGCAACACCTGTTCCTGATTTTTCATTATAATTTCCATAAACCATTTGTTGTACATTAACAGCAGTTCCTAGTGCATCATCAATATTATTCATTCTTCTATAGCTAATTGCTCTATCATTATTCCATGAGTCAAATACTGCATATATTGTTTTAAATAATTGTTCATATACATCATTTGGAAATTCTCTTCCAGATAATCTTTTGTATATTCTTTTATACTCATTTGTAATATTTTTTAAATCAGTAGCATCAAGCTCAACATCAAATTTAACACCTTTTTTTGTTTTAAATCTTGTTATAACTTCCTCAAACTGATTTCTATCAAATCCCATTACAACATCAGAAAACATTTGAATTAATCTACGATACGAGTCATATACAAATCTAGGATTAACTTTCTTTTCAAGTTCACTTGCTATTTCATCATTCATACCTATATTTAAAATACTATCCATCATACCAGGCATAGATATTTTAGCACCACTTCTTACGGATAGAAGCAAAGGATTTTCTTTATTACCAAATTCTTTAGACACTTGTTTTTCAAGTTTTTTAATAGCATTTTCTATTTGTCTTTTCATTTCTACTGTAACTTTTTTCTTTTCATTATAATATTTACAAACTTCTGTTGTTACAGTAAATCCTTTTGGTACATTAATATTAAGATTTGTCATTTCAGCAAGATTAGCACCCTTACCACCAAGCAAATCTCTCATATCTTTATTTCCTTCATTAAATAAATATACGTACTTTATCATAATAATTCTCCTTTTTATTCTATCTATTTCTTGGGTGACACTTTCTATATACTTCTTTTAGTTTTTCATTAGATACATGAGTATATATTTCTGTTGATGATATTGATTCGTGACCAAGTAATTCTTTTACTGCTAGTAGATCGCATCCTTGATCTAGTAAATGTGTTGCAAATGTATGTCTAAACATATGTGGTGTTATATTAAGTTTTAAACTAGTTTTTTTAATAATATCATTAATTATTTGTTCTATTCTTCTTGTTGTTAATTTCTCTTTATTATTACCAACTATTAAATATTCACTTTTTACATCATTTAAAAACTTTTTTCTACCATCTTCTATATATAATTTTAACATATCTTTTGCATAATCTCCATAACATACTACTCTTTCTTTAGATCCTTTACCAAATATTAAAATAGTTTTATTAGAAAAATCTATATCTTTAATCTTAATATTAACAAGTTCAGATACTCTAACGCCTGATGCATAAAGTATTTCTAATATTAATCTTTCTCTTTGTCCTTCTTTTGTCTTGATGTCAGGAATATCAAGAATTTCTTCCAAATTTGTATAATTTATATATTTAGGTATTAGTTTTTCTTTTTTTGGGGATGTAACAAGTAAAAATACATTAGTATTAATTTTATTATTAATTACTAAATATTTATAAAAACTTCTTATACTACTTAGTTTTCTAGAAATACTATTTCTTGAATCTTTTTTTTCATTTAAATATTTTAAATAAGAAGTAGTATCTTTATATTTAATTTGTTTGTAATTTAATTTATTATCATCTAAAAAATTAAAATATTCATCTAAATCTAATTTATAGTTTTTAATAGTATAATCAGAATAATTTTTTTGATATTTTAAATACTCTATAAAATCTATTACGTCCTTCATATTTCACCCACAAAAAGAGAAGTTTAATACTTCTCTATAATTTCATACTTTCACTTTCTGCTAAATATTTAGAAAGTTCTTCTCTTATTTTTTCTTCTAATTCTTCATCATTATTATTTTGTGCTCTTATTAAATCAGCTTCAAGTTTTTCTTTATAAGAATCTTCTATATCCGAATATAAATCTGGTGCTGGAGCTAAATTTACATCATTTGATGCATCTTCAAACATTTTATCAACTAATTGATTTTTTAAATCATCTAAAGTTTTTCTTACAAATCTATCATCTTGTTTATAAGCTTCTGCCGCTCTTTTAGTTTTTTCTTCTTTTGTTTGGAAGAAAATAGATAATTTACCATATAAATCTCTAAAATCTCTATAGTTTTTATTATAGTTTTTCATTGATTCACGTGTTTTTTCTTTTAATTCTTCAATAGTTTGAGTTTCAAAAGAATACTCACTTAATGTTTTATCTTCATTTATTTCAATTATTTTCTTTTCTTTTATTTCTTCATTTGTTTCCTTTGATGCCATTTTTAATAATTCATCTTTTTTATTTTGTCTTTTTTCTAAATCTTCTTTTATATCTATTAATTTAATTAAACTATTAAGTGAACTTATAAGATCTTTATTTAAATGTAGATTATCGACAGTTCCTTTTAAATAAATATATTCATTTTTTTCTTGTTCTTGCATAAATGACATAGATAATTTTTGAGAAAATAAATTATCCCATAAATATACTTTATTATCATTTAGTTTTTCTAATTTTTTTCTCTCTATATCTGTGTATTTACTAACAAGTTCATTATAAAAATCATTAAGTATTCTAAAAAGTGGCATAGGTATTATTCCATTTATAAATTCTTCATAATCTATATTTTCTTGATCAACTATTACACTATTAAATTGTGAATAATATGGATCTATATAAAATCCTTTTGGTGTTTTTACTTTTATTCTTGCAAGATTATACTCAAACATTAATCTATCATCATCAAATAAATGATTTAACAATTCATTTTCTGATTTAAATATAGTTGTAAATTTATCAATATCCTTTAAAGGTGCTTTTAATGTAGCTACTTCTTCTTTTTCATATTCGACTATTAAGAAATAATTTTGCATTATTTTCACCACCTTAAAGTATATGGATTATTTACAGTTCCATCTCCAGAATTATATAAAACATTCGCATCTAAATAGAATGTTAAATATATATTAAATGAAGATGATGCTCTAATGTAGTTTACTCTACCATCACTAATAGATAGTACTTGGTATGAATTTTCTAATGTCGGATTTTGTGTAACTATTGACCATTGATTAATATTCATCATATAGTTATAGTTTCCACATTCGTAATTATTAATTGTTTTACAATTGCTATCAATACTTGCTCTAAAGTATTCATTAGCTTGAAGTAAACCAATATATTGATTTTCTGAAACAACTTGACATTCTACGTTACCAGAAAAATCACTATTATCTTTTGGAACTGGTCCAACACAAATATCATGAGGAACAATAACACTTCTTAGGTAATCAGTAAAATATTCATTATCAGTTTCATAATAAGAATTTAAATAATCTTTTAATCTACTCTTTTCAAAAATATTAATACCATATTCTTTACCAACAGTATTATTATATCTATCATCCCAAGGATTTCTATCAGTATATTTTTTAGTATCAACAACTCTTACTTCTCCATTTTCACTTATAGAAACAATTCTATATGGTCTTTGATTAATAACTAAGTTATTTTTTGCTCTTTCACCTCTATATACTAAAGTATTATTATAATTATATAACCCATCATCAGATGTAACTACTTTATCATTTTCTTTAATATAATTTGAAAGAGTCATTGTTTCATAATATTTACCACACTTAATAAATGGTACATATGAATATGTCCCTTCACTTTTTTTTGTAATTGAAACATAACCTGTACATGCTTTTGATGAATCTTCATTAGCATAAAATTGAGCTAGTTTATCATTAGTTACAAGAATTCTCATATTAAGTTTACTTGATTCATTAACTTCTTGTGGAAGATAACGAGTATTTTCTTTTGTAAATTTAATAGCTGCTTCTTTTAATTTATTTTCCATTTCTTCATATTTTGAAGATGCTGGTTTTCCTGCAGAAAATTTACTGCAAGCACTTAATCCAAATATAAATAAAAATATAACTATAATTATAATAATTATTTTTAAAATATTATCTCTTATAAAATTCATAACAATACCTACCTTTTTCTTAATTATACCATAAAAAATAAAAAAATAAACTTTTTCAAGTTTATTTATTTAACATATTTAATAAATTTATTTTGAACATATCTTTATCAGCATTTTCTTTACTTATCATAACACCTTTATATGCACCAAGTTCTGTTTTATGTCCTTCTAGTAAAAGGTCTTCTGGTGTCATAGTTTTAAGTAAGATTATGTGTTCATTTTTATAAACGTCATAATGAAGTACGATTTCACCATGAACTTTTGTAAATAATTCATCAGTTGGAAGAACTAATTCATAAGATTCAGTATTTTTTTCTTTATCTGTTAATACTTGATTACCTAAAAAATTACCTTCTTTCATTTCTGGATAAAATTCAAACACAAGTTTTTTAAAAGCAAACATATTATATTTCTTTAATGATCTCTCTCTTTTTTTGAATTCAGCCTCATTTAGATATTCAAATATGTATGGTCTTTTATTATTCATACTTCATCACCTCACTTTATATAGTCAAGTTTCAAAATCTTATCATAGATTTTGATGCTTTGTCAAGCATTTTTCCCCTTTGTTATTATAATTATAGCATTAAAAAATGTAATAAATGCATTTTAAATATGTGATTTACTACATTTTTACACATAATTTAACAAAAAGTTTTTTATTTGGCATCATACCAGTTTTTTCCCTCTTCAAGTTCAACCTTTAAAGGTACTTTAAGCTTATATACATTCTCCATTTTTTCTTTAATAAGCTTTTTAACTTCGTCTTTTTCACTTTCTGGAACATTAAATATAAGTTCGTCGTGTATTTGAAGAAGCATTTTAGTTTTTAACTTTCTTTTATTAAGTTCTTCATATATATTTATCATTGCAAGTTTTAAAATATCAGCACTAGTTCCTTGTACTGGAGTATTAAGTGCCATTCTTTCACCACCTGCTCTTATGATATAATTTGCATTTTTTAGTTCATCTATTTTTCTTTTTCTATTCATAAGAGTTAAAACATATCCGTTTTTATAAGCATCATCTAATGTTTTTTGTTTATACTCTTTTATTTTAGGAAAAGCTTCTAAATACTTATCTATAAATTCTTTTGCTTCTTTAATAGGTATTTTTAAATCTTCAGATAAACCAAATGAACTAATTCCATATAATATTCCAAAATTAACTGCTTTTGCAGATCTTCTCATATTTTTAGTTACTTCACTTTCACTTACATGAAATATTTCACTTGCAGTTTTAGTATGTATATCATCTTCACTATTAAAAGCATTTATCATATTTTCTTCATTAGACATATGAGCAAATACTCTAAGTTCTATTTGTGAATAGTCACTTGATATAAACACTGAATCTTCTTCTGGAACAAATGCTTTTCTTATTAATTTTCCTTCTTCATATCTTATTGGTATATTTTGTAAATTAGGTTCTATAGATGAAAGTCTTCCAGTTCTTGTAAGAGTTTGTGTATATATTGTATGAAGTTTACCATCATCCATAACCATATCATTTATTCCAACAATATATGTACTATATAATTTAGCTAAAGTTCTATAATCAATTATTTTTTGTACTATTTCATGTTCATCCTTTATTTTATCTAGTATTTCTCTTGATGTTGAATAAGAAGTTGCTTTCTTTTTAGGATAAGGAATTGCTAGTTTATTAAATAAAACATCTGCAAGTTGTTTTGGTGATTGAATATTAAATTCTTCACCTGACATCTTATATATTTCTTCTTGATATTCATCTATTTTTTCTTTTATTTTTTCGCCCATTTTATTTAAAACGTTCTTATCTACTCTAATACCAGTTAATTCCATATCTGCAAGTACTAAAGATAATTTCATTTCTATTTTATTAAATAAATCATATGAGTTTTCTTCTTTCATTTCATCAATGAATCTATCTTTTGTATCAAATATAAATTTAGCTTTTTTAATTATTTCTTCTTTTACTTTGTTTTCATCTTTTTCTTTTAAAAGACTATTATAATCAAGAACATCATAACCAAAAATATTACTAACGACAGATATATCATCTTTTTCATTATAATTTAATATATAAGTTGCAATCATAGTATCAAAATCACATTTGTTAAATTTAATACCATATTTATTAAGTGCAACAATATTCTTTTTTATATCGTATGTATATTTATTATATTTATCTAAAATATCTTTATTATTTATTAAGAATTCTTTATCTAAATAATAAGCATTTTCACCATCATAAACAGACGCACCTATTATATCTGATGTATGATAATTAGAACCATCTAATTCAATATATACAGCAATATCATCTTTTAAAATGAGTTCGTCTTTTTCTTTTACTTCTTTAAAAGATATATTTTCTTCTTTTTTTACTTTAAATTCATCATTCTTAAGAAAACTAAAGAATTCTAATTCTTCATACATTTTCTTAAGTTTAATAGTATCAGGACCTACATATTTTAATTCATCTAATGAATATTCTACAGGTACTTTTGTATAAATAGTAGCAAGATCTTTACTTTTAAAAGCATTTTCTTTATCATTAACTAATTTATCCCTAGTAGCACCTTTTAAATTATCAATATTATTATATAAGTTTTCAACAGTATCATATTCTTGAAGTAGTTTTAATGCAGTTTTTTCACCTATTCCTTTTACACCAGGTATATTATCTGATGAATCCCCCATAAGTCCTTTTAAGTCTATCATTCTAATAGGTTCAATACCATACTCTTTTTTAAATTCATCTCTTGTCATTCTAATATAGTCTTTACTTTTTAACAGTTTTACTTCAGTTTCATCATTTATAAGTTGAAGTAAATCTTTATCACTACTTACTATAATAGCCTTAAAGTCTTTATCATTACTTGCCATCATAGAATATGTACCTATAATATCATCTGCTTCATAATTATCTATTTCATATGATTTAATACCCATAAGCGGAATAAGTTCTTTTGCTACTTTAAATTGCATTTTAAGTTCTTCAGGAGTAGCACTTCTTCCTGCTTTATAATCTGAGTATTGTTCATGTCTAAATGTTTTACCTTTATCAAAAGCAACAAGCATATACTCTGGTTTTTCTTCTTTTATAATCTTATTTAACATATTAACAAGTCCATATATACCATTAGTTGGAAATCCTTTTGAATTATTCATAAAATTTCCTGAATATGCAGTTGCATAATAACTTCTAAAAAGTAAATTATTACCATCTACTAATATAATATTCTTCATATCTATCACCTATATAAATTATATCATAAATTGACATATAAGAAAGTATAATATATAATATTATGCCCGTGTGGTGAGAAAAAAATGAATAAAATTACTTTTGACGAAAAGAATATTGTTTATGAATACAACCATGGTATGGAAAGTACTGTATATTTATATGATATTAATGGTAAAAGTGTATTACTAAAATACTTTAAAGATAAGATTATTTTAGATGATACATTTTATGGAAATAAAAAAGAAGACAATATAAGATATATACCTGAAGAAACTTTTATAAACAAAGAAAAAAAATTAGAATTAATAAGTGAAATGGATTGTTTCAAAGACGAAGTTAAAATTTTAGATCTTGTTTATAATAAAGAAGGTAAATTTGTAGGTTATACGATGGGTATTGAAAAAATGAATACTGTCGAAGATGTTTATAGTCGTAAACAAAAAATTAAAGTTCTTGAATTATTAAAAGAAAAAATAGAATTACTTAATGAAAATAATGTTTATATTGGTGATATTAGTTCAAGAAACATGTTATATGATGGAAATACACTTAAACTATGTGACCTTGATAACTATAGAATTGGTGAATATGATATAGATTTAAAAACATTATTAACTAAAGATTACGAAAAAATGAGAAAAGATCCAAAAAATTTAGATAATTATATGTTTAATTTATACCATTATGGACTTGTTTATAGATATCATTCATCAGTAGTTTTAAGAACGCTTAGACAAAATGGTCTTCCATTTAGACTAAGAACACAAGAAAATGAAAAATTACTTAAAGATATATTAAGTGATAAAAAAACATATCAAAAGAGATATTTTTTAGATAATATGAGATTTTAATGAAGGATTAAACAATTTTATCCTTCATTTTATTTAATATTTTTTTCTCATATCTATATATCTTAACTTGAGTTATGTTTTTTTCTTTTGCAAGCTCAGTTTGAGTTTTATTATTATAATATCTTTCATATATAAATGCCTTTTCTTCTTGAGATAATGAAGATATTGCATCCTTAAGGGCAATTAAATCAAAATCATCTATTACTTTTTTTGATTCAATTGTATCGATAAGTGAAATATTTTTTTCTTCATTTATATATGAGTCTAAACTTTCTACTTTTAAGCATGCATTTTCAATTTCATATATTTTTTCAGAGGGTAAACTTAAAGTTTTTGATATTTCTTCATTAGTAATTAGTTTTCCACTTGTTTTATATATTGTTTCTTTTAATAAAAGAATTTTCTTATATAAGCTAATTACATCTTTACTCGGCCGAATTGAATTACTTTCTCTTAAATACTTAAGAATTTCCCCCTTAATATAATAATATGCATAACTAGAAAATTTAGTATTTTTATTTTCATTATATTTTTTAGCGGCTTTAATAACTGCCATCATACCAACTTGATATAAATCTTCTTTATTATCACCTTTACTATATTCATTAATAATGGAATAAACTAATTTTTCATTTAATTTAAGTAAATCATCATCTATTTTAATCATATTGACATCATCCTTAAAGCAGTAAGTTCATTTTTAGCACTTTCGTAATTTAAATCATTATTTCCACAAATAATCATTCTTCCATTATTATTTAGAATAGCTTCATTACATTTTTCAAATAAATCAATTTTATTGTTAATAACTGCATCTGAAATATTAAATACTAAATATTTAATACCACTTTTAGTAAGAATATTTACTACATTATTCTTAATGTTACTAGCATTATCATTTGTAATATCACCTGATAATCTAACAAATAATACTCCTTTTGAAAATTCTATATTAACATCAAGCATATGTTCATCTCCTTGGTATTATGATTAAAACACTATTTTTAAATAATTAAAATAGATTCGACAAAAGCTTACAAAAAAAGAACAAAATGTTCTTTAATTTATAGCTTTATTATTTACATATAACTTATATCCATTAAAATCTATATTACTATTTGATGTATCTTCATTATCAAGAGATGTCACATAACTATCACCTGTTAATGTTATTTTTGAATCTTTTGAAAGTTTTAATGAAATACTTTTTGCTTCATTATTACTATTAATTGTTCCTTTATAAGTTGATGATGTTAAATTCATAGATAATTTACTTATATTATCTAAAATAATATCACCAGCTAAAGTTTGTTTTTCTGCATTTAGTGTAACATTACCTCCATTTGAACCAGATGTTCCCCATTCACTTGTTCCTTTAGCACTTAATAATATATTACTTCCATATGTTATTTTTGTGTTAGTTAGATTAATAACAGCATCAGTATTTGTTACAAAAAATAAAGGAGCACTTTTATAATAACTTGATGTACTTAGTATTTCAAGTGATGAATCTTTAGATGTAAAATTACCTGTTCCAACAGATGCATCACCACTCATTGATTGATAAATCATTATTCCTGCATTATCAACATCATTTCTATTTCCTTTTCCTGATGCAGAAATATTACTATTTAAAACATTTGCACTATTTTTTCCTTCGACAACAACCATTTGTGAATTATTTGCTGTTCCTGTAACATTATCAATTGAAATATCACCTGTTGAGTATATTAATGGAGATCCATTTCCATTTGTTTCAAGTTTTGAATTACTAACACTAACTGTTCCTTCACCTCTATCTGTTGCAAGAGTTGCAGATGATGCACCATTTGTTTTAACCGTTAAGTTATCACCAATTATTTCTCCTCCATAGGTTGCATCAAGTCCACGTGAAGATGATGAGCCTTTTGTTGTAATAACTGAATCTGATATAGTTATTTTTGAATTTGAACCCGTTGCAAATACTGCGTTTGCACCTTTTGCATTTGTATTTATTGTAATATTTTTTATAGTAGCAGTACCTGAGTCTTCTGCAAGAATAGCGGCATTAACTCCAGAAAAATCAGAACTTTCAGTATTACTACTATCACCTGTTTTATTGATAGTTGAATCAGATAATGTTAAATTACCGCCTTTTTTTACTAAAACTGCATTTGTATCTTCGCCTTCTTCATTATATGTTTTACCAGATAGAGTTTCTGTATCATCTATTTCAACTTGTCCTTTTGCACTTACACTACTTTGTGAATTATTCATATTATTACTCATTGATTGATTATTTTTTTTACTCACTAATTTGTTTGAAAGATAATAATCAGAAAAAGTAAATATTCCAGTCATTAATAATGATAAAAGTATAAATATTATTAATTTATCACCTGCTAAGGCTGAGGCAATAGATAATTTATGAAATACAGTCATTATTAATATTGAAATTATAACTGAAAGTAATAATGATTCTGATGCAAATATTATTAATTTTTTATAATTAACATTATTATTTTGACTATTTTGATTAAAATCAGGCATCATTTGATTATTACCTGGTCCAACATTATCATTTGAATTTTGTGAATTATCAGAATTCATATCTGGTGGTGTTCCACTACCGTTTGATGAATTATTATCGTCTGGCTTTTCTGGTGGTTCACCCATACTATTTTGATTATCATTAGGTGGTGTCATATTCGTATTAGTATTTGCTACATTATATTGTTTAGTAATACTAAAATATGATGTAATAGCAAGTAATGCTATTAAAAATATAGAAATAAAATTCTTCACTTTTCTACTTATCATAGAAAATCCCTCCTTTGTTAACTCTAACTTACTAGAAGATTATGGGTAAATTATGTAATATTTATGTATTTTTTTCAAAATTATTTTACTTTATAATACCTTATATATATAATTAATATAGAGGTGAGAATTTTGAGTAATGATTATTTAACTTATATGGCTATTTTACCAGTTATACTTCTTTTATTATTTATTTATAAAAGAGATACACATAAAGAGCCAAAAAAATTATTAAGAAAAACATTTATATTTGGATGTTTAACAGTAATACCAGTTATAATTGTTGAATTAATATTTGAGGTAGTTTTTAAAATATATGGAGATGATACTCAAATAATGAAATTTGCATCAATATTTATTGGTGTTGCACTTGTTGAAGAATTATTCAAGTGGTTAGTTGTTAGATTTATTCCTTATAAAGATACTGAATTTGATGAAAAATATGATGGTATTGTTTATGCTGTATTTTCATCACTTGGTTTTGCGGTTATAGAAAATTTATTATATTGTTTAAATAGTAATATAAGTGTAGCAATACTAAGAGCACTAACTGCTGTTCCTGGACATGCATGTGATGCAGTTGTTATGGGTTACTTCCTTGGACTTGCTAAATATTATGCAATTAATGAAAATAAAAAATTAGAAAATAAAAATTTATTTTTTGCAATATTATTTCCAGTAATAACTCATACTATATATGATTATTTATTAACAGCTGGTATTCCCCTTTTAAGTATTATATGGTTAATATTTGTAATTGTATTTACTATAATATGTTTTATACTAGTTATTAAATCGTCAAAAAGTAATATTTATTTACAAAAGAAAAATTCATCGGTATATTGTAAAAACTGTGGTAATTATGTAGAAGGAAAAAGATATTGCTCTAAGTGTGGAGAAAGAACAAGCAATGAATAATTGCTTTTTTTTTGCATAAAAAAAGATAATTATCTTTCATAATTATCTAATTTTTCTTTCATTAATTTTGCAGCTATAGATGGATTTGCTTTACCTCTAGTCTTTTTCATTATTTGTCCTATAAAGTAATCAAGTAATCTTGGATTTTCTGGATCATAAGCTTTTGCTTGATCTGGATTTTCACTTAATACTTCATTAACAATATTTTCTATTTCACTATCATCAGTAATTTGCATCATACCTTCATCTTTAACTATTTGTTTTGGTTCTTTCTTTTGTTCAAGAGCTTTATAGAATACTTGTTTACCTTGTTTACTTGAAATAGTTTTATCGCTTATTAATTTAATCAAATCGTATAACATAGATGGTGTTAAATAGAAATTATCAATAGTAAGTTCATTATCTATATTATTAAGTTCAGCAAGTATCATACCATTTACCCAATTACAAGCTTCTTTTGGATCTGCTCCAAGTTTAACTGTTTCTTCAAAGTAATCACTTATTTTCTTTTCTTTAACAAGAATTGTTGCATCATAATCACTTAGTGAATAGTCATTAATATATCTTTTCTTTCTTTCATAAGCAAGTTCTGGAATAGATGCTCTTATTTCATCTAACCATTCTTTTGTTAATTTAAACTTTGGAATATTTGGTTCAACAAAGTATTTATAATCAACTGCATCTACTTTACTTCTCATACCAATTGTTGTACCTGTTTCTTCATCCCAACGTCTTGTTTCTTGAACTACTTCAGTATCATAAGTTCCATCTTCTTTTGCTTTTGTTTGTCTTTTTATTTCATATTTAATACATTCTCTAACTCCACCAAATGAGTTAACATTTTTCATTTCTACTTTTGTACCCCAGTTTTTAGGATCTTCTTCATCTAATGTTTCATCCATAATAGAAACATTAACATCACATCTAATATGACCTTTTTTTGAATCACATTCAGATACACCTAAATATTGATATACAGTTCTCATATGTTCTAGAAATGCTTCAGCTTCTTCACCTGATCTAAAATCTGGTTCTGTAACAAGTTCTAGAAGTGGATTAGCTGCTCTATTATAATCAATTACTGTTGTATCAAATAAATGATCTGAAGAAGCAGCATCTTCTTCTAAGTGAATATTATTTATTCTAACTCTTTTATCTTCACCATTACATTCATAATCTACATAACCATATATTCCAACAGGAATCGGTTTTGTTTCTTGTGTAATTTGGTAGTTCTTTGGCATATCAGGATAATAGTAATTCTTTCTTTCAAAATACATATATTCTGGTTGTTTACAATTTACTACCATAGATGCTTTTATTGCATATTCAACAGCCTTTTTATTAACTACAGGAAGTACTCCTGGAAATCCCATATCATATGGTCTAATGTTTTCATTAGGAGTCATTGAATAAGAGTTTCTTGCGCTTGAGAATACTTTTGAATTTGTTTCACTAAATTCACAGTGCATTTCAAGACCTATCATTGCTTTATAACCCATATTACTTTTCCTCCTTTGCTATTTGATTTTTAAAATCCATAGTACCTTCTAATGCATAAGCTATATTAAGTACATTTTCATCATCATAACAATTACCTGTAATATTTAAAGCAACAGGCAATCCATTTATAAATCCATCTGGAATAGTTATAGAAGGAAAACCACCAAAGTTACCTACTTGTAAATGTTCTTCAAGTGTAACTGTTTCTTTTGAAAGCATATCATCATCGCCATCAAATTTTTTAGCAGGTCCACTTGATACAGGTAGAATAACTGCATCATATTTTTTAAATAAATCTTTCCATGCATCAACTAAAAGTCTTCTTACTCTTTGTGCATTTCTAAAATATCTTTCTTGATTTTCTGATTGAAGTACATAAGAACCAATTACAAATCTTCTTTTAATAAGTGAAGAAAATCCTTTAGTTCTATAATCTTTAGTTTGTTCATCCCAAGTCTTACCTTCACCTCTTGGTCCGAATATAATACCAGTTAAATTTGACATATTACTTGTTGCTTCAGCACATGAAATAACAACATATACAGATGCTAAAGCATTTAAAAGTGTTCTATCAACTGATACTTCATCTACTTCCATACCAAGTTCTTTTGCTTTTTCTATTGCATTAAAGAAATTATCAAAATGACTTTTTAATTCATCTGATGGATTTTCATATTCTGAAATATCACATATTTCTTTTATATAACATAATTTTTTACCTTTAACATCACCAGTTAATGATTTAGTTAAGTTTATTTTACTTGAATCCCATGAAGTCATATCATATTTGTCTATGCCTTTCATGTTATCAACAACTATAGCAGCATCTTTAACACTTCTTGTAAGTACTCCAAGGTGATCTAAAGATGAAGCAAACGGAAATAAACCATATCTTGAAATCATACCATATGTTGGTTTATATCCAACAATACCGCAATATGCAGCAGGTTTTCTAATTGAATCACCTGTATCTGAACCTGTTGCATATGGATAAACACCAGCAGCAACAGCACAAGCAGAACCTGCGGATGATCCAGCACACATTCTTGATTTATCCCATGGATTTAATACTGTTCCTGTATGACCAGTAGTTCCAGTTCCACCCATACCAAATTCATCCATTACAGTTTTATTTACCATAACTGCACCTGCTTCTTTTAATTTTGCATAAGCAGTTGCATCAAAAAATGGAACATAATCTTTTAAAGTATTACTACTTCCTGTTGAAAGTATTCCTCTTGTTGAATAATTATCTTTTATACCGCATGGTATACCTGATAATGGATTTTCTGTTACTTCAACTTCTTTTGCATCATCTAAAATTGTTACAAATGCATTATATTTATCTTGCACTTCATGTGATAGTTTTAATGATTCTTCGATTAATTCTTTTGATGTTACTTCACCACTTTTTAATAGTTCATGAAGTTCTTCTATTGATTTATTCATATATTTCATTTTATCCCACCACCTTTGGCACTTCTACTTCTCTTGCTGTACAATCTTTACAGTTTTGAAGTAATTCTTCGATTGGAATAGATTCTTCAACTTCATCTTCTCTAAGCTCATATTCAAAATCATCAAGAGTATGAGTCATAGGTTCAACTTTATCTATTCCAGGTATATCATTTATTATATTTATTTGATTATCTATGATTTCAAATTCATCTAAAACCATTTTATTTTCATCATCAGTTAAACCAATTAATAGTTTATCTGCATAACCATCTACCATCTCTTTAGTAAATTTTCCCATATTATCCTCCTTATATTTGTATATTTTGTCTTAATTCTAATTTTTTTACTTTTTCTTTTCTTTTTGAATTTTCAAAATATTTAGTTTCTTGTTTTATGCTTGTAAAAACTGGAACTAATTTTGTCTTTTTTATTTCATTAACATTAATATATGTATGATTTCTAGTTCTTACATCCATAATAATGCCCCCTATTCTTCTTTTGCTATTTCTATACCTAATTCCTTTAATTGTTTATCATCAAGTACACTTGGTGAGCCCATCATTTGATCTTGTCCTGTAGAATTTGTTGGGAATGTTTGAACTTCTCTTAAATTTGGTTCATCTAATATAAGCATTAAAATTCTATCAATTCCAGGAGCCATTCCTCCATGTGGTGGAACACCATATTTAAATGCTGTAAACATACTATTAAATCTTTTTTCAATAACATCTTCGGTATAACCTACTTTTACAAATCCTTTAGTAATTAAATCTAAATCTGTATTTCTAAGTGCACCAGATGCCATTTCACATCCATTACAAACAAAGTCAAATTGATGTGCAATTATATCTTCTATATTATGATTGTCATAGTCTTTAAATTCATCATATGGTTTAGAAAATGGATTATGACAAAAATCCCATTTTTTAAGTTTTTCATCATATTCAAACATTGGGAAATCTTTAATGATACATAATTCTAATTTGTTATTGTCTATTAATTCTAATTTTCTTCCAAGTTCATCTCTTATTTGACCTGCAAATGTTTGAGCTACTTTTAAATTTTTATTTGCTATAAAGAACATTACACTATTTGTCTTCATATCAAATTCTTTAATTAAATTATTTCTTTCTTCTTCACTTAAGAATTTATCTATAGGTCCTTTAAAAGTTCCATCTTCAAGTAATGTAATATAACCAATACCTGGCATACCAATACTACTTGCAAAATCAACTATTTCATTAAACCAACTATTTGGTTTAGAACCAATATCATCAACAACTATTACTTTGATATTACTATTTTTGAATGGTCCAAATGTAGTTTCTTTTAAAACCTCAGTTGCATCTTTAATAATAAGTGGATTTCTTAAATCAGGTTTATCGGTACCATAATCATTCATAGCATCTTTATAAGATATTTGTCTAAATGGTTTTGGACTTACTTTTTTATCTGAGAAAGTACTAAATACATCATAGAATATGTCTTCACCTATTTCAAGAATATCACTTTCTTCTGGAAAACTCATTTCAAAGTCTAATTGATAGAATTCTAATGTTCTATCTTTTCTTGCATCTTCATCTCTAAAACATGGTGCTATTTGAAAATATTTATCAAGACCACCAACCATTAATAATTGTTTATATATTTGTGGTGCTTGAGGTAGTGCATAAAATTTACCTTTAAAGTTTCTTGATGGAACAACAAAATCTCTAGCTCCTTCTGGTGATGAAGCTGTTAATATTGGTGTTTGAACTTCCGTAAATCCTAGATTATGCATTTTACCTCTTAAGAAATGTAATACTTCACTTCTTAATTTAATATTTTTAGCTACTTTAGGATTACGCATATCAATATATCTATATTTAAGTCTAACTTCTTCTTTTGTTTCTTTTGATGAATCTATTTCAAATGGTGGAGTCATAGCTTTTTCAGATAATAATTCTAAAGTTTTACATTCTACTTCGATTAATCCAGTATTAATTTTTTCATTAATGGTTTCTTCATCTCTTTTAATAACTTTACCAGTTACTCTAACTACACTTTCTTTTGAAATTCCTTCAAGAAGTTTTTCATCGTGAACAACAACTTGTGTTATTCCAAAACTATCTCTTAAGTCTAAGAACATAACACCACCATGGTCACGAATTGTATTTACAAAACCAGATAATATTACTTCTTTATCTAAATCATTTATTGTAAGTTCATTACAATTATTTGTTCTATAAAAATTTGCTTTCATTTTCTTTTCTCCTTTTCTTTTTTTAATTAATAAATAAAAAAACAGTTATCTTCCCAAAAAGGGACGAATAACTGTTAAATCCGTGGTACCACCCAAATTACTATATAATATAGTCACTTTTAGAAATTAACGCTTATCTAACGTATTATCCTACTAATTTCAGATAATAAACTCCAAGGTGTTCTTTCATATTACTATCAATATCCATTTTCACCATCTAGGACTCTCTTTTAATGAATCGCAATATTACTCGTCCTCTTCTTTGTTTTTTCTGTAAATATCTTATCATATAGGATGCTTAAAGTCAATGAAATAGCATTATTTTACATAAAAAAACTAATATTTAAAATATTAGCTTTATATAATTCTTTTTTTATTTTCTACTACTATTAAATCATTTTCAACAAAATCATCTAGAACTTTAGGATTTCTTAATTTTCTTAAAGCTTTAAATTCAAGATTACGAATCATTTCTTCTTTAACATTAAATGTTTTAGCTACTTCTTTTACAGAAAGAGCTCTTGCTGGTTTTATACCATTTTCATTTTCTTCAATACCGAATCTTAATTTTAAAACCAATTGCTCTCTTTCAGTAAGATTAGATAAATTATCAATTACTTTTCTTCTGATTAATTCATTTGATACATTTTTATCATATTCTGCTTCATATGAAATATTATTTACTGGATTATCCATATTATCTTCATTTAATTCTTCAACTGACAAATTACCATATTCAATTTTAATTGCTTTTTTAACCATTTCTTTATATGAATCTGTATTTGGTATGTAATGAAGATTTGCAAGTAAATCAGTAATATCTTCTATCATATCATCTTCTCCATTAAAATCTTTATCATATTCTTCTTCAATGATATTTTTAATTCTTGGGAAAATACCTCTTATATCAGCTGGTAAGAATGAAAGCATTTTAGAAGCTTCATTCATTATTGTATATTGAATTTCAACTCCTGCGTATGTTGAAAATTTAGATTTTGATGGATCATATTTTTCAACTGCTTTAATTAATGCAATTGCACCTATTTGCTCAAGTTCAGCTTCAGGAATATCATATTTTTCTACCAAATTAAATTTCCATATAAAGAATTGAACAAGTCTCATATTTCTTTCAACTAATTCATTTCTTATTGCTATTTTTTTATTAGGATCAGTTTCTTCTTGATATTCTTTAAATTTATTTAATTGTTCATTTTCACTAAATGGTTCTAAATACACATTATTATCATAATTAATATATGTATCTAGTGAATCAACATCATATTCATTTTTTTCATACTCAGTTATTTCGCCGCATACTCTTATTCCATTTTCGTTAAGTAAATTAATAATATGTTTTATTTCATCTTTATTAAATCCTTTATTTTTAATTTTACTTAAAGCAACTGATGGATATGGTGTATTTTTTTCTAGTTTATCTTTTGCAGCACCATTTCTTTTTATTTTAAAATCTAAATTGTATTCTAAAAATTCGTTAGCAATATATTCATCAAGTTCATGATAATCTTCATATACTATTTCACCATTTTCATATTGTATAGTAGCCATTTTAGGTTTATTTGTATTTGTTTCTTTCTTTGAAACTATTAC
>CADANX010000008.1 GCA_902789425.1 uncultured Erysipelotrichaceae bacterium
AGTTTCTTTTTTACTTCCTTTTGGAATTACATCAACTTTTGTTACATTAACTTTTCCTTTATATCTATCAATATTTACTTCTTTATTTACTATTAATGCAGTTAAAACAATTAATAATAATGCTATACTTAAACTTAAAACTTTTACTCTTTTTTTCATTTAGAACACATCCTTTATTATCATTCTTATTATATATGTAAATTATATCATTTTTTAGTTGTATTTCAAAGCATTTTTAGTAAAAAAAAGAAAAAATCTAAGCGATTTTTTCTACATCTAAATTTATAACGAATTCATTAATATTTAACTCATTTTTATCTATATCTTTTTTAGTTATAGATAGTGCTAAAGTTTCTTTCATAATATAGTCTTTGAAGTCATTTATAACATTATCAATATCACCATTATAGTATAAATTTATTCTATCAGTAATATCAAAATCATATTCTTTTCTTAAATTTTGAACTTTACTTACTATTTCTCTAGCAATACCTTCATTAATAAGTTCATCAGTTAATTTAGTATCAATTATAATGAAATTATTATTCATATTAGCAGCATCAAAACCTTCTTTTGCATTAACTCTAATATCAACCATTTCACTATTTACTTTTATTTTTTCACCATTAAATGTTATTTCAATTTCTTCATTATTTTGAAGTTTATTAATATTATCTTGTGATAAAGATAATAATTCATTTGCAAAGTTATTTATATCTTTACCAAACATTTTTCCACAAACTTTATAATTTGGTTTTATAGTAAGTGTCATATATTTTGTTAAATCAGATACAAAAGATACATTTTTAACATTTAATTCTTCTTTTATTAAATCTGTTAAATCACTTATTAAACTTTCATTAGAACCATCTAAAATTACTTCATTAATTGGTTGTCTAACTTTAATTTTTGCTTCTTCTCTAGCATTACGACCAAGCGAAATTAAATCTCTTACTAAGTCCATTCTCTTTTCGATTTTTTCATTAACTTTTGTTTTATCAAACTTAGGAAAATCACTTAAGTGAATAGATTCTTCACCTGTTAATTTCATATAAATATCATCTGTTATAAATGGTGTAATTGGTGCAACTAACTTAATAAATCCAATTAAAACATCGTATGTAGTTTTATAAACAGCCTTTTTATTATTATCAAGTTCTGAAGCCCAGAATCTACGTCTATTTCTTCTAATATACCAATTAGATAAATCTTCATTTAGGAAGTTTATTAAAAATTTTGCGACTTTATTTAGGTCATATTCTTCATATGAATCAGTTACATTTTTTACTAAATTATTATATTTAGATAATAACCATTTATCTATTTCTTCTAAATCATCATATTTTACATCAAATGTTCTTGGATCAACATTATCTGCATTAGCATACATTTCAAAGAAAGTATATGTATTTTTTAATGTATTATAGAATTTAGAAACAACTTCTTCAAGAGCTTTGTGATCAAATTTAATTGGTGACCAAACAGGACCAATATTCATTAAATAAAATCTTACATTATCTGCTCCGTAGTTTTCTAAAGTAGTAAATGGTTCAACTATATTACCTAAACTTTTACTCATTTTTTTACCATTTGCATCAAGCATTAAATCATTTACAAGTACATTTTTATATGAACTTTCTCCCGAAATAATTGTTGAAATAACTAAAAGAACATAAAACCATCCTCTTGTTTGATCAATACCTTCAGCTATAAAATCAGCAGGAAATTGTTTTTCAAATAATTCTTTATTTTCAAATGGATAGTGATATTGTGCATATGGCATTGAACCAGCATCAAACCATACATCTAAAACATCTTTTTCTCTATTCATAGTTTTGCCACATTTATCACATTTTATATGAATATTATCTACATATGGTCTATGTAAATCTAATTCTTCATCTTTAATTGTTTCTATAGCTTTGTCTTTTAGTTCATTAATAGAACCAACTGTTATAAAATGACCACATTCACATTTCCAAACAGGAAGTGGACATCCCCAATATCTATTTCTTCCAATACCCCAGTCTATCATATTTTCAAGCCAATTATTAAATCTTTTTTCACCTATTGTACTAGGATGCCATTTTATTTTACTATTAGCTTTAATAATTTTATCTTTATATGCAGTATTATTTAAGTACCATGCTGGTTTTGCAAAATAAATAAGTGGACTTTTACATCTCCAACAATGTGGATAATCATGTTTTATTTTTATCTTTTTAAATAATTTATCGTTTTCTTTTAGCCATTTAATAATATCAATTTCAAGTTCACTATCAGTAACTACTCTACCTTCCCAAGGACCAGTAGTATATTTTCCATCAAGTCCTACTGGATTAACAAAAGTAATACCATTTTCTTTTGATACTCTATTATCATCAGCACCATATGCAGGAGCAATATGAACAATACCAGTTCCATCTTCCATTGTTACATAATTATCTGCAACTACTTCAAAAGCTTTACCTTCAACTTCTACAAAAGGCATTAATTGTTCATATTTTGTACCAACTAAATCTTTTCCTTTAAATGTTTCAATTATTTTATATTCATCACCTAAAACAGAACTTGCAAGTTTTTCAGCAAGAATAAATTTATATCCCATACTTTCACATTTAATATATGTTTCAGTTGGATTAACACATAATGCTAAATTAGCCATTAAAGTCCAAGGTGTTGTTGTCCAGGCTAAAATATATTCATCTTTATCTTTAACTTTAAAAGGTACTATAACAGTATTTACTGATACTTCTTTATATCCTTGTGCTACTTCAAAATTAGAAAGTTCTGTACCGCATCTTGGACAATATGGTAACACTCTATTACCTTCGTATAATAAACCTTTTTTGTTTATTTCATTAATAATCCACCATTCAGATTCAATATATTCATTTGAACACGTTTTATATGGATTATCCATATCAATAAATTGTCCCATCATATTCGTTAACTTTTTAACATCATCTATGCAAGTCTCAGTTGTATTTCTACACTCAGTAATAAAATTACCTATACCAAAATTTTCTATGTCTGTTTTACCAGAAAAACCAAGTTTCTTTTCAACATTAACTTCAACTGGAAGTCCATGAGTATCAAGTCCTATTTTTCTTAAAACTCTATACCCATTCATTGTTTTATATCTACAAAAAGCATCTTTTATTTCTTTTGCATACATATGGTGAAGACCTGGTTTTGCATTAGCATAAATTGGTCCATCATAAAATACAAAATTATTATTTTCATCTTTTGTTTCAATTGATTTTTCAAAAATTTTATTTTCTTTCCAATATTTACTTATTCTTTGATTCATTTCAAAGCTTGTTTCATTTTCGAATTTATTAAATATCATGTTAAATACCTCCTAAAACTACATATGTATAATAAATAATAAATATTATAAGCATTATTATTCCTTCATGTCTATCAATCTTTTGTCTTCTAAAAGTTAATAAAAATAATATAACAGCAGACATAATCATTGTAACCATATCTATATAATTAAAATTACCAATTGTTATTTCATCTATAAATGCACTTGGAAGACCTATTACTAAACCTATATTAAATATATTACTTCCAATAATATTACCAATTGCTATATCATTTTCTTTCTTTCTAGCTGCTTGCACACTTGTTACAAGTTCTGGAAGAGATGTTCCAAATGCAACTATTGTTAGTGATATCATTTTTTCACTTACATTTAAACTTTTTGCTATAGATACAGCATTATCTACAACAAAATTTGAACCTATTACTACTAAAAATAATCCAGCAATAATTATTCCAATAGACTTTAATATTCCATATTTTGGATTATCTTTTTCATCCCTTTTCTCTTTCATTACTGAAAATAAATAGTAAATAAATATACTAAAAAATAATAGAATTACTATTCCATCAGTTCTTGAAATCGTATTTACTAAATCTTTATCAAACATATTATCAAAAGATAAAACCATTAATAATAATGAGAAAAGTATGGTAAGTGGTATTTCTTTTTTTAAAGTATTATCTTTAACACCCATTGAATGAAATAAACTAGAAACACCAAGTATTAATAGAATATTTAAAATATTACTACCTACAACATTGCCAAGAACTATATCTGAACTAGAAGCTAAAACAGCTTTTATCGATACAGCGAGTTCTGGTGCACTTGTTCCAAATGCAACTATCGTTAAACCAATTATTATTTTTGGTATTTTAAAATTAAGTGCAAGATTACTTGATCCATCTACAAATATATCAGCACCTTTTATTAGAAATACAAATCCTAATACAAGTAATATAACGTTTAATATCATTTTTATTCTCCTTTAAATAAAAAAATTCTATGATGTAAGGACGAAAATTCGCGGTACCACCTTACTTCATAGAATTCTATGCTCTTAATTTCTATTAACGCTAGATATACGTCTTAACCTAATTATTTAGTTAAGAATATCAAGAGTGATCTAATATTTACTATTCTACTTATTTTCACCAATCATAAGCTCTCTACAAAAAATCATAAATATCCGTCTCTATCATTTACTTTTCAATCTTATCAAGTTTATCAACAAGTTTAATTTGTTCTTCAAGATTAGCTCTTAGTTTTCTTTTAAAGACAATTATATTTTGTCTTAAAGTACTTGCTTGAATTTCAATTTCTTCACTTCTACTAATAGCTTCATTAATTATAGTACTAGCATCTTTTTTTGCTTCTTTTAAAATTAAATCTCTTTCTTGTCTAGCAACTTTTCTTATATGTTCACCTGTATTTTGAGCAAGTGATATTGCTTCATTTAGTGTTGAACTTAAATCATCATACTTTTTAGCTTTTTTTAATATTTCTTCATTCACACTAACTTCTTGATTATTTAATTTTTCTTTTAGTACTTTAATCTCTTCATTCTTTTCTTTATTAGATTCAATAATTTTTTCAACTTGACTAATTATATCATCTAAGAACTTATTAACCTCATCTGGGTTATAGCCATGAAGTGTTCTACTAAATTTATCCATTTTATTCACCTCAAAACTACTTGGTATATATTAACACCAATAATATGATTTGTCTAGTACTTATTAAGCTAAATCATCATTTTTTGTACGAGCTTTTTTTTCTTCTTCATCGCTCATTTTACCTTGTACATTTATATTTTTAGGAGTACATAAAAATATTCCTGTACCAAGTTTTTGTAAATCTCCACCTATTGCATAAAGTGTTCCACTTAAAAAATCTACTATTCTTTTAGCTTGTTCATTAGTAACTCTTTTTAAATTAACAACAACTGTATTTCTTCTTTTTAAATGATCAGCTATTTGTTGGCTTTCAGAATATGCTCTAGGTTCTAAAAGTATCATTTTATTACCTTCTGCATTAGTATCTTTATAAGCTTCATCAACACCTAATGTATAGTAATCATCTTCAGTTACTTGTCCTTCTGGTATATCTTTACCTAGTATTTTATCTATCATTCCCATTTTCTTATTCCTCCAAACTATTTTATATAACTATTTTATCATATTTTTTAAGGTTTTAAAAGAATTTTTTTCATTATTTACGTTATTGTGTTAAAATAGATATCCAAAGGGGAATTACTATGAATGAGAAAGAATTAAAAATATATAAAAACGTAATAAGTATCTTAAAAAGAAAACATTTTTTAAAAACTGATAAAGATGTTTTAGAAGAAAATTTTACTGATAGTTTAGTAAAAGAATATTATTATGAAAAATACTTAAAAAGATTAAGTATTGAAGAAAGAAATAAAATATTATCATCAATTAGATCTTATTATAATTATTTTACTCCATCAATCGTTGGTGAAAATGATAATTTCAGAATATTCGTTCCAAAAGTAAATAGTGTTAGCGATGCACTTATTTATGTACATGAACTTACTCATGCAATATATTTTCTTCATAATAATTTTAGTTATATTACAGATGAAATCATGCCTTTTGAAGCAGAAAGAATTTTTTTAAAAGACTTTAATTTAAAATGTAATATTCTTAAAAACAAAGTAAATGATGCGATATTGTCTATAAAATCTAATACTGATAATGAGAATATAAAATATATATATGCACTTATTATTATGATGTTATATGAAGAAATTGATAAAGAAATAATATATAGTTCAAATCAATTATTAGACTTAAATGAAAATGGATATGTTATAAACAAAAAAATATATAGACTACTTTGAATCTATATATTTTTTTACTTCTTCAACTGTTATTGAAAAATTATCAAAATTTGTTTCAAACCATTTAACATTCATTTTATTATTAAACCAAGTATATTGTCTTTTTGCATAATGTCTACTTCTTTGTTTTATAAGATCAAGTGCTTCGTCTAATGATATTTTTTTATCAAAATAATCAAATAATTCTTTATATCCTATTACAGTTTTTAAACTTTTAGCACTTCTATCTAAATTATAAAAATACTTAGCTTCTTCAAGTAAACCATTATTAACCATAACATCTACTCTTTTATTAATTCTATCATATAATATATTTCTTGATGTTGTAAGACCTATAAAGAAAACATCATCATATAATAAAACATCACCTTTATCATTTTCTGTATTATTTGTAAGATTAATAAGTTCTCTAATTAGTCTTCTTTTATTATTCTTATCAACTGTTGAATCAGGATTTATTTTAAGAATTCTTTTATATAATTCTTCTTCAGATAAATCTTCATATTCATCATTTTTTTCTTCTTTATTAAATCTATAATCATATAATGCTGCTTTTACATATAGACCTGTTCCACCTACCATAATTATATTTTTATTTTTTTTCTTTAATTCTTCAATCTTTTTTCTAGCATCTATTTGATAATCATATACAGTATAATCTTCATTATATTCTTTTATATCTATTAAATGATGAATTATACTTTCTTTTTCTTCTTCAGTAACTTTTGCTGATGCTATATCCATTTTTTTATAAACTTGAACACTATCAAAATTTATAACTTCAGCATTATATTTTTTTGCAAGTTCAATACTAAGTTTTGTTTTACCGACAGCTGTTGGTCCTACTATTACTATAATCATATTATTATTCCTTATTTATTATATTTTAATGTTTTTATAAGTTTATTTTCTTTTTCTTTTAATTCAGAAATATATCTTTCAACATATTCATTATTTTGAGCTTCATCCTTATCAACTGTTTCTCCATTTGCAAACATTACGTTTCCTTTTGGGAATAGTTTTATATACTCGTGAATATAAGTTTTAGACATAGACAAAGATATTTCAATCATTGCTTCATCTATTATACTATGATATAGACTATTTTTGTACTTTAAACTATTAACAATTTTATAAAGTTCATATTCTTTTTCATAATCAAGTGGCTCAAGTATTTTAATTTCAACTTCATTATCAGTTGGATTATAATTATCTAATTCTTCTATTTTATCTTTTATATTAATTGAAACTGGAACTATATATGGTTTAACGCCTTTATCTCTAGCATTAAATAAAATTCTAGCAGCTCCTGTTCTACCTCTATGAACTACAGTATTATCTGGAATATAAGCCCCTTCTGGAAAAATACTAATACTTTGTCCTTTATATAAAATATCACTTGCATAATCAATTCCAAGTTTAGCATAAATTCTACCACCATGAGCTTCACATGGAAAAGTATTTAAATATTTATCAACAACTTCAAGTCTTTCACCTTTTTTATATGCAAGTCTTGCACTTACCATACTAACTAAGTCTTCATTTATTACTGTTGGTATATAGAAAATATCCATTAAACAATTATGATTAGAAACTATTAAACAAGGTTCACCATAAGGATAGTTTTCTTCTCCTGTTACTGTTATATTTAATTTTTCTTTTAGTTCTTTTAATTCATCAAGTTTACTCATTTTTTAATACCTCATACATTCTTTCTGCTACTTGTTCATTGTCTTCATAATTATAATGTAATCCATCATCAAATAATTTTAAATCATTAAATACTATATGATTAAGACTACTATCGTCAAAATATTTAATTATATCTTGTCTTTTATTCTCTGATTCATTATCAAATACTACACTAGCTTTATCAATATAATCAAAATTGGCTGGTAGTATAAAATAAATATTTGGCATCTTATTATTAAAATACTTTTTCTTATCATCTTCATCTAAGAATAATTCTTCTAATACTTTTTTATACCATATAATATCATCAATTATTTTTTTACTATTTTTTTGATATTTCGTTTGTAAATCATTTGTACCAAGTGAAATAACTAGTGTATCAACTGGTGCATTAGTTCTATAAATACTAATGAAAGAATCTTTTCCATTTTTAAATGGTTTTTCTTTTTCTTCATCACCAGCAAGTCTACCAGGTAAACCTTCTTGAAGTAATTTATAATCACTTCCTAGTTTCTTTTGAAGTATATTTACCCATTGTTTTTCATCAGGAATTCTTACACCTGTAATAAAATTATCTCCCCATGTATTTGAATCGCCATATATTAATATCTTTTTCATTTTTTCCTCCCTACACTGCTCTTTTAAATAGCTTATCAAGTTCATATTTTGGATAATGAATTATAGTTGGTCTACCATGAGCACAATTAAATGGATTATCACATTTTTTTAGTCTTTCAATAAGCTCTTTTGATTCTTCAACTGAAATTGGTTCATTAGCTTTTATACTAGCTTTACAAGCCATCATCGCTGAAATACTATCATTAAATCTTTCTAAATCAAAATTTTTATTCATTGCAATAACTTTTTCAATTACATTATTTATAAAAACTTCTTCAAGTCCTTCTTTAAACCATGTTGGATGACTTCTAATAATAAATGAAGTATCTCCAAATTCATCAATTTCTATTCCTAGTTTTCTAATAATTTCAATGTTTTCTTTAATTATTAAACACTCATCTTTAGAAAAATCTAAATTTAATGGAAATAACATACTAATTGTATCTTGTTTTGGATTTGCCATTGCCTTTTTATATTTTTCATAATTTACTCTTTCAGCAGCGGCATGTTGATCTATTAAATACATACCTTTCTCATTTGTACAAACAATATAAGTACCAAGTACTTGACCAACTGGTTCTAAAAGAGGAAACTCTTTTTTTTCTTCTTCTTTAACTGTAAAATTGTAAGTATTCTCTTCTTCTTTAATAATGTCATTTGATTCATCAAAGTTAATAACATATTCTTTTACTTCTGGTGCTGGTGTATTATTCTTAAAACTTGTATCAATTATATCAACAACATTATCTACTTTAACAAGATCATTAGTAGCTGTTGGTGCTAAAAAGTTATTTTCAAGTGCACCAGAGATTTTTTCTCTAACAAGATCTTTTAAGTCTTCAAAATTAGAAAACTTTATATCCATTTTAGATGGATGAATATTAACATCTATTAAAGATGGATCTGTATTAATTTGAAGTATAACTATAGGAAATCTGTTTTCGAATTTATACTTAAAATAACAATCATTAATAACTCTATTTAATTCTTGATTTTTAACTACTCTACCATTTACTAAAGTAATTATATGATTTCTATTAGATTTAGTAACTTCCGGAAGAGATACATAACCAAAAATATCAAAATCTTCATTTTCTCCTTCTATTTTTAGCATTTTTTTAGAAACCTTAATACCGTAAATATCATTAATAGTTTTAAGAAGATTACCACTTCCATCTGTTTTTAAAATCACTTTATCATCATTAATAAGTGTAAATCTTATATTAATATGTGATAAAGATTCTTTATTTACTAAATCAATTACATTAGCAAGTTCACTTTGTAATGATTTTAGATATTTTAATCTTGCTGGTGTATTATAAAATAAATCACTTACTTCAATTACTGTTCCTTTTCTTAAATCACTTTTTTCTTTAGAAACAACTTCTCCTCCATTTAATGTATATTTAATACCATTCATTCCATTACTAGTCTTAATAACTACTTTAGACACACTAGCAATTGATGGAAGAGCTTCACCTCTAAAGCCTAAAGTACTAATGTTAAACAAATCATCTTCATCAATAATTTTACTTGTAGCATGACTTTTAAAACATAATAAAGCATCATCTTCATCCATACCACATCCATTATCAGTTACTTTAATAAGTTCTGTTCCAGATTTTTTAAGTTCTATTTTAATATCATTACTTCCTGCATCTATACTATTTTCAACAAGTTCTTTTACAACACTTGAGCATTTTTCGACAACTTCACCTGCTGCTATCTTGTTGTATAAACTAGGTTCCATAACATGTATCTTGCTCATTCTATCACCTATAATAAATTATATCATTAAATAACAATAACATCTATAAGTTATTTGAATTTTTAAGTATTATTTTAGACATAATATGATAATAAATATTATTGATTATTTTATAAATTAGTGTTATATTATTTTTAGCAAGATTTTCTTGCATAAAAAAAGACATCCATTTCTTTGAGTGGAAGTCGATGATTTTCGTTTCCACCTATATCATTTATGATACGGGTGGATTTTTTTATTTTTTAAAAAGTATATAAATAATTAAAAGTAATATTATGATTATATAATCTTTTTTACTCATAATTACCACCTCCCTTATTATGGAGGCTCCCACCCAAGAAACAAATGTCAGTGATTATACTATCATATTATTTATTTTTTAATTACACAAATCGTACGACAATTTTTTTAACTTTTTAAAAGATATCAATTAAATATTGACTAAAATCAATAATTATAGTAGAATTATAAAGCGATGAATTTTTAAGAAAGAGGTGTGATTATGGCAAGAAAAATTACTAGTAAAAGACCAAATAAAGCTAAAAATGTTTCACATGCTAATAATAAAACAAATAGAAAACAAAATTTAAATTTCCAATATGTAACTATAAATGGAGTTAGATTTAAAACAACTACAAGAGAAGCAAGAACTTTTAGAAAATTATTTAATAAATAAAAAAATGATAGCATCCCGCATATCATTTTTTTGTATATTAACTATCATACAATTATATTTTTAACAAAAAAAGACATTTTATTCATCTAAAAATGTCTTTTGTTTTTTTTGAGCTTTTTTCATTTCTTTTTCTTTTTTCTTTAAAGCTTTTTTATCTACTTTAATTTTATTAGTTAATTGTTTTTCTAAATCTTCATTAACATTATAATTATTTAGTTTTTTCTTTAAAGAATGATTTGAAATCTTATTACATAATAAAGTAAATAATAATAAAAGTATAAATGCACCTGCACCTAAAAATGCTATTTTACATTTTTTTATTAAATCTAAATATATTTCTACTTGTCTATTATTGAATCTTTGAAAAGTATTTTCACTTAAATCATATAAATAAAAACCTTTATAATTTGTATCTACATTAAGTGCATACACAAGTCTAAAATCACTAACGCTATCAAATACATATCCATTAACATTTGTATTATCAATTACAAAAGTTGTTTTCTTATATCTATATGGTACTTTTTTTACTTTTTCATCTAATATAATTAAATTTAAACTATTTGATTTTAAGGGTACATATTTAAAATACTTATTATTTTTATAAACATATAATGATGTATTATTATCAGAATCTATTAAACCAACTAAAGTATAATTAATCTTTTTATTCTTAAATACTTCGACTTTTTTTCCATCAATCTTCATTGTTGCTTTTTCAAAACTATTTGGTGCATCAATACCAGTTAATTTTCTAAGTAATGTATATTTTTTTGAATCAACCTTTACTATAATTGGATTTTTTTCAGTAACTGTTGCTTTTATAGTATAAGTTCTTTCACTACCATTTTCTGCTGTTACTACTATTTCTATTTTATTTAAACCAAGCTCAAGTTCTTTTTCACCTAGTCCCTTTATTGATGCTTTTTCATCATTTGTTTCAGCTGTTACATTAACAGTTAATTTATCATCACTTTTAATTAAAACATCATATTCTAAATTATCAGAATTAAATTCTGGTGTTAATTTATAATCACCTATTTTAAGACTTTTTAATGAATTATCCTCAGAAAGATCTGATTTTTCAGGATTAGATATATTTTGTCTTGTAGTTGTTCCGCTATTTCCTGTAGAATTATTTGATTGAGATACAACATTTATAGTACATGATGTAGAAGGATGACTCTTTTCTCCGTAATAATCTGATATATCAGAATTAACAGATATTGTTTCACTACCTTCACTTATTGCTTTGAAGGTATAAGTATAAGAAACTGATGTAACAAAGTCAGTTCCAACAGTTCTTACATCATTTCCACCAGTTTTACTAATTACTCTTCCTGAATAACCCATTGTTGTATCCCACATAGCATCACTTGAAGATCCTGATACTCTAACAGTTACAGTATCACCTACGTGTACAGTACTAGAAGAAACAGAACAAGATAAACTTCCTGATGGTGCAGCTTTTACTGACATAGGAAATACTAATAATATTGCTAATAAAATTTTTGAAATACTCTTTTTCATAAATACCTCCTACTTTGTGATTTTAATCTTACCAAGCATGTGAGCTTTAACCATTGCTAGATCAGATATATCTACTTTTCCGTCTCCATTTATATCGGCACTCTTCTTTGTTGCACTATTTAGTGTGATTTTATTAAGCATACTTGATTTAACCATTGCTAAATCAGATATATCTACTTTTCCATCTCCATTTATGTCACCTTTAACTGAAACAGTAAATGTATTTGTTGTTCCATTACTTGTTAAAGTGATTTTATCACCTGTTGCGATATTACCACTTGCTTTAGATTTATTATTTTTATCAACTATATTAATAGTAGCACTTGTATATTTATTTTTAACATTAATAATAACTGTAGAAATATTTGTTCCTAATGCTATGCCACTAACAACATTATTTGAATTATTAAATCCTAAAGCACTAATTATTCCGGCTGGAGAAACTGTTGTAGTTTTAACTTTAGTTACATTTATTGTATATGTTCTAACATCTCCATTTGCAGCTGTTACTTTTACTTCTATCTTAGTAGTACCACTACCAATTGATTTAACTCCAGTACCTGTTAAACTTGCATAAGTGCTAGTAGTTTTAGCAGAAACAGTTACACTATTAACTGATTCAGATACATTACATGAATATGACGTAACTGATGAATTGAAAGTTTTATCAAATGTGCAATTTGTTACAGCAAGACTTTTTAATGAATTATCCCCGTTTTTTGCTGTGGATAAAGTTGTCTCTGCTGGCATATTATTATAAACTGGAATTTTAAATGTAAATGCACTATTTATAAGTCCTCTTGATAAATATGATTTTTGTACTGTAATTGCTTCGCTTGGATTAACTCTTACATTTTGCATATATTGGTTTGTATATAAACTTGAATTATTAATTGTATTAAACTTTTGATAATAATTTGTATCTTGTCCTGCCTTCACATAACCATTACCAATAGTACTTGCACCACCAACAATTGAATCATATTGATTAGTCCATTTTCTTGCTTTAGCTGTTGCAAGTGCATTAGCTAGTATTTCTGCAGAAACATTTCCTGATGCACCAATATTAAAGAAATTATAATAATTAGTATTTCCTTCTTTCATTTTAACTGTTGAAGATCCAGTTGTTCCTTGTTCTTGAATTACTCTACTAACAAGTGCAATTGGACTAACATTATGTGTTTTTCCCGCATCTACAAATGTTTGAGCAAAAGATTTTTGAGCGCCATTATAAGTAAAACTACCACTCATAAAAGTTCCATTAAGCATTGGTTGAACATTAGTTGTTGTATGAAGACTTTGATTAAATGATAATTGTTCAAACATAAATACTGTATTTTCATTTAGCCAATTTCTTGGATCAATATAAAATGCAATTGTTTGCTTACTTACAGCATAACATCCATTATCAAAAGTTTGATATGTACCAGCATTATAAGCAGCACCATCAGTTGATAATAATGGTTTTATTGCATTAAAATTACCAGAACATATTAAATTTTTATAAACTGGTGAATACTCACTATTAATAACTGTATTCCAATCAAGTCCATTACCATTTTTAGAAACTACAAAATTCCAATTTGGATGAATAGCATGTAATTTTTGAAGTGGTAATATATAACTTTCTGGAAATCCTTGATTTCTTAAAGTATTGCCATAATTATCATCTGTTGTATATGATTTAAAGTCAGTAAGCCAACCTGCATAGACCCATCCTATATAGTTATTTGAATAATAATTCATTTTTAATTTTTTATAAGTTTTTCCTCCAGAAGTTGTAGTATCAATAACTTCAGCTCTCCATGGAGATTCAACTCCTACTGAAGAACCATCTGTATCCTTAACTGTCTCTCCGCCTGGTGTACTTCTTAAATAAGAGTATTCAGTAAATGTGCAAGTAGTAAAGGTAGTTGATGCAAATGCACTTTTAAATGGAACAAAAACAATTAATAATAAAATTAACTTAATTAGTTTTTTCATTTACATCACTCCTATTCTTAATTTATTATAACATTAAAAAAAATGTAATAATTTAAAACATTACATTTTTTCTTAAAATATGTAAACAATACGTTAAAAAACTAACACTTTTTTAAGTTATCTATTTTTTCATTGTAATTAGAAGAATTTGTTATATAACTTCCACTTACAAATATGTCTGCAAAATCACTTATTTCTTTAATAGTCTTATCGTTTATTCCACCATCAACTTCGATAAGAAAACGGTATTCTTTTTGTAATTTTTTTGCTTCTTTTATTTTGTTTGTCACACTACTTATATATGATTGTCCACCTTTACCAGGAATAACGCTCATAATAAGTAATATATCTATATCATTTAAATAATCTTTTACTTCATTTAAATCAGTATCTGGATTAATTGCAAGTCCTACTTTTATTCCCTTTTCTTTTATTTTTTCAATATATTTTCTAGTATTACCTACCTCATAATGAAAAGATATTATTTCAGGATTAAATAATGAGTATTCATCTATTAATTTATCTAAATTATTACTCATTAAATGAACATCTACTTTTTTATCAAACTCTATATTTTTAAAATCATCTATGATAAAAGAACTTTTTTCAGTAAATGAAGAATCCATTATATCTAAATGAATATAATCTGATTTTGATTCATTTACTTTTTTTATTGATTCTTTATAATTATTAATTTCATTTAAAATTGATACTGATATTTTCATATTAACTCTCCTATTTTATTTTACTTTTTATTTCATATAACTTATTTATTGCATCAATAGGTGTCATTTCAAGTGGATTTATATTTTTAAGTTCATCAATTATTTCATTATTTGAATCATCTTCCATAAAATCTATAGATATTTGTTCAAAACTACTACTATTATTTTTTTCTTTACTTTCATATTGTTTTAATAATTCTTCTGCTCTTTTGATAAGTGGTTTTGGTAAATTTGCAAGTGATGCAACATGTATACCATAACTCTTATCTATACTTCCTTCTTTTATTTTATGAAGAAAAGTTAGTGTACCATTTTCTTCAATAGCAGAAACATGTACATTTTTTATATTATTATGACTTTTTGTTAAATCAGTTAATTCATGATAATGAGTTGAAAAGAATGTTTTTGCTTTAACTTGATCACTAATATATTCAATAATTGCAGCTGCTAAACTCATACCATCATATGTTGCAGTGCCCCTACCAAGTTCATCAAAAAGAATTAAACTTTTTTCTGTTGCTCCTGATATAGCACGATTTGCTTCCATCATTTCAACCATAAATGTTGACTCACCAGAAACAAGATCATCAGATGCACCAATTCTTGTAAATATTTTATCAAAAATTGGAAGATTTGCCTCACTTGCTGGTACGTAACTTCCCATTTGAGCCATAATTGCTGTTATTGCCATTTGTCTCATATAAGTACTTTTACCTGCCATATTAGGTCCAGTAATCAAAAGGATACAGGTATCTTTATCAAAATGAATATCGTTATCAACAAATTCATCATTAAGTACTTTTTCAACAACTGGATGTCTTGAACCTTTTACATCTATAACGTTTTCTTCATTTAGTTTAGGTCTTACATAATTATTATCTTCAGCTACTACTGCAAGTGATGCTAGAACATCTATATCAGAAAGACTACTTGCAAGATCTTGAAGTGCTGGAATATACTCTTTTATTTTTTCTCTTATTTCTGTAAATAATTCGTATTCTAACGATATAATTTTTTCTTCAGCACCAAGTATTAATGCTTCTTTTTCTTTTAGAATTGGAGTAATAAATCTTTCACAATTAGATAATGTTTGTTTTCTTTCATAACCATATTCTTCTTTTATATCTTTTATAGCTCCCTTTGATACTTCAATATAGTATCCAAAAACTTTATTGTATCCAACTTTTAGAGTTTTAATTCCTGTTTTTTCTCTTTCTTCTGCTTCTATTTTAGATACAAAATCTTTATTACCTTTTCTATTTTCTTTTATTTCATCAAGTTCACCATTATATCCTTCTTTTATTAAATAACCTTCTTTTAAAGATATTGGTGCATCCTCATAAATACTTTTTTCAAGAAGCTCATATACATATGAAAACTCATTTATTTCATCAAATTTTAATTCTTTTAAAATACTATTTATTTTTGGTAGTTCTTTTAATGATGTTTTTAATTGTAATAAATCTCTAGCATTTGCAGATGAAAAACCTATTCTACCTATTAATCTTTCCAAGTCATATACTTTATCAAGACATTCTCTTAATTCATCTTTTAAAATGAACTCTTTCATAAGAATTTCTATCTTATCATATCTTTTTTCTATTTCTTCTTTATTAATAAGTGGATTTAAAATATATTTTTTTAGTTTTCTTGCACCCATTGCTGTTTTCGTTTTATCAAGTAACCATAGTAATGAAAATTTCTTTTCTTTTGTTTTTAAGTTTTCTATTAATTCTAAATTTCTTTTAGTATTAATATCCATTTTTAAAAATGAAGTAGGATTTATAATTTTAACTTCTTGCAAATGTGATAAATTTCTTTTTTGAGTAGTTTCAAAATAAGAAAGTAAACATCTAACACTTTCTATTATTCTTTCATCACTTATATTTTTATAGATATATGAATAATCTTCTTTTAAATCTTTATTATTATATACAGAAATAGTCAAGTTATATATCTTTTTTACATCATCTAAAATAAGTCTATTAAAATCTGTATTAATAATTATTTCTTTTATATTACGAGTTAATATTTCACTAATTAATTCTTCATCATTATGTTCTGTTATAAACGAAAATAATTCACCAGTTGATAAATCACTATAAGAAACAACATAAGCATATTTTAAATCTAGTATATTACCTATATAATTATTGCTACCTTCATCTAATGATTCACTATTCATGAGAGTTCCAGACGATACTATTTGAACTATATCTCTTTTTACAATTCCTTTTGCATTTTTAGGATCTTCTGTTTGTTCACAAATTGCAACTTTATAACCTTTTTCAATTAATTTATCTAAATATAAGTTAACAGCATGATAAGGTATACCACACATTGGTACTCTTTCATCAAGCCCACAATTTTTACCAGTTAATGTTAGTTCTAATTCTTTAGATACAAGTATTGCATCTTCAAAAAACATTTCATAAAAATCACCTAGTCTAAAAAATAAAATATTATCTAAGTTATTATCTTTTATTTCTAAGTATTGTCTCATCATCGGAGATATTTTATTTCTATCTACTTCACTTCTTGTCATTTTACTTCACCTACTTTAAATTATAACATAATTCTAAGTAAAAGAAATGTTTTAGCATAAAAAAAAGAGATTAATTATCTCTTTCACGACTTTGTCTTTTTCTTGAATTTTTAATTCCAGCTTTTTTAGCTTCTCTTCTTTGAATTCCTGGTTTTGAATAATGCTCTCTTTTTTTGCATTCTGAAGGGATACCTGACTTTGCAACTTTTTGTTTAAATTTCTTTAATGCACCATCAACATTACCATTTTTTACTACAACCTTTGTCACTTTTATCACTCCCTTCTTGGTTTTTACTAAAGTAATTATATCACTTGATCGGCTTTATTTCAACATTTTTTTTAATTATTTTGTAGCTTTTCGCCATAAAATACATCATTTTCGTATTTTAACAATTTTACATCTACTATTTTATTTTCTTCTCTTACATCAGAAACAAACTTAACTTTACCATAATTTGATAAATGTCCTATAAAATATCCATCTATATTTTGTTCTACTAACACTTCCATTTTATTGCCTAAAAATTTCTTATAATAAGTTTCTTTTAGTTCATTACTAAGACTAATAAGCTTTCTAACTCTATCTTTTTTAACAAGTCCATCAACTTGATTACTCATAGTAGCAGCTTTAGTTCCTTCCCTTTTAGAATAAGGAAAAACGTGCAATTCAGTAAAACCTACCTTTTTAATTGTATTTACTGTATCATTAAAATCTTCATCTGTTTCACCTGGAAATCCAACTATAACATCTGTTGTTATAGCCATATCTTTTCTAATACTTCTTATTTCGTTTATTTTTTTAAAAAAGAATTCTAAATCATATTTTCTATTCATTAGTTTTAAGATTTTATCACATCCAGATTGGAGTGGTATATGAATATGATCAACTATTTTTTTACTATTTTTTAAAGTTTGTAAAAATTTATCATTTAAATCAGTTATTTCAACTGAAGAAATTCTTATTCTTTCAAATCCATCTATTTTTTCTAAGTCATTAAGTAAATCAGAAAAATCATAGTCTTTTATATCAAGTCCATAATGACCAGTATCTATCCCTGTTAAAACAATTTCCTTATATCCATTTTTAGCAAGTTCTTTTACTTCATTAATTACATCATCTTTATTCTTACTTCTTATATTTCCTCTAGTGTATGGAATAATGCAATATGAACAAAAATTATTACATCCATCTTGAACTTTAATAAATGCTCTTGTATGATTTTCAAAATTTGATATTTTCATATCTTCAAATTTTTCTCTATTTAATTTTTTAATTTTTACAATAGATTTTTTAGTTTTTAAATATTCTTCTAGTAAATCAACTACTTCATTTTTATATTTATTACCAATAACAATTTTAACACCATCTATTTTAGATGCTTCTTCATATTTAATTTGTGTATAGCATCCCATTGCAATAATAATAGCATCCTTATTCTTTTTTTTGCATGATCTTATTATTTTTCTACTTTTTTGATCACTTGTATTTGTTACAGAACAAGTATTAATTACATATACATCAGCTAATTCATCAAAACTAACTATCTCATATCCCCTATTTTTAAATTCTTTTTCAACATTTTCTGTTTCATAAATATTAACTTTACAACCTAAAGTATAAAAAGCCACTTTCATCAAAATCACCAAAAATATTATAATAATAAAAAAAGAATAAGTCAATTTTACTTATTCTTCTTTGATAATTTCTTAATATTACTTTTTACATTCTTTTTAGCTTTCTTTATTGATGTTTGTATATTATTTAATTCAGGATCTATTTTTTCATTTATAATTGACTCGTCATAATACTTCATTAAGTATATAAAATCTTTTTCATTTTTAAATATTTTTTTAATATATTTTCTATCAATAAATAAAGCAAAATATGAAATATAAAATAAATCTTTTGATAATAATAATTTATTTACTAATAAATCTCTTTTTTCTATTTCTAAATTACCATTATTATAATTTATTAATAAAAAGTTAAATATTTCTCTTGAATCTAATTTTGATACTTCTAATGCTATTTTATTCAAGCTTTCAGCAGTTAATCCATATTGAGTTAATTTTATAGCATCAGATGGATTTATTATAAGAACTAAATCAACAAATTTCTTTTCATCATCTGGTGAGATACTATAAGTATATAAAAATAAATCAAATATTTCATTAGTAAAATGATTATTTAAAGCTCTATTATAAATACATTTAATGACAAGATCAAATTCATCATCTGCAATATAAGGTAATACTTCATTCATATTTACTAAATTTTTGCCTTCCATTAATCTATTTAAAATATATTCTTTATATCCTGGTAATTTATGACATAAAAGTGAAATACTCTCTTTGCTATTATCGACTAAATAATCTATTATTTTGATAACAGTTTCTTTATCAAATAAAACATTATCACTAATAAAATCATCAAATAAATAAATACAATCTGAATACATAAATAGTAATCTATTAATGACATATCTTTTTTCTTCAAGACTTAAATATTTCATAATATTTATTAAATAAGAACTATTATCTATATAAATATTAATAATATGTTTTCTGTTTTCTTCAGTCAACTTTATATTTTCTAATAAAAATTCAAAGCAATAATAATCATTCTTAATTGATCTAATTATTTGACTAAAGTTATCTTCAAAAGAAATATTATAAGTAATAGTATCATCAAAAAATGAAATTAATTCATTCGAATTTGTACAATTCATAGAATAATAATTGGAGATTATTTTTTGTATTTTTTTATTTGAATTAACGCGTTCTTTATTATCTTTTATGTAATTAGAAATCTTATCATGGTTATTTAATTTTAGACTTTCAAGCATTAAAAAAACCTCCCTATAATTAAATATTAACACAATAAAAAAATAAGTCAATAAGACTTATTGTAATTCTCTTCTAAACTTCTTTAACTTGCTTAAAAACTCTAAATCATCATCTATTTCTCTATCTCCAGTTTTATAACTTTCGAATTTTTCTTCTCTTGTTTTTGTATTTACTTTTACATCTGTACTTTTAGTTCCATATATTGGAGAAATAATTTGAGTTGGTGTGAAACCTTTACTCTTTTGTGGTGTATCTATTTCATCTAAAATTGGTTTACTACTTTTTTCATAAACTATTTTTTTTGCACCTGCTCTTTTAACAAGTTCATCATATGAAATTATAGCACTCTTTTCTTGTTCTCTTTCAAACTCATTCAAATTAAATGTATTATCTGTTCTTTTTTCTAATTCTCTTGTTAATCTTTCAATCTCATTATCATCATCTTCTATATCTAGTTGTTCTATTTCTTCTTTTTCAACGTGTACTGGTTTTTCTTCTATTTTTTCTTCTTCGACAAGAGGTGTTAAAGGATTCTCAACAGGTTCATCAAATTCTATTGGTTCTATTATTTCCTCTTCTTTTTCTTCTTTTGTTTTATTTATATTTTCTAATTGAAAATCTAATTTCTTTAACTTTTCTTTTATTTTTTCTCTATCTGTTGGTACTTGCTTTCTAGCTTTATATGCTTCGATTTCTCTTTTTCTAGAAATAGCACTAATTATTATAATTATAAGTAATAAAACTATGATAATTGCAATCATAGTAAGTAAGAATTTACTATTTCTGTCCATATTTGTAAGAATTAAAAAAAAGTCATTTAAATAATACATGTTTTTCACCTCATAAATTCATATCGTACCGCGCTCATTACAAATATTGGAGCAGTTTCACATCTTAAAATTGTATTTCCTAGAGTTATTCTTTCAAATCCATTTTCCTCTAAAAAATCTTCTTCTTTTTCATCAATCCCACCTTCCGGACCGACCACTATAATAATCTTATCATATTTACTAGCACATTGCAAAACATTTTTTATAGTTTTTTCATTTTCTTTTGTACTGCATACATATTTTTTATCAAAAGGTAAATTTGCAAGTTCTTTAATGCTCAAAATACCCTCTACTTTAGGCGAAATAGTCCTATAAGATTGTTCTGAAGCTTCTTTTAAAATTCTATTCCATCTTTCTATTTTTTTATCTTCTTTTTTATCTAATTTTACTTTAGAATTTTTCATATTAACACCAATAAAACTATGTGCACCAAGTTCTGTACATTTTTGAAGTATTAAATCTGTTTTTGTTTCATTTACAATTGCAAAAGCAATAGTAATATCTACATCAAGTTCATTATTTTCAATAATTTCTTTTACTACACTATATGAAATATTATCACTATTAATATTATCTATATTACAAAGAAACACTTTTTTATCAAATACTATTTGTATCTTATCATCTTTTTTCATTCTCATAACTTTTGTAATATGATGTATATCATCTTTGCTAAGTTCTAGTTCTTTATTAATTGAAAAATATCTTTGCATTTTTAATCACCAAATTAATTATATAAGATTTAATTATTTAAAACAATAAAAAAATGGATATTAAATATCCATTTGAACATTTTCTTTAGTAAGCCATTCACTAAATGTTTCTTTAAATACAGGTAACTCTTTTTTTATAACATCATCATATACACTAGTACAATTAACAATAGCTTGATAAATATGTTTAAAAGTCACTTGTGGTGAGTTTTCAAATCTAGCATAAGTAAAACATTTTGATAAAAGTGCTAATGAAACATCAGGGTATCTACCACCTGTTTCATATACTCTTTTATATTCACTAGTCATATTTACTATAAACTTACATACTTCTTCTAAAATCCAATCTGTATATGGAAATTTAACACCTGTTGATGATTCGATTTTTTTTACTGATCCCATTAAGATTTTTACAGTTGTTTCTTGGTCTGGTTCACATAGTTCAACTTTTTCAAAACGTCTTAAGAATGCCTTATCTTTAAGTAAAAATTCTTCATATTCTTTTGTTGTAGTTGCACCTATTATTTTAAGTGTTCCCCTATCAAGACCAGGTTTAAGCATATTAATAAAGTCTACATCACCTTTTCTTGATTCAATAACTAAAGTATGAATTTCATCAATAAATAATATAATATTTTCTTTTGCTTTTAGCTCATCAATTAAAGTTTGAAGTTTAGATTCTTCAATTCCTTCATTATTATATTTACCAAGTAATGATGATGTATTAATTTTATATATTTCAAAATTTTTAAGTGCATCTGGAATATCATTGTTAAGAATTTTATAAGCAATACCCTCTACTAAAGCAGTTTTACCTACACCTGCAGGACCAGTTAAAACTAATGATTTTTCTGGACTTAATAAAATTAAAATAGCTTTTTTTAATTCTTCATCTCTAGAAATAGCTGGATTAGTAACATACTGTTTATCAGTTAAATTTTCACCATAAGCTTGTAAAACACTAAATTTAGGTTTTTCCGGTTCTTGCTTTACTTCATTTGTTACTTCATTCATTGGTTTAATTTCAGGTTCAAAATTATTTTCAAAATCAAAATCATCAAAAATAAAATCATTGTTATCCATAAGATATTCCTCCTTAAATATATTATATCATTTTTTTATTAAAAAAGTAAGAAATTTACATTTCTTACTCTACATCTTTTATACTTTCAACAAACTTAGTTAATATTGGTTTACCTCTTACAAGTACGAAGCAGAAATTATATGGAATTTCTTCTTTTACTTCTGGTACTCTTTGAGTTACATTTAATAGATACTGAGTATCTATTCCATTACCTATCCAAATACCTTCATTTTTATTTGCATTACTCTTAAACCAAGCTTCATATTCAAAATTCTTAATCTTATCACAGCTGTCAATAAATATGTAACTAACTAGTTCTATTTCAGCATTTAACTTAAATAAGTTTTCAAAAGCATTTTGATTTTCTGAAGATAATTTATTTTTAAATGCATTTGCACCAATTATATATACTAATAATTTTTTAGTATTATTAAATATACTCTTATTAAAATTGTTTTCTTTATATTTTTCATATGATGTTGTTATATATTCAGTAATATTATTAAATATTGTATCAAAATTATTATCTATATATGTTATTTTTTCATTACCTTCTGGATCATAATCAAAATCATCTGCATTTATTACAATTGTTTGATATTTTTCTTTATAAGTTGATTGCTCTATAAATGGAATAATAAATGGTTCCATACTTGTAAAATCAAGTGATGTAACAAGATTAATCATATTCTTAGAAAAATCAATTGTAGAAATGCTTAAATCTTTTCTATTAAGACCAACAACTAATTCTGTCTCTTTTACATCTTCAAGATGTTTTATTTTCTCATATACAACATTTTCTGGAAGAACTGGTACACTAGGTGCTTTTACTGTATATTTTTCATTTAATTCTTTGCTAACTGCTTTAACTTGATCACTAATTTTTTCAGTTTCACATACATAAGCTGTTTGATATTCATAAATATCCTCTTTCTTAATAATACCTCTACCAAATATTTTAGATGGATATGATTTATGAACATTACCAAGAATTGCAGTATAATCATCTTCATTATTTTGTTGAAGTACAAAGTTTTGACCAAAGTTTTGTTTTAACTTAAATCTCATACCTTCAGGTGTACTACATGTTATTACAAAATAGATTCCATATTTAATACAATCTCTTGTTAATACAATTAATAAATCATCAAAATCAGGATATGTTTCTGCATAAGCCTCATAATTATTAATTATAACAACAATATTAGGAACACTACTTCCGCTATTCTTACAATATGTTGCATAATCTCCATTATAATCTACAAATAATTTCTTTCTTTCATCAATTTTATCAGAAATCATTTTATATAAATTCTTAATTTTTTCTGCATCATCAACAAAGCATATATCACCAACTATAGGACAATTATCATAATATCTAAGTATTTCTGCACCAAAATCTAAAATATAATAATTAACTTCGGATGGAGTATATGTTATTAATGAAGAATAAATCATTGATGTGATAAAGTTTTCTTTACCTGAACCTGCCATACCAAATACTATAGCATTTCCTTCTTCATAAAAAGGAATAGTAAGTAAGTGTTGTTGTTGCATATTAGGTACATCATATTCACCTATTACAGGATTAAGCATATAGTTTTCTTTTGTAAAATTATATTTCTTAATTAATTCATCAATTGTAATAAATGCTGGTATTTTAGGAAGCCATAAAGGTTTACTATATATTTGTTCATCTTCAGCACATTTTTGCATGTATCTAACTACATTTATTAATTCTTCACCATTTTTTGTATCAACTTCAACTTTCTTCTTAGTCTCAATTGTTTTTGTTATATAACCAATATTATTAACAAAATTTATAGATGAATCAATTGTCTTTTTAATAGTTTCTGATGGAATATAAGGTCCACCTGCATATGCTGATTGACCAAGCATAAATATTTCATTGAAACCAACTTGTAAATAAAATCTACCTGTTTGTGTTAAGAATGCCGCATCAGGACATTGAATAACTTCAGCAGAATCTGCTTTTTCTTGAACACGAAGACAAACTCTAAATCTTGTATTTGACCATATTTGTGAATCAACAACACCACTTGGTTTTTGCGTTGCAAGAATTAAGTGAACACCTAAACTACGTCCAATACGAGCAGTTGAAATTAATTGTTCCATGAATTCTGGTTGTTGTGTTTTAAGTTCAGCAAATTCATCAGCTATTATAAATAAATGAGAAACTGGTTCATCAACTATTTTATTTCTATACATATTTTGATATTTATAAATATCTACTGTACTTTCACCAGATATTTCTCTTGCCTTATTAAATAGTGCTTGTCTTCTTTTAAGTTCTGATTCAATAGATGCTAAGGATCTATTAATTTCATTTTTATCAAGGTTTGTAATAACACCTACTAAGTGTGGTAATTTATAACCTAAATTTGCATTTTCAAATGCACCAGCAAGTCCACCACCTTTATAGTCAATTAATATAAATTGAACTTCATGTGGATGATAATTAACTGCCATTGATAAAATATATGTAATTATAAATTCTGATTTACCTGAACCTGTCATACCTGCAATAAGACCATGAGGTCCATGAAATTTTTCATGTAAGTCTAGACTTATTTTTTCACCATTTTTTCCAAGGCCAACAAGTGCAGCCATATTTGAAATAGGTACATTTTTATTCCATCTACTTAAACAGTTTAATTGTTCTACTTTTCCAACTTCGTACATTTCAAGGAAACCTACTCTTTTTGGAATAGCACCCTCCGTATCATCATTTATTTCAATTGGTAAATTTGCAAGTTTTCTTGCAGGAGTTGTTAAATCATAATTTGTTCTATCAAGTTCAAATTTTTGTTTTTCATTATTTGCGATATTTTGGAATATTTTACATTCACTATCATCAAGTTCAATAAATGTTTTACATTGATCTGGTAAGTTACTGATTTTTTCATTTAGTATAACTAAACTAAATCCAACATAATCTTTTCTATCAACAATATTCTTAATAAAATCATAGTTTCTAATGGCATTAAATGAATCAGTAATTATGACAAATGAAGGATTATATAGTTTTACTTCATTTCCTCTTTTTTCATCTTCTTCTTTTGATGGCAAATACTTTTCAAGAACATATGATAATTCTTTATATTCATCATTATTAGATGCAAAATATCTAATTTGTTTATCATTACTAAAATTATGTGGAAGAATTCTAACATCTTTCCATGTATCTTCTTTTTCTTTTGTAGTAAACACAACAAGTTTTAAATTATCATAACTATGGAAAGTCATAAGTTGTAAAATTATATTTTTAGCAAGTCTTTTTGTTAAATATTCTTTTCCTATTATTGCTGATATAAAATTATTTCTTAACGAAAAAGGTATAGGTACATTTTTCAAACTCTTATCAGCTTGTTCTAGTTTTTTTACATCTTCTTTTAAATTATCTTCATCTAAAGTAAAATGATCATCTGGAAATTTTATATTAAGTTCCATTGGAAGAGATCCAGTTCCAAGACTTACACTAGTAAAGTCATCATCTTCAATTCTCTTTTCCCATAATCTATCATTTTTTTCATCTATTATTGAGATACATTCACTAAGAGTTGGGTAACTTTTATTTAGTATTTCTTCTTGTGATGCTTTTTCTTTTAAGATTTGTTCTTTCTTACTTTCAATATATTCACTATATTTAACTTGTCTATTCTTTTCTTTTTTCTTTTTTAAATGTCTATTAAATTTATTTGTTATAAATGGCCAAAGTAAAAAGCTTACTAACATTGCACCACTTGTTATAAGTGATGGTAATGCTTTATTCCAATCACCATCTCCATATAAAACATTATCAATTGTATTATAAATCATAACAACTGAAGTTAAACTCATAGTCATCATAGGACCTAGAGTAAGAATTAATGGAGTTTCTTGTTCTTCACCTTTACCAGGAGGAGAATCAACTTGAAGTTCATATTTATCAACAGAATAAATGAATCTAGGTTTTCTATGAAAATAATCATCATCAGTATATAAATTCATTTCTTGTTCTTCTTCAGCTTCATCAAACTTTTCAAGTGCTGGATCTGTTTTTATTTCTACACCAGTAAGAACTGTATTAACAAGATTATTTGGATTATTTATACCAATTACATATGTACCATCAAATTTAAGAATAATAAGTCTTAATCCCATAATAAATATTAAGTCACCAACATTAACAATGTTTTCACCTCTTACTCTAACGTCATTAACATAAGTCCCAATATTTGAATTAAGATCTTTTAAAACAATTTTATCATCTTTTAAAATTAGTTCTGCATGATTACTACCTATTAAATTATTATTATAAACAATTTTTGAATTAGGATTCTTACCAATAGTAATACCAACAACTAATGGAGTTGAGGCTGCATAATACTTCATATTACTTTCATAATCATCAGAACAATATAGAAAGAAGAAATTATTAGAATAGTTTTCTTTAATCATGTATGAAGAATTTGGTGTTAATTTAATATAAGGTACTCTTTTTGAATCCTCTATCACATAAAACTCGTTATTACTAACAAGTGTCCATTCATTATTCTTAGATTCAACATTAATCATATTCTTTTCATTACCATTTTCATCAAAGTTAGTTATCCATACATTCCCTACAAATTTATTAGGCAATAAAAAAGTTCTAATCTTATCATTTTTTAATAATAATATCTTCATACCCAACCTCTTTATTATATATAATTATTCTATCATATTTTAATTATAAAATAAAGATTTATGTTTTAAAAAAAAGAAAAAAAGAAGCATAATTTGATAATGCTTCTTCTTACATAAAAAAAATTATAAAGATTTACCAATTTTTTTTGATATATCAAAATAAGTCTTAATTGGATTTATTACTGCTGATTTAAAATCACCTGTTTGAATATACTCTTTTTCTCTTTGATATCCTTCTTTAAAACCAGATACACCTATATTGCCAACTTACTTTCCTAATTTATATGGAAAACTTACAATAGAAACGATTGCATTACCAGCTGTTTTAACGCCAGTTCCAATTTTTTCTTTCACATTTTCAAAACTAAAATTTTTTGTATTTTTTATAATCTCAGATGCTTCACTTTTAAATCTAGAAGCTATTTCGGCGTTTGTTTTAACTGCCTTCATTCCAAGTTTAAGTGCTGGATAAGCCATTGTTAATACTTTCAATTTTACTTCATCCATTTTATCAGTATCAACAAGGTTCTTTACTGCATCAGTTACTCCTGAAATTGCTGAATTAGCTAGCTTACCAACATTTGCTTGGGTTTCTTGTACTGAACTTTTAACTAAATCCATTACTCCTGATTGTACACCAACCATTGCTTTAGCATAATCTGAAGTTAAATTCATACCACCTATAATTGTATTTGTAGCATAATTAGCTGTTGGTAATATTAATTTTGAAAGGGCAAAATTTCTAAGACCTGAATCCTGTATTCCACCTCCACCTGAACCACTTAAATATGATTCAATAGATAAAGCATTTGATGTATAATCATTCATCCATGTTGAAATATTAGAATAACCAGTTTTTATTTTGTCATATTTTTTATTTAATTGTGATGACATTTTTCTAACAATTGATTCAGAACAATTATTTAAATAACTAGAACGGAAAGTATTATATGCTTGACTATTAAAATTTCTTTTTTCTGAATTAATTTTTTCTTTATAATTTTTTATACTGTCCAAATTAATTGTATACATAATACTCTTCCTTTCTACTCTATTCCCTATTATATATATTTTATCACATTAGTACTTTTCGTACAATTATTAACATTTAAAAAAAATTAAGAAATTAATCTTAATTTTGTGTATTCATAAAGTCTTTTAATTTTGTTATAAAATCTTTTTGTTCATCGTTTGAAAGCCCTAAACAAAATATCTTATCAATTTGATCATGATTAAATAAAGCTACTTGATCAGAACTTATCAAACCTTCAGGCCAAAGACATCCGCTATAATCATAAGTATTATTAGTATTATCACCTGCTTGAACAGGGCAATAACCAATAATCATTATTTTTTTTTCTCCGCCTTTAAGTAAAACAACTGAGCCAAGTGGCAAATATTTTTCAGTATTGTTCATTTTTATTTCTCCTTATATCATATTATCTATTTGTTTTTTTAATCTATCTAAATCTTGTTTTTTACCATTAATCTCTGATTTTTTACTAGATATTTGCGAATTCAAATTATTTATTTTGTTATCATTTTCTTGTTGTTTACTAACATCAGCATTTGATGATTTTAACTGAGTACCAACATTTTTTGCTGTTGTTAAATTACTATTCATAGTAGATAATTCACTATTCATACCATCAATTTGTTTTGATAATTTTTGGTATTCTTCGATCTTATCTACTATTTTTAAATAAGCTTTTAAAGTTTTTTCTAAATCTTTATATCTAGTATCAACTAATTTATCTAAAGCAGTACTAAGCGTATTTCTTGACGCAGTATTCCAAACTCCATTATTTTTAATACTTGATAAAACTTCTTTACTTTCACTATAATCTATAGAATTAAGACATTGCCTTATAGAACTTCTTAATTGATTAACATTAATATTCTCGTATGCCATCTTTTTTAGACTTTCTATATATTAAAGAAGTTTGAATTACCAAGTGATTCATTAATTTCTGCTTGTATATCTTTTTCAAGTTTTTCATACTTGTCTGAACACTTAATCAAATAATTAATTGCATTATCGAGTTCTCTTGTAAATTCATTAAAATCAGTGCTAACTTTTGATACTTTTTGAATATAATTATCAGAAGCCTTTCCTGTCCAATTACTATTTACACTTCTAATATTGTCTTTTATTGAGTCAAATTGTTTTTTCATATCTGTATTTAGTGCTTTCATTTGTGAGCAATAATCTTCGATTTTAGCATAACTAAATTTCATAAAATCACCTACACATTAATATTCTTATTAGAGAATGTTTCATCAAGCAAATCATATGCACCAGGTACATTTTGTAAGTATTCTCCATATTTTTGAACCATTTTTGAAAATTCTGTTATTTCTTTAATATATTTATCTTTCATAGAATTAACATATTTAAGTTCATCAGCACCATCCCAAGCTGTATTTATATCACTTATTATTGACTCAAGTTTTGAAACATCTGTTATTAAAGTATTACTACTTTCAACTATACTTCTTCCAATTTTATTAACATTAGAACCATCAATTGTAATCTTCATCATTTGCCTCCTCTAGTCAATAAATACTATAAATATAATATTTATTGACTAAAGTCTCTATATTAGCTAATAGAGACTTTAAATAATTAGTGTTGTTCACTCATAATTTTTTGATCAACATTTTGGTAACTAGCAACTACTGAATCTAGGTAAGCTGCACAATCATTAACTGCTTTTGAGAATTCTGGGAATTTAGCACTTAATTGATCGAATTCTGCTTTTGCACTTGATGCAGATGAACCAGACCAATATTCTTCATTACCAACATTATCAAATAAAGTTTTAACTTCACCTAGGTTACTTTCCATTGAGCTAGATAAAGATTTTAAATTTTGGCTAATTGCTTGAATTTGCCCATATGTTAAAGTTGAACCATTCATTTAAAATTACCTCCTTATATATATTTAAAGCTATTATTTAATAGCGCTTTTATTTTCTTCAGATACTTTTTCGTAAGCATCACCTACTCTAACTAAAAATGCACCGATTTCTTCAATTGTAGCTTGAAGTTTGTCCATAGTTTTAGCTTGTTCTTCAACTTCATTAGCGTATTTTTGAGAATCGCTACCTTCCCAGTAAGATTTTAGGTTTTCATTTGCACTTTTAACTTGATCAAGTAAACTTTTGAAGTCTTGAGCTTTAGTTGTAACATTATTACCTAAATTTCTTGTTTGTGCGTAATCGATTTTTAAATCTGCCATTTACCTCACCTCCCTTCACTAAACGAGCATTAATACAGTTCCGTTTTTGATACTACTGTTTTTTACATAAATATTGTTATCATATAGTCTACAATCGTCTTTATTAAATAAACGCATTTTATCTGGGTTTATTATTGCGTTATCAGACATTTCATTTATTGAATCAATTATAATTTTCTTAATCGTACCTATTTTTTTATTAATAGGGATAAATACATCATAATGTTCGTCAAGAAGTGGTACGTAAACAATAACTAATAACTTATTCATATCCTGCTCCTATTTTCAAAATAATTATATCACAAAAAAATAATTCATGTAAATGAATAATAAAAAAATAAGAAATAATTCTTATTCTTTATTTATTTTCAATATCTTGTTTTTCCTTTTTTATACTATTATTTTTTTCTTTTTTTATTTTTACTTTTTCTTCTTTTATTTTTTCTTTTGCTTGTACTTGCATAGGAATATCACTATTAAATTCTATTAATAAAACTGATGTTATAATAAATGCAAAAACTAGTATATATTTTGTTATTTCTTTTATATTTTTCATGAGTGAATCTCCTATTCTTAATATCAGTTTACCATTATATAATAATTCAATCAATAGAAAATCAAAAAAAAACAAATAATTTACATTACTTATTTTTTTGCATTATTCATAGCTTTCATCATTTGATTTATTTGTTTTTGAGTTGGTGTTCTTCCCATTTGACTCATCATTATTTTAATCATTTGTTCATTAATTGGCGGATTCTTTTGTAAATATTTTTCCATGAACTTCTTAGATACAAAAAAACCTATTATAGCACCTACTATTAAACCAAATAATACTAATAATATATCATGTAACATATTTATTCCTCCTTATATTTTAAATTCTTCAAAATCTAAATTATTAACACTTTTTTCTTCTTTTCTATTTGGAACTCTATCTATTCTATTATATGCATTGTTATCTTCACTTATAACATCATTTAATTTTCTATGAACAAAATTTCTAACTGAATCTTCAGATATTTTACTATAGCCAGAATCTCCAGATAAATACTTTTCAAGTGCATCAATGTTTGTAATGTATGATTCAAACCATTTATTTAATTCTTTATAATCATTATCTATTTTTTTATACATTTTACTTAATTTACTTGAAATAAGTTTTATATATGTATTATTAGATGACTTTATATAACTATTTAAAAATGTACTATATGTACTTAAAGTAAAATTATTATATTCTTCATTTAATTGTGAATTATATTGTTTTAAAATAGTAACATTAATATTTGTCATACGCACCTCAATTAATCAAAGTTTCTAATTTGTTTTTAATTTTTAATAATTCTACTTCTTTTGCCTTTACTTCATTTTCAAGAATAGTTATTTCATTTATATTCTTTTCATAATCTAAAGATAAAGATTGCATTTGTTCTTTTTTTAGAATTATTTCTTTATCTAAATTATTATAATTGTCTATAAAGTCTACTGAATCAAATATTTTTTTTAATTCATCTTCTAATTTTTTATAATCTTTATTTATTAAGACTTCTAAAGATGATTTAAAAGAATTCTTTGAATTTGAATTCCATATATTACTATTACTTATTCCACTTAATATTTCATCTGATGAAGAATGCTTTACCGAATCTATACATTTAAGAATAGAATTTTTTAGTAAAGATGTATCTATTTCATTATAATTCATATTTACCTCCTTACTAAGTATGATTATAACATAAATTATTTTAAAATTATAGGTCTTTTAAGTTCTTTTAGCCAAAAGTATTTTTTATTATCAAAATCTATTACAAAAGCATCAATATTTAAATTCATTAATTCTTCTAAAAAAGTATTATAACTATTATTTGAAACTATTTTAATATATGATTTATTTAAAAATAAAATAGATTTTTCATACGCATTATCAATAATATGAAGATTATCACTTTTTTTATAATAATAAAATTCATCATTATATTTTTGAGTTAAACAATTATTTATAAGTTCAATATTAAATAAATTATGCATTCTTTTATACAAATTAGAATAATAACTATAATTATCATTTTTAGCATTATATATTTTATTAATTATTCTATATAAAGAATTTGAATTACTTTTATTAATTGTTTTAAACATATTATTAATTTTAAATAAATAAAAAGTTTTCATTTTAATCACCTATTATATTTTAGATAATTATTAATGAAAACTATGTCGATTATTGTTTATTAATTAAATTTTTTATTCTAGATATTATTTGATCTAAGTCTAAATTATAATAATTTAATATTTCTTCTTTTGAACCACTTTTTCCAAATTCATTTATATTAAATAAATAATCTGAACTTGGTACGAATTTTTCCCAACAATATGAAGAACCATATTCTATTACAAATATAGGTTTTCCAATTGGAAATAAATCTCTTTTGTATGCATCATCTTGTTCTAAATATTTTTCCATACATGGCATACTAACAATTCTTAAATCTATTTGTTCTTTTCTTATTTGTTCTTGAAGTGATTTTGCAACTTGAAGTTCTGAACCAGTTGCAATTACAACTGCATCAAGTTCACCTGTTTCTTCACCCGCTATATAAGCACCTTTTGATACTCCAAGTATACTTGTTCTTTGTTGTGCTTTAACTTCTGTTCTTGGAAGAGAAATAACTGCTGGTTTTTTATCATTTAAAATACAATTCCATGTTCCAAGTATTTCTTTTATATCACCTGGTCTATATACATATAAATTAGGAATAGCTCTAAGTGATGCTAATTGTTCTATTGGTTGATGAGTTGGACCATCAGCGCCAATAGTTATTGAATCATGTGAGAAAATATATGTAACAGGTAAATTCATTAAAGCACTCATTCTAATTGATGGTCTTAAATAATCTGAAAAAGCTAGATATGTTGATGCATATGGTCTAAACCCGGATAGTGCAAGTCCATTACTAATAGCACCCATAGCATTTTCTCTAACACCATAATTAATATTTTTTGCTAAATAATTTTCACTTGATAAATCACCTTTATTATCTATATATACTTTTGTACTATTTGCAAGATCGGCAGAACCACCGATAAAGTTATCCACAAGAGAACTTAGTATATTCATCACTCTTTTATTACTATCTCTAAGTAATTCTTTATTTTCATAATCAATTTCAATATTAAGTTTTGTTAAGTCAATTGATATATTATTAAACTCTAAATTCGCATAAGATTTTATTAAATCTGGATTTAAAGTACCTTTATACTCAGCATATGTTTTTTCCCACTCACTATATTTTTGTGTACCTCTTTTAATTACTTGATCTCTTATATAACCAGCTGGTTCCTTTGCAACTGTAAATGGTAAACTTTCATTTTCAAGTTTCTTTTTAAGTTGTTCATAATCTTCTTTTGATAAAGGATCATTATGAATTTTATTTGTTCCTTGAAGAAGTGATCCATCACCAATTATAGTATTTATTTTTATAATAGATGGTCTTTCTGTTTCCATTTTTGCATTTTTTATTGCTCTATCTATATCAGAAACAGATTTACCATTTTTTACATTTTGGGTATGCCATCCCATTGCTGAAAATCTTGATAAAACATCTTCATTAAATACATCATTTAAACTTCCATCAACAGATGTATTGTTTGAATCATATAAAACAATTAATTTTCCAAGTTTTAATGTTCCAGCAAAAGAAGCTGCTTCATAAGAAATACCTTCCATTAAATCTCCGTCTGATACAAGTACATAAGTATAATAATCAACAAGTGGTTTTGTTTTTTTATCAAAAAGATTCTTTTTAGCAATATTATATTTCATTTCAAAAATCTTTTCACTTAAAGCAATTCCTACAGACGTAGCAAAGCCTTCACCTAAAGCACCTGTAGTTACATCAACACCCATAGTACTTATTTCAGGATGACCTGGAGTTTTACTGTTTATTTTTCTATATTGTTTTAAATCTTCAATTGTTAGAGGATATCCACATAAAAACATCATTGAATAAAGAAGTGCAGATCCATGCCCTGCAGACATTATAAATCTATCTCTATTTATCCAATTAAATACAGGAGGATAAATATTAATATTTTTTGCAAATAGCGTGTATATAATTGGTGCAGCACCTAAAGAAATACCAAGATGACCACCTCTAGCATTTTGAACTAAATCAATAGATAACGATTTTAAAGTATTAATTGCTTTTTCATCCACTTTTATCACCTAGCCCTATTTATCTTAAATATATTATAACAAAAAAAACAAAAAAATAAAAGATATGAAAAACATATCTTTTATTTTAGTGCATAAGTATTATTTACTTGTTCTTTTGCCTCATAGCTTTTATCAACACTTTCCGCTCTAAAAACTAAAGTTAAGGCAATAAGTAAACAAATAAAGTATGCAAACAATAATTCTAAAAACTTTTTCATTTCACTCACTCCTTCTTCATCTAATATAAATTTATCACGAACGGATGTTTGTGTCAATCATTTTCAAACATTTGTTTGACATTTTACATTTTGTATGTTAAACTTATTTTAGAAGGAGTTGATATTTTGAAGGATTTAACTGCAAAACAAGCTACAGTACTTGATTTCTTAAAAAGAAGTATGGCTAACAATGGCTATCCACCAACAGTAAGAGAAATTTGTGCAGCACTTGGTTTATCATCACCTGCTACAGCACACGCTCATCTTAATACTCTTGAAGAAAAAGGATATATTAAAAAAGGAAGTTCAAAAAATAGAGCTATAGAATTATTAGTTAATAATGAATATGATACAAATAGTGTATGTGATGTTCCACTACTTGGAAAAGTAACAGCTGGATCACCTATTGAAGCTATTGAAACACCTGATGAATATTTTTCTATACCTGCATATCTTATTCCTGCTCATAAAGAAGTATTTACATTAAGAGTTAGTGGTGAGTCAATGATTAATGCAGGAATACTTGATGGAGATATTGTTATAGTACAAAGACAACAAGTTGCTAATAATGGTGATATTGTTGTAGCAATGACAGAGGATAATGAAGTAACACTAAAAAGATTTTATAAAGAAAACGGATATTTTAGATTACAACCAGAAAATGATACAATGGATCCAATTATATTAGATACAGTATATATAGTTGGAAAAGCAATTGGATTATATAGAAAAATGTAAAAAAGCCATATTGGCTTTTTTTTAAGATAATCTATATAAGATTTCTTTATCTATATAAACGCTTATGCGGCGTTGCTAAATATCTCTTTATTAAAGTATATCCATTTTAGTATTTTTTATGCTTTATATTATTTTATTATTATTTCTTCCAAATGTTTGGACTATGTAAAAAATAATTCTCACATTATTCTTTAATTTTCTTATTTACTATTTCCTTCAAACTTTTATCAGGAGTTTTTAAATCCTCTGGCATAGTTCCACCTAATCTTTTAATACTAGTTCTTCACTTTCCATATGATCGAAGTCTCCATGTGGTGACATACGTTTATGCATACGGATTTAGCCAAAGAAAAAAGATGATTTAATCACCTTTATTTAATAAACATTTATTTTTTTCTGAGTTTTTATATAATCATAAAATTCATCACAATTAATATGATATTTTGGCTTATTATATTTATATATAAAAATATCATAATTTAAATCTGAATTTATTTCATTTTTTCTACTATCTAAGAATTTTATCTTTACATCATTAAGAAGCGCTTTTAAATCACTATACTCATGTATTCCTTTCATATCATACCAAGAATGTTCAAACCAGTAATATTTATTATTTAATTGAAATGTGAGGAAAGTATGTGATGGTAAATTTTCATTATCATCAATATAAATAAAATATGTATCACATTCTATATTAGCTTCATTAAATAATTTTCTTTCAAGTTCAACTTGATCCCAACAAACACCACATTTGCTATTTAGTAATTCTTCTGGACTCAATAGGTAATAAAAATTATAAAACTCTTTATCCCATATTTCACTATTAATTAAGTTATTTCCATTCTTATCTTTAAAACCATATTCAATGATACTTAATATATCCATTATTTTACATATTTTATCCATATAAATCACATCCTATAATTATTTTAACATATATTCTATCTATTCTTTTATTTTTTTTACTCCTTTCTATGGCGTGCATGTTTCTATTTTCAATTTATTATTTTTAATGTTAAATATAATGCTTCCATCTTGATCTGTTCTATATATTTTTGAGTCTTCTAATATATTTAATACTTCTTTATTTGGATGACCATATCTATTATTTTTACCTACACTAATAACAGAATACTCTGTATTAATTTCATTAATAAACTCTTTACCACTGCTTGTCTTAGATCCATGATGCCCTACTTTTAATACATCAATGTTTGATATGTTATATTTTTCTAAAAT
>CADANX010000009.1 GCA_902789425.1 uncultured Erysipelotrichaceae bacterium
TCTACTCCACCATATAAATCTTTACCTATTACTTTTTGAGAGTATTCCTCATCAGCACTAAAACTAAAGCTATAAGATGGTTCTTCATCTTCTAGACCTAAGTTTACTCTCATTGCTTTTTTAATTGCATTTAATGATTCTGTTGATGGTACATATTCATATAAATTCATATTCATAATTCCATCTTTAATTAGTCCACCAGAACCGTTTAAATATAATTTTTGCATATTAATTACATCATTTGAATCAGTAAGATCTTTACTATTAATTAATATATTTTTAAATACATTGTAGAACGATAATATTTGTTTTCTATCCATATTAGTAGTCATACTACTACCAACAGCCTCTAAAACATTATAAAATTGTGTAATATTATCCATTGATCTTGCTTTATTAATAATAGCATTTACAACAAGTTGTTGGTTTTGTCCTCTTACAAAGTCGTTACGAACACCTTTATTCCATTCAGGACCACAACTAGCATATGTTTTTCTGTTTCTAGATAAACCTAAAGCTTGTTCACCATTTAAGTGTTGATGACCTTCTTTAACATATGTCATATATGTTTCTGTTCTCCACATTGTAGTTTCACATAGAGAATATGGAACATCTACATCAATACCACCTAATGCATCAACAAGTTTCATAAGTCCTCTAAAGTTGATTTTTGCATAATAATCTATATTAATATCTAAGAAATTTTCAATAGTACTTATCATACATTTGTCTCCACCTGAAGCAGCATGAGTTATTTTACTATTAACATTTCTATAGCATGTAATTGGTACAAAAGTATCTCTTGGAATTGAGAACACTGTTACATTTAAAGTATCAGGATTATAAGTTATCACCATTAATGAATCACCAAGACCACTAGAATCTGATAGATTTTCTTCAGTTGAATCAACACCCATTAAAAGTATAGTAAATGGTTCAGTTATACTTTTAGTTGATGCAACTACATCTATTTCTTTTTGTACTTTTAATTTCTTTTTAACTGAATCAAGTACAATAGTTTCACTTTCAATGTTTTCAAATTTATCCATTGTTTTATAAGTTTCTCTATAACTACTTGTAATAAATACAGCATCTATTTTACCTTCATATAAATCATAAAGCATAGAAATAGAATCATCATAATCTACGATTTGACTTTCAGAAATCTTATCTTTTTTCATTATATCTTTAGTTAAAACATAAGCTTCATAATCTTTTTTATTAGCATTTACTCTACCTATTTTAGTAGATTCAGTAATATCTTTTTTAGTTTTTAAATTACCTGATGACATAGCAACTAAACTAGAGGAATAATTTCTATATTTACCTATAGAAATGTTTTCTACTACATTTAAACCTTTATTGATGGTTTTAGCTATAAAAAATTCACCAGCACCAAAAATTAGTAAACAAAAGAATATAACTAAATATCTGCTAATAAGAGGTTTTCTCATTGCTTTAAACCATTTTATAAGTAAAAATATATCTAAAAATCCAAGTAAAAACATTACTATATACCTAATAATAGTTTCTATTCCTGTTAATCTATACAAATTATATATAAGATAAGCAGAAATCATTAAAAACATTCCAAAAAGTATGTTAAAAAATAAATTAAACTTCTTAAGCTTACCTTTTTTTCTATTTTCAATAACTTTAGCATTAATTTTTTCTTTTTTTAATTTCTTTTTTTCAATCTTTGTCATTAGAAAACTCCTTTATTTATTCTTCATCACCAATTAGTTTAGCAACTGAATATTTTTTACCATCTTTTACAACTATTAAAGTACTACTAGTTTCATACCCTAAATCTTTTTTATATGTCCAAGATAGATTAATTTTATATGCACTTTCTATATTCTTAAGTTCATCTGAATCAAAATATTCACTTGTACTAACTTCTTCAGAAGATTCAACTTTAATAGTTGATACTTCAGGTAATTCTTGATTACGATCGTCATTTAAGTTATTCTTAACATATTTATAGAATTCATCTCTAGCTTTATCAATAAAAGTTGCTTTGTAATTAGTATATACAAATTGAACTCCACCTATATCATTTTTACTTACCTTATTATCTAGTGTATAAAAATCTATTACAAATAATTCAGCAACTAATTCTGAATATTTTTTATTATCTATTTCTTTTTTATTAAGTTCTCTTTTTAATTCATTAAATTTATTCTTAAATAATTTTGTACTAGTATCACTTATTGTATATCCATATTCTTTAATAGAATCAACTACCTTTGATTTAGCTTTTACTGGTTCTTTTGAACTAGGTCTATTTGTTAAATAAAAATATACACCACATGAAATTAAAGCAAGAATAATTATTAAACTAAATATTCTTTTTGCTTTTTTATTTTTAACATTTTTATTCTTTTTACTCATATTACTCACCTTCAGACTTATTTAATTTATCTTTCTCAGTTTTAATTAAATCATATAAAATAATATCATTAGAAATTTCTATTTTCTTAGATGCAATTTTATTATTATTATCAATTTCCTCTTTGCTTATAACAGCATTATTATTAAGTACTTTATATTCATTTTTATTACTATTATAATAAATATCGTTAGATAGCCAATTTCCATTAGGAAAAACAACTATATTATCTTTTAAATTCATTATATCATTACCTAAATTATATTTAGGATCAAGCGAAAACATATTAGATACAGTTGGCATTACATCAATCATACCCATTGCTGTTTTAACTTCTTTTTCAAAAGTTTTATCTTTACTCCATATAACTAATGGAACTTTTCTATCTAGTTCATATTTGAAGAAGTCAACATCTACATATTCTTCGTTATCTTTATCTTTTATTGAGTCAGTTTCTTTGTTATAGTTATATAGTCTTACATAATCTTTTTTAGGTAGTCTTGCATCATGATCTCCATAATAAAGTATTACTGAATTATCAAGAAGACCTTCCTCATCAAGTGAAGTAATTAATTCACCTAAAGCTGAATCTGCATAATGTGCTGATTTAAAATAGTTACCCATAGTTGTACCTTCCATATAAGGATAACTAACAGTTTTAGATACAGTTTCACCTGTTTCAGTTGTTTCTTTAATATCTTCTTTTATATCTACAGAAAATTCTCCGTATTTGTCTACATCACTAAATGGTGTGTGATTAGAAAGCATAATCAATGTTGCCATAAATTTACCATTTTTATCATATTCTTTCTTTAATAATTTTGTTGATTGCTTAAAGAAAGCTTTATCACTTATACCAAGACCAATTGAATTTTCTTCAGTTACTTTATATGAATTTTTACTATAAAATTTATTGTATCCAAGTGAATTATGAAAATTATTTCTATTCCAGAAATCTCCATTATTACCATGGAAACTTAATGTATTATAATCTTTTTCTTTAAATAATTTTTGAACAGATTCGTATTCTCTATTCCAATAACTTACTGCTACTGCACCATTAGTAACTGGTAATAATGAGGTTGAGAATGTAAATTCTGCATCAGAACTAGTACCACTACTTACTTGTGAATAGAAGTTACTAAAATATATTCCTTCTTTCGCCATTTTATTAAGAACTGGTGTTACTTCTTTACCATTAAATTGTTGTTGCATAGCAAGTACTTGCATACTTTCACCATGGATTACAATTAAATTTTTATTCTTAAATATTCCAGTATATTTGTTTGTTTTTTTAGTATTATCTTTAGTATTATAATAATCTCTAAATTGTTTAGCAGCATTATCATAACCAAACAATGTATTAAATTTAGCATCTAAACTCTTTATTAAATCATTCATTTGATATGTATAAACACCAAATTTTGTAACTAAAAATTCTCTATTCCATTGTTTAGAAAGTCTACTGTATTCTAAAGCCGTAACTGTCATAAAGAATAATGCATAAACACTTATTCCAGTAACAAGTGTACCTAAGAATTTTTTCTTTCTATTTTCACTCATTTGTACTCTATTATAGTAATCTTTTCTTTTTAACAAATGATGTACTACTATTAATAGTATTGGTTGCCACAAAAATAAGAAATCCTTATATTCAAGCACATTTTCAACAACAGCATCACCAACATCAACAACTGATAAACTAACAGCAATTAATGAGAATGAGGCAAAACTCATATAATATGTGTAATATAATGTATTAACAATACATACTAAAGTAAATATTACAGATAAAATAAGTAAATAAGTAAATCTCTTTTTATTCTTAAATAAATATACAAAGGATCCAAATAAAAGAATTATCGCAAGATCTGCAAGTATTGGTTTAATTGCAAAATAGTTTTTAACTGTAAAAAATCTAAGTAATGTTGAATTTAATAATGATGAAATTACAAATGTTAAAAATAACTTATTAGTATTTGCGTATTCTTTATATTGAAATTCTTTAAAAAATTTCATTATCTTTTTGAATGTTTTTTTAATCTTTTTCATATATTCCTCCTGCACATTTAATTATACCATATTTATAATTTTTTTTCCTTATAAACAAGTATCTTTACATATTTATTGATTCACTATATTTAGTTCTAGTTACATTAATAACCATACCAAACACAAATATATACGAAATAATATAAACCCATAAAAGTAAAATTACTAAATTTGCTGCACTACCATAAAATAAGTTATATGATGAGAAATGAACAACATAATATGAATAAATAATTGTTACTAATACCCACATGCATGTAGTCGTAATTGCACCTAAAGTAACATCTTTTGCTTTGACTTTTTTATTAGGTGCAATAGTGTAAACTATTTTTATTACAAAATAAATAATAAAGAATGTCATTGGCCATCTAAACATATTATATATAGTAAGATAATTATTATCTAAATGAGCAAATGATACTAAAATAGTTAATATTTTTTCACCAAATACTGATATTACAGCAATAAAGACAAATAATAATGCAAGAAGTACTGTAATAATAATTGATTTTATTATATTTTGAATAGTTTTATGTTCTTTTACTCCATAAACAGTACTTGATGCAATAATAATTGATTTAGTTCCTTTTGATATAAGATAAATTGATGATAATATTAAAATCATAATATTTATATCAAAACTTTTACCAGTTAATAAAGGTAAAATTGCTTTACTTGTATTTGCTGGTAAGGACATTTTAACAAATTCTACAATTTTTACCATCGAAATATCAAAAGTTGGTGCTATAACACCTAGAATAAGAATTATCGGGAAAATTGAAAGCACAAAAAAGAAAGCTACTTGTCCTGGCAAGATTTGCATAACAGGATTAGTTAGCGTTTCCATAAATAATTTATAAATTTTGTTTTTTCTAATTTTTTCCATTATTTTCACCATTATTCATCTTCAGCATTATTCATTTCTTTACTTGTTTTAATTTCAAGAACAGCTTCATTCATAGCATCATCTATAGTTTTAACATCATCTAAGATCATACTATAACCAAGTAAAACACCAAAACCATAAGGTAAAGTTTTAAATTCTTTATATAATTTTCTCATATAACTAATAACTTTATTTTCTTCATAACCTACTAAATATATTAAGAATTCATCTCCGTTTGTTCTTACAATATCACTTTGTTCTAATTGATTAGTTATTAATATATTTGCAGCTTTTTTAATAACCATATCCCCTTCTTCATGACCATATACATCATTAATATGTCCTACTTTATTAAGTTCTATTATAATTATAGCTTGAGGATATATTTTGTTTTGTTGCCATTTTGGATAATTTTGATTAAGATAATTTCTATTTTTTAAAGAAGTTAAATAATCAACATATTTAATTTTTTCTGCTTTTTTAACTATTTTAGAAGTTTTTGATTTTTTATAAAGTAATGAGAATGCAATTAGTAAAAATACTAGGAATATTGCAGCATAAATATACTTCATATCTATCATTTTTTCATCTGATTTTAATTTTTTATAAGCTTTTGCTTGATATAAACTTGAATTAATATCAGATAAATAATATTTAAATAAACCATTAAAAGCTTTATTAACATTTGAATTAAGTACAATAAAATTATAACTAATATCAATATAATCTTCATATAATACTTGATAATCATTTAACTTAGTATTTCTATAATAATTATATGTATTATAATCAAGTACTAAAATATCATCTACATCTACTGATCTAAATAAAGCATTATCATTTTTATATTTATCAAATTTTAATTCATAATTATTTTTAATGTAATTAGATAATTTAGAATCAATCATAGCCACATCATAGTTTTTTAATGATTTTAATGAAAATATACTTACATCACTATTATTTTGATGTGATAATACAACTATTTTTTCTGTATAAGGAGAAAATGTATTATCAAAATTATTTGTATCTAAATCATTATAATTATAATAATTAAATGCTACATCAACTTTTCCATTATTAAGTGCCTTTGTTAATTTTTCTACTGATGAAAATTCTTTTATTTTAAATGTAATACCCATTCTTTTTGAAAAATCATCTAATATTTCACTATTATAACCTATAAATTCAGTGTTAATTTTAGATTCATACGGAAGATTTTTAACAAATCCATATGTATATTCTTTACTTAAGAAATTAGATTTTGTTACATCATCTATTTCTTTTTTATCAAAATATAGATCAAAAATTCTACTATTATATGATTTAGATAATTTTTTATTACTCCATCTAATATAGAATTTTCTTAAAATACTATTTAATACACTATTATCACCATTTACTTTTAAAATATAATTAGTAGATAATTCATGAGCATTATATACAATATAATAATTATTCTTAAATATTTCTTCAATATAAAGATTCTTAGGAATTATTGCATATGATACATCATTATTATTAAGAGAAGTTACAATTGATGAAATATTTGTATAACTATTATATATAATTTGATTATTCTCTGAAAAATAATTTTTAACAACATTTAAATCAGATTCTAAAGCTGCTAATGTTGTATTAGATAGTTCTGATATGTCTTTTATTTTATTATTATCTTTACTAACTATAACAAAATTATCTCTATAAAATAATAATTCATTATCAGATAATTTAGATTTATTATTTATTTCAAAATAATATTTATTAGTTGATGATTTTTTATTAATTGAATAAGGAAGCATATTAAATTTAATATTATTTTCTTTTGTAAAATCATTTAGATAATCAAAAAATACACCATCACCATCTTGTCCAAATACTGGTAAATCATTAGTAATTCCAACATCAATTATTTCAGATTGATTTTTTTCAATCCATCTTTTTTCAAGAACAGAAAATACTCCTCTTGCGTCATTTTTGTTATTTATCATAATAGATATTAAAACTAATATTGATATAACAAATATAGGAATTAAAACTAATAATAGTCTTTTATAATTCTTTTTTTTCATACTACACCTACCAAACAAATTTATTATTTTTAGTATTCTTATATCCAATCATTGGAAAATCAGTACTATCTTTAGCATCTTTTTTTCTTACAAACACTTGTACATCATATAAACTCTTAATATCATCGGATAATTTTTCAAGTATTTTTCCAGAAATTGCTTTAGCTTCATCTACAGTGCCATCATCACTTATTGTGAAAATTACATTTATAATTTTACCTTGAACATTTACACTGCAATCAGATGCTTTTGCCTCTTTTTCTATTGCTTCTTTTATCGAATCTTTTTCTTTGTTAGATACTTTAACATTTTTGATACTATCTAATCTATTACCATATTTACCTGTTTCACTATTTGAAAAAGCAAATTTAATTATTGATAATAAAACAATAACGCATACTACAAGTATTATTATAAGAACTTTTTTATTTTTAATTTTTAATGATTTCATGATATTTCTCCTTTATATTAAGTTTTTATTTTCTACAGGGTTCTTTTTAGAAATATTTATTAATTGTTCAGAAGTTAAATTCATTGTTTTAACATTGCTATCTTCCATATAAGCACTAATATTATCAGAAATACTAACAATATCATAAAGTGGTTTACTTTGAAGATTTTGCATTTCTGCAATCATTTCTTCTTTAGTAGGTTCTACTTCACTAATTAAACTATCCATCGAAGTAATTTCGCTAGTACTTATAACAGGAGCTCCATTTGCTAAACTTTCGCTTATTTGTTTTAAATTAGCAATTTCTTCTTTTAATTCATTTTTAGTTTCATTTAATTCCTTTAAAACTTCATCATATGCAAGTTTTGTAGGATTTACAAAATTATCATTCATGATTTTCCTCCTGATTATCAGCAATTTTTACAATTATATTTTTAACTTCTTGCCATTCATTATCATCTGTAATAGCATCTAAAAAATATTGTCCATTCGTTTCTCTAAGTCTAGATGTATAAGTTTTATAATTATTATTATCATCTTTTTCATTAAAAGTATAAACAATATAATCTTTGTCAGTTGAATTAACTTTAAAGACAGTAATTATATCAGCATCTACTTTTTGACCTAAAGAATTTGTGATTTCTATCTTCTTATTCATTCAAATGCCCCTCCTTATTACATATAGATTAATTATATCATTTTTTCATATAATATACAATATTATATAAATAAAAAAAGCATTAAATAATGCTTTTAATTTGCTACATATAAACCATAAACATCTTTTGATTTTTCAGTAGATTTTACAATGATTAATAAATTACCATTTGCATTCTTCTTAACAGTTGATAATTCAACATTTCTAATTTTTCTAAGTACTCTTGCTTTATGAGATACTATTTTAACGTTTTTATTAGAACTATTATTAACAACTATAACTCCTCTATATGGATTTACCATTTCACCAAACTCGTCATTTAATTTTTCATTACTACGTAATTTATATCTTTTTGTTCTATTATTAACTGAATTATAAATTTTAAGATCATTGTTATCTAAATATACAATATAGTTATTTGTATAAGATAAATAACTAGAAGCAGGAATATCAATAATCTTGTTTCCGTTTAACTTGTAAATTAAAGTTCTATTCTTTTTAGTATTGAATCTAAAGAAAATATTATCTCCAAGTTCAATTTTAGTAGCTAAATTTGTATTTTTATTTAGTACTTTCTTTTCTTTTACAGAATAAATTGCAAGTCCACTTGTTCTAACTGAACCAACTAATAATTTTTTATCAACTATTGCCATTGCAAAATCATTACTTGCAACTTTCTTATTCTTTTTATCATAAATAAATGAATTACCAGCATATTCACTATCATCTGAAGAATATGAATATTTTACAACTTTATATGAATCATTATATAAAGCAAATTCTGATATAATTACATCACTTTTATTTTCTTTATATATTTGTTTATTTCTAGTTAAGTTATAAATATAATTTTGAGTTTCACCACAATAGTATTTAGAACATGTAATTCTTAAATAAACATCTTTTTCATTATCAATTACTGTTACAATTGCACCTAGTGATGATGATGTTCCTGAATAATCAAATAATTTGTTAAATTTATTATTTTTAATATTTAAAATACCAAGGCTTCTTTTTTCTTTATCATTCGCAACAACAAATTTTTGTTTTGCACTATTAATACCATATCTATAAACATAGTATTTTTCACTATCTACTTTTTTAACTATTTTATCATACACATTATCTGTATCATCAGTATATTCTACTTGTTTTCCATTATCCTTTAATAAATATCTTTTTGTTTCTTCATTCATTCTTTTTGATATAATTACATTTTTATCTTCATCAACAGTATAACTATCAAATTTTTCACCTACTATTTTTGCTTTTTTTACATCAAAATATGAATATGAATCATTTTTTGTACTCTTAACTATTAAGAATCTTGTTTCATCATTTTCATTTTTAATTTCTTCAGAAATATAATATTTTTTTAATGCTTCTTCACCTTGTGCATTAGCAATATATTTATTTTTCTTTACAGTAACATTAAAATATTTACCATCAGCATATTTATCATAAGAATCAATATCACTAATAATTATTTTTCCATTTTTATCAACAATATTAAATGATGATTCATCTCTTGCTGCAACTAATTTATCATTAATTATATCTATTCTATCTTTTGAAGTATATTTCTTCTTACCTTTTGTACTACGAAGTACATAAGAGAATCTTTTGTTATTTGTTGTTCTAGTAATTATAAAATTGTCAGTTGCATCAACTATATCTGTAGATTTAGCAGATTTTTTACTGTAATCAATTTTAAATGTAGCAACCTTTCTTCCACTTAAATTAAATACATTGTATGTAGTCTTTTTAAGTGAATCTCCTGTTGTACCAACAACATATTCGCATTTTGTACCTACACAAGATATATCATTATATTTTGTACTAAGTATTTTTTTAACGCTTTTTATATCATCCTTTACATTAGCTTTTCCAATATTACCACTAAAAATAAAGTTAATAAACAAAAGAATAACTAATATAGCAGCAACAAGTCCTGTTACTATAACAATATTATTATCTACTTTTTTATTTTCTTCTTTTTTAGTAATAGTTTTAGTTTCTTTTTCAGTCTTTTTATTTTCTTTAACTTTAGTTTCCTTTTTACTCATTTCTTCCTCCTACTTTACTAATATACATTATAATACATTATTTATTTAAATTCAATAAAAAAGAAACAATTTCTTATTTCTTTACTTCTTCTTTAGTTGATTAATAATATATTTTCCACTTTCACTTAAATTGTTATCATTAACAACACCATTTGTATTTTCCTTTAAAAGTGCTGATGATTCATTTTTATCTGTTAATGACCAATTTACCCAAGATAAATTATTTTCATTTATAAAACTCATCCATTTATCTGCTTCATCAAGATAAACACCGCCATTTCCAGATGCATCAGATACACCCCATTCACTTACAAATATAGGAATTTTATTTAAAGCTTCTTTTGCTCTATCACGAAGCCATGATGTATGAGTTCCTGAATAAAAATGAAGTGAATACATAACATAATCATCATTAAGTGGATGCTCTGCTGCTTTATCAACATCTTGTGACCATGTTGGTGTTCCAACGATAACTATAGCATCTTTTTTATTTTTTCTAATAACAGATAATACTTCTTTAGCATAAGGTCTTACATTATTATCCCAAGTTACATTACCATTTGGTTCATTACATATTTCATATATTACATTATCATAATCTTTATATTTTTTAGATACTTCATCAAAAAACTCTTTTGACTCATTTAAATGTTTTAATGGATCTCCATCACTTAATATATGCCAGTCAATTATTACATACATATCATTTTTTATAACTAAGTCCATCATTTTAAAAGCATCATTCTTAAGAGATTTATTAACTGTATATCCATTTTCTTCTGTATACATTGCAATTCTAAATACATTTGCTCCGTATTTTTTTAAAGTTTTTATATTATCATCATTAACATATTCTTTAAACCATTGAATACCATGAGAACTTATACCTTTTAACTGAAAAGATTCACCATTTTTATTAACAATTTTTTTATCTTTTAAATTTAATTTACCATTATAAGAATAATAAATATTCTTTTTTACTTCTGTTTCTTCTTTTTTTACTTTTTTATTTTGTTTACTAACTACTTTATTCTTTTCTCTTAAAGCTTCTTTTCTTCCATTTATTGTACCTATTTTATATGTTATAACTCCTATTAAAAATATAAAACATATAAGTGCTAACACTGTAATAATTTTATTTAGTTTTTCCATATTTCTTCCTCCTAATAAGTTTTAGATTATGAGAATATTCTTTATAGTATAATTCAATATATAACTGATAAGCATCACTTATTAATTTTATTATATAATCATCATTATGTTTTGTAACTAATTTTATTTCATTAATTGAATAATCACTTACAAAGAATAAAAATATTATTTCTTTATCTACTGGTGATAAATCATATTTTTTTAGAATTCTAAATAATAAATTATAATTTACTATTGATGAATTAAACTTATTATTAGTAATATGGTCTTTTACTTTATTATCAGTATCTATTAGAGATTCTAATATTAATTTACTACATAATAAATTCTTTTTTTCTACTTCTAAATATCTAATATAAAGTAAATCACATAAAGCATAATATATTTTTTCTTTTTCTTCTTTACTGGTAAGTTTACTTCCAGATAATAATCTTTTTAATTCATAAGATGACATATCAAGAGAAACAAATAAATCTCTTTGTGAAATATTATTTATCTTCATAACTTCTCCAAAAGAACTAATATTACATTTATCATTTTCTTCTTTAATTATATTATCTACTTCTTCAGATATTTTTTTATACATTTTATAAGACATTAAATATTTATTATTTACATAACATGAAATTGAATTTCTTGAAAGAGATACTCTTCTTGCAATATCTGTATATTTAATATTATTATCTTTTATTCTTTGTTTTAAATCATCATCTTCTACTCTATATCTTTTTAATTCAATTATTTTTTCTTTAATATTTTTATCATTATTTTCTACTTTTTCTTTTAATTCGTTAATAGACTTAACATCAAAAAAATATAATATACTATCTAAATAATCATTATTTAATTTAATACCTTTTGTAACAGCATTTTTAAATGATGTTATAGGAATATTTAATTCTTTGGCAAAAGAAGCTACTGAAACATTTTCTTTAAGTAAAAATCCTTTAAAAAAAGTAAGATCAGGTGATTTATCCATTTGTTCATTAATAAATCTTATTGCTTCTTCTTTTAATTCTTCATATGAAGAAAAAGAAAGAACATTAAGAAGACCATTAAAAATATTTTTTTTCATTTTAGTTTTATTATTAACACAATTTCTTAAATAAGATGAAGAGACATTTAACTCTTTTGAAAGTTTATTGTATGATATTTTTTTAAGTAACAAATAATCTTTTAAAAATGATAAATCCTCTGTAATAAATCTCTTACTATAAAATGCTTTATTCTCTTCTTTCATATAGGCACCCCAAACTGGTATTATTATACATCTTTTTAGTATAGGAATAAAGAATTTTATACAAAATAAATAAAAATAATATATAATTATATTAGGGTGAAAAATATGAAGAAAAAAATAGTTCTAATTTTATTAATAATATCTATTTGTGGTTGTTCATACGATCCATACGAAATACCAAAAGATGTATACATTAATATTCAAAAGGATAATATAAATGTATATGATAAAAAGAAAGTAAAAGATATAGTAAAAGATAGTAATGTAAAAATAACTAATCAAAATAAATATTTAAATACTAATAAAATAAATAAACAAGAAGTTATAATTGATTATATTTATAAAAAAAGAAAATATAAATATAGAGCAAAATATAATGTTATTGATAATGAAAAGCCAATATTAATAAATTATTCATCTAATAAAACAATTATTGTAAATGAAGAAAAAGACTTTTGTAAAAATATTAGTTATATAGATAATTATGATAGAAATCCTAAATGCAAAATAACTGGTGATATTAATTATAATGAAGTTGGAACTTATTATTTAAAATATAATATTATAGATAGTTCAAATAATACTCTAGAAGAAGATTTAACAGTTAATATTGTTAATGAAATTAATGAGGATAATGGTTCTTATACACCAGAGGTAAAAGAATTTAGTGATATTATAAATAATTATAAAAATGATAACACAATGATTGGTATAGATGTATCAGAATGGCAGGGAGATATAGATTTTAATAAATTAAAAGAAAATGGTTGTGAATTTGTTATTATTAGAATGGCATTTTCATCTCATAAAAATGAAGATTTAAAATTAGATAAATATTATAAAACTAATATTAAAAATGCAAAAAAAGCAGGTCTAAAAGTTGGTGTATATTTTTATACTAATGCTGGATCAATAAATGAAATTAATAAACAAAGTAAATTTATATTAAAACATTTAAAAGGTTATAAATTAGAATTACCTATTGCATATGATTTTGAATCATGGAATGACTTTAATGAACTACATTTAAATTCTAATGATTTAGATAATTTATATAGTGTGTTTGAAAAGAATATGAATAAAAAAGGATATAAAACTATGCTTTATTCTAGTAAATATTATTTAGAAAAAGTTTGGCTTAATAAAAATAATTCTAATATATGGCTTGCCCACTATACAGATAATACTAATTATGATAAAGAATATATGCTTTGGCAAATGAGTAATAGCGGTAGAATAAACGGAATTTATGGTGATGTTGATATAGATATTTTATATAAATAATAAAAAAGCTTATGCTAAGCTTTTTTTATTTTCACTTAAATATTCTTTTTCAGCCATATATAAAAGTACATATGCATTATATAAAGCTATTTTATGTATTTCATAATCACGTTCATGTCTTAAAACAGTTTTAATACCATTTAAGTATGTTATATCATTACTTGTAATTTTATCATCAAATACGGCATAATTTTTCTTTAAAACTATACTATAGTCAAGATCTATCATATTATCTATTTCTTCATATGTTAAACCACGTTTTAAAAGTTTATAATATTTTTTTGTTATATTATCCATAATAACCTCCCTTTTTTTAAGCCAGGTTATTATATAATTAATCATATTATTTGTCAAATTAAATCAATATCAAGTTTTATAGGACAGTGATCACTACCTTTTATATCATCATGTATTTCAATTAATTTAACTTTATCAATTATACTTTTAGATGTTATAAAATAATCTATTCTCCACCCTACATTATTTTCTCTTGCTTTACCCATGTAACTCCACCATGTATATTGTTCTTTATCTGAATTAAAATATCTAAAAACGTCAATAAATCCTGCATCAACAAGTTCTGTAAATTTACCTCTTTCTTCATATGTAAATCCCGCATTACCAATATTTGCTTTAGCATTTTTTATATCTATCTCTTCATGTGCAACATTTAAATCACCACACATAACAACTGGTTTTGTTTCTTCTAGTTTTTTTAAATAACCTCTTATTTCATCTTCCCAATCCATTCTATAATCAAGTCTAGATAAATCTCTTTTTACATTTGGTACATACATAGTTACTAAATAAAAATCTTCAAATTCTAAAGTAATTACTCTACCTTCATCATCATATAATTCTTTGCCTATTCCAAATGTAACATTAATAGGTTTTATTTTTGTATATACCATTGTTCCAGAATAACCTTTTCTTTCTGCTGGATTTAAATAAGAATAATAACCTTCTGGATTAAATGGGATTTGATCCATAGTTGCTTTTACTTCTTGAAGACAAAATACGTCTGCATTTACTTCATTAAAATATTCTTCAAAACCTTTTTTTAAACAAGCTCTAAACCCCGCTACATTCCATGATACTATTTTCATAATTTTACTCCTATAAATAATTTATATTTTTTTCTATTTTTATTAAAGGATATTCCTTTTTTAACACTTTTTTATAAGTATTACCTGTAAATACTTTTTCTTCTGAAAAATTACTTAAATTTATATTATCTAATAATTTATCTGCAAATATTACTGAGTATACTTCCTCTTTTTTTGTTTCATCAGTTTGTTTTCTATTAATAATTTTATTAAGTTCTTCTTCATAATAATAAAGTTCATTAATATGCTTCATATCTTTGAAATTACATTTACTTAAATAATTTATTTGAGAATTTATATAATCAATAATATTACATCTATATTTTTCATTATGAATATAAGTATTTAAATATATATTAAAATTATTTCTCATTATTATAGATAATAATTCTTTATTAAACATATTTACTGATATACCAGATGATGTTTTCTTATAACTAATTTTTTCTTCTTCTAAAAAATCTTTTACTTTTGTAATTAAATTATAATAAACAATATCTTTGTATATTTTTATGTTTTTAAATACTTCTCTATCTTTATCAGTAATATAATTATTATCTAAAGCTGAAACTTCTAAAAATAATAGTCTTTTTAAATAACTAATAAATTCACTAGATAATGCAATTTCATATTCATTTAATTCTTCTAATAATCTTATGCTCTCTTCCATTTTTCCCCCTATAATTAATTATTACATTTTTATTATACATTAATTAGAAGTAAAAAAAAAGACATTAAGTCTTTATTTATAAAATTACTCACAAACAAAACTATGAGATTCATAATATTCTTTAAAGTCTTCCTTAGTCATATTTTTTAATTCACTTTGACGTTGAGAAACATAATAATTTTTAGGACCAAAAGTAACTTCAATTTTTTTACCTTTTAATGTAATTTTATCATATACTTGTGTTTTATATGTTTTCTTATTATATATTAATCTATCATACATTTCTTTTGCACTTTTTTCATCATCAGATTCCATAACAGTTTTTCCATTTAAAAACTTATTATTTGAATCAAAATAAAAAGTATCAACACTCTTTCCTGAAGTACAAACTAATTTGTTATTACTATTACCTTTAATAGTACATCCAGTAATTATAACTAAAGCAATAAGAAAAATAAAACGATAAAATATTTTCTTCATATTTTCCTCCAATATTATTTTTATTAATTATATAATATTTTTACATAAAAAAAAAGACATAAGTCTTTTAAAGTGTAAAAAAACGAACTTAATAGTTCGTTAATATTCATATGGTAGCGATGGAGGGGGTCGAACCCACGACCTTTCGGGTATGAACCGAACGCTCTAGCCAACTGAGCTACATCGCTAGAAAAATTACAATAAAAATTATATCAAAAATTATTGTAATATTCAAGTATTTTTTTTATTTTTTCTTTTTTAATAAATCTCTTATTTCTTCAAGTAAAATAGTTTCATCAGTTTTTACTATTTCTTCTACTTTTTCTTCTTTCTTATTTCCTGTCATTATTTTATTAACAGTCTTAAGCATAACAAATAATACAAAAGCCATAATAACAAAATTAATAACTGATGTTAAAAAATCACCCCAGTTAAGATATTGACCACCATATATCTTAATTCTTCCTGCAACTTCTGCTCCACCTATTCCGTTTATAAGCGGATTAATAAAATCATTTGTTAATGCAGTTACTATATCTGAAAAAGCTGCACCTATAATTATACCTATTGCCATATCCATAACATTACCTCTTAAGATAAATGTTTTAAATTCAGATATAAATCCTTTACTTTTATTAACTAATTCTTTCTTATTAATTTCTTTTTTCATAATAATCCTCCATTAGTTATATAATAGCACAAATTATTATTTAAACCAATACTTTAATTTATATGAAGGATTTCGTTTTAAAATAGTATCTTTTTCTTTTAATTCATCATATTGCTTATTATCTAGTCCCATTTTATCTAAATAATTATTAATATTATTTATTTCAACTAAATCTATAAATTTATTATTTTTAACCATTAATAATTCTTTTTTTATTTCATACATTTTTTTATATTTAGAATCAGTATTAATTATCATTACACCATTTCTTATTTCATAATCATCTTGGTGTGTATAAAAAGTTCTAATTATTTTTCTTTCTTTTTCATTAAAAATAATATGTCTACCTTTTAATAAATCAATATCATCTTTATATAATCTTATACACATTTCATAAAAAGTAGCTGTTACACTATCTTTTTTTGTATATTCTTTTGGTAAAATAATACCGCCATTATCTACTTTTTTAACCGATAAAATAAATTCATTATTTTTCATAGAAACCCCTCTTTTTCTAAGCACATATTATAGCATATTTAGTAAAAATAAGCAAAAAAAAAGATGGTTGCCCCAGCAGGATTCGAACCTGCGCATAATAGATTCAGAGTCTACCGCCTTACCGCTTGGCCATGGGGCAATATAATTGGAAATACCAATTATTTATTTAAGTAATGTAATATTTTTACAGTATTCTTTGGATGACGTAATTTATTAAGAGCTCTTGCTTCTAATTGTCTTACTCTTTCTCTTGTAATACCAAATATTTTACCTACTTCCTCTAAAGTTCTTTTCTTTCCATCCTTTATTCCATATCTAAGTATAATTACTTCTCTTTCTCTTTTAGTTAGCATATTAAGTACATCATTAACACTATCTGACAATTCTTCTTTAAACACTTTATCTAAAGCAACATCTTCAACATCAATATTATCTGAAATAAATTCATCTAAAGTTGTATCATCATCACCTACTGTTTGATTGATTGAAACAGGTTCATTATATAATAAAAGATCTTTCAATATTTGAACTGAAAAGCCTGTCTTTTCTGATAAATACTCAAGACTAGGCATTTTTTCATATTCATTCTTATACTTCTCAATCTCATTTTTTACATTATCATAACCTTGTGATACATATCTAGGTAATCTTATAATTCTTGCTTTATCTAAAATTGTATTATTTATAGCCGTTTTTATATAATAAACAGCGTAAGTTGAAAATCTAGTACCTCTTGTATAGTCATATTTATCAATTGCTTTTAAAAGAGCAATATTTGCTTCTTGAATTAAATCTAATAATTCTATTCCTCTATCTCTTTTTTTATTTGCAAAATACAGCACTAATCTTAAATTAGACTTAAATATTATTTCTTTTATTTTTGGATCTTTAGTTCTATTATATTCTTTAAATAAATTGCATGTTTCTTCATAATCTAGCATTTTATATTTTTGAATTTCTCTAACAAATGCTTTTTTAGAATCCACTTCAAAATAATCATCATCTATTTCATCTTCTAATTTCTCATCATCAAATATAAAGTTAAATCCATTATTATCAAAATATATTAAAACTATTTTTAAAATATTATCATTTAAATTTAAATCTTCAAATTTACTTGCATCTATATTTTTATCAGGAAAACAATTATCTAATAATTTTTTTAATTCATTGTCTTCATTTATTAATTTATTAATATCTTCTTTATTTTTATTAGATAAATCAATTTTTAGACTCTTCAATATTTTAATTTTCTCCATGTTCATCTTTATCACCATCTTTTGCATAATATACGTCTCTTTTTAATAATAATTGTTTTTTTAAAGTGATTGGCTTATACTCTTTATCACTTTTTCTTTTTTCTATAAGCCAATCAGGTTCTATACCTAGTATATTTTCTTCAAGATATGTACTATTCCAAACATCTTGATTATTATAAAGAAAATCCATTAAATCTTTTTGTTCTACATAACTAAATTCTTTAAAATTAGATATCTTTTTAATTTTAACATTTAAACCTAGCAAAATCCAGTCATTAAGTTTAATTCGGGAAATACTAAATATTCTGCATATATCACCTAATGATATTCCATTAATAAAATTATCATTAAAAGAACCTAGATTCAATAAAAAAACTCTATTTCTTATACTAGATACACTTCTATTTAATCTATTTGCTATATATTCTACTGAATAATTTCCCCAAAGATCTGAAAGTAATTCTTCCTCCTCTTTTGTCCAAATCCTTCTTTTTTCTTCTTTCTTTTCTTCCTTTTTAGGTGTACCTTTCTTAATCTTTAATCTATTTGCTTTATTTATAATAGATGATTCTGTTTTATTTAATTCTAGTGCTATATCGCTAGTACTAATCTTATTATAATTATCAATTAAGTAATTTATTTCTTCAGGTGTCCAGTATACTTTATTAATAACTTGTTTTATGTTTAAAGTACTTAGCATGTATTCAATAGAGCTAGTAGATCTACCTAATTCTTTAGCTATTTCATTTATTGTCATTGTTTTTGACAGAATTTCTAGTTTTTCTTTTTCTTCTTCTGTCCAATTCTTTCTTGAATTATAATTTGGAGTAATACTTAATTCTTTTAATTTTGTAACTATTGTATTTGTCGCTAAATTAAATTTTTCAGCTATTTCTTCAGGAGTATAATCTTTATTATATTCTATTAACATATTTATTTTTTCTTCAGTCCAGAATTCTTTTTTTAAGGATATATTATATTTAGATGCCATTCTTCTTATACTATCTTCAGATCTATTTAATATTTTTGATGTTTCAGACAAATTATGAACTAAAAGTAGTTCTTTTAATCTTATTATTTCTTCTTCTGTCCATCTTTTATTTTTAGTAGGAAATACATTTAATCTTTTTAAATAATTATTAATACTTATTTCAGGAATAGATGTTTTTTTTGAAATCTCAATAATATCTTTTCCTTCACTATAGAGTTTTAATACTTCTTCCTTTTGCTCTATTGTCCACATAAATTTTTTTGTAACGGCTTTTATCTTATATTTTGATAGCAAACATGATATTTGATTAGTGGATGTCTTGTATTTTTTAGCTAGCTGTTCCTTAGTCATTGTTTTAGCATCTTCTCTAATTTTATTAATAATTTCATCTGTCCACTTCCTATTTTGTTGTAAAGTTGGTAAATTTAGTTCTTTTTTATATCTTTGTATAACTGAATAAGATGTGTTTAATTCTTTTGCTATTTCACTTATTGTTAATTTGCCCCAATTATCTTTAATAAACTCTTTTTCTTTTTTTGAAAAAGTAGTATATTCACTAATATGTTTAATTCTTAAATCATGTATTTTATAACTAATTGCCCCGATTGATCTATTAGGTAAATATTTAACAAGCTCAGTATAATGACATTTTGGAGCATACTTTTTCAATATTCTAATTTCATCATCAGTCCAATCAGTAGCATATAAAGAAGGAACAATATTTAATTCTTTTAATTTTTTATTTATTTGATATGGAGTAATTTCAATAAATTTACTAATTTCATTAATTGATTTTTTATTAACATTATCCTTTAAATAATCTTCCTTCCATTTAACCCATATATCTTTTTTGCCATGAAGTTCTATTCCAAGTTTAAGTGCTTTTTTTTGAATAGCAACAACACTTTTATTCATTTTTTTGGCAATTGTTTTAGTAATATATTTTTTAGAGTATTCTCTAAGTAAATTTTCTTCTTCAGGAGTCCATCTAGTCATTTTTTCAATCCTTTCTAAGTGAAAGAACTTTTGTTTTCTTTCGATTTTTATAAAAATCATCAGTTAATGTGCTATCTCTTTTTCTTTTTTCAACTAGCCAATCTGGTTCTAATCCAAAAATATTTTCTTCAAGAAGTCTACTATCAAATAAATTTTGATTATTTTCAAGAAAAGTCATTAGATCATCTATTTTTACATAATTATAACTTTTATTATTAGTAATATTTCTTTCTTTAACTTTCAAACCAAGTGATACCCATAAAATAGAAATATCATGTATACTAATATTAAATATTCTTGATAGATCTGTAAGTAGTATTCCATCAAAAAAGTAATCAACAATGTTACCCAGTCCTAGTTGATATGCTTTATTATTAATAGAACTAGCACTTCTTTTTAATTTGGTTGCTATTTGATTTATTGATTTTTTTCCCCATAAATCACAAAGTAAATCTTCTTCTTCCTTTGTCCAAAACTTTTTATTGCCAAAAGAATGATCTATTTTTTCTCTTTGAATTCTTAAAATTACTGCAGTTTGTTCTCTATTTAACATTTTAGCTATCTCTTCAATCGATTTATCTTCACTAACATATTTTTTTAATAGTTCTATTTCATCTTTTGTCCATCTTCTTAAATTAGTAACATTTAAATTAAGTTCTTTAGCTCTATTTTTTATAGATACAGTTGATCTATTTAATTCAATAACTATATCACTTAAACTTTTATTCTTTGAAAGATTAATTAGTTTTTCATCATCTTCTGGTGTCCAAGGAATCTCTTCATCTAAAATAATATTAAATCCATATTTTTTTAGATAAGAAATTATCATAGTGTCTGTTTTTTCCATTTTTTTTGATATTTGAAGAACAGTCATATTTTTACTTGATAAATCTTTTAACATTATCTCATCTTCTTTTGTCCATGTTCTTTTATCTTTTCTTATACTTATATTTTCAAGATCAGCTTTCCTACAAATACTTTGTTCTGTTTTACCAAGAATAATTGAAAGTTCCTTAGATGTTTTTTGGGGGCCATTTTTTCTTAAAAATTCTACTTCCTCTTCTGTCCATTTTACTTTTCCATCTAGAAGTTTAATATTATATTTATGAGCAGTTGAACTAATACCTGCCTTTGTAGTTTTATATTTTATTGCAAGATCATCTAAAGTCATTGTCTTAGCATCAATTCTTAATTCTTCTAATCTTTCTTCTGTCCATTTTAATTGTACTTTTTTCGGAGGAAGACCAAGATCACTAGCTATTTTTTTAATTGCTAATCTATTTACATTTATATTTCTTGCAATATCAGAAATACTCATCTTATTCCAATTATCTTTAACATATTTTATTTCATCGTCTGTAATATTCTCTTCTTTAGTACTAATTAATCCCTTACTTCTTAATCTAATTATTTTTGTTTTAATTGCACCTGGTGTTTTATCAAAAAAAAGAGAAAGATCCTTAATCTTATATATTTCATATAATTTAATTAATTTTTCTTCCTCTTCTTTTGTCCATCTATCCATAGTAATCCTCCTAGTAATCAATCTTTTTTAATAGTTTTTCATATGTTAATGAATAAGTAACTAAATCCCATTTATCAAGTATATTAAAATCACTTAATAATTCTTTTGTTATTTTTTCTCTTAAAAGGACATCTCTTACTTCTTTTAATAAATATAATTCATCATCTTTAAATATCTTATATAAAAGCATAGCGTAATAATAAGATATTAAATATACATCATATTTATAATTTTCTTTATCTAACTCATCATCTGTTAATCTATATTTATATTTTTTATTAAAAACATCTTTTCTTTCTTTTAAATCTTTTAATTCATTTAATCTTCTTATAACTATATTATGAGTAATATCTTTCGGTTGAGATTTTGTAAATATTAATTCACATAAATATGGAATCGTATAAATATAATCCTTACTTGATGTTATCTCATCTATACTTTGATTTTTTAAATCAAATAATAAATCACTACCAATAGATGCAAACGTTGATTTATCGATAAAACCATATTTTGTTTTATAATCCCTATTATTTAATAATATATGTTTTAATTCTTCTTTAGTACATACACCAAATAAATCTTCAACTTTATTTAAAGCTTTATTCTTTTCTTTTATAAAAGTATCTTCTTTTAAGTGATGTAGTTCCTTTTTTTCATAACTATCTAATTTTAATCTAACTGTATCAAGTAATATTCTGTTTTCGTTAATATTCATCTTGTTTTCCTCTTTCTGTTTTTTCAATAAATAAGTATAGTTCTACCAAAATGAGCAGATAAATTAACACTTTTATATGATGGAACATATTTGTGATGACATTTTTGACATTCATAATAACCAGCAACTTGTTCTATTTTTACTAGTACTAGTGCTGTTATAAAAAATGCAATTAATCCTGATGTAATAATAATTATTCTAGCTGTATTTGTCATATCTACATATGATGCTGTAAATATTAATATTAAAAATAATATTGATATAATGTATCCTATTATTGTTTCTAAGCTAAGTAATCTTTTATCTGATTCCTCTTTCATTCTAGTCATTTCAAGTAAGTTTTCTTCTAATTTCACTTCATTTTTTTTCATATCAACCACTTCACCAGAAAATAAATCATTAATGGTAATATTCAATATTTCACATAGTTTTGGCATATTACCTGCATCTGGTAAGCATACACCATTTTCCCATTTAGATATTGCTCTATCAGATATATATAGCATTTCAGCAAGTTCGCTTTGTGTTATATTTTTTTCCTTTCTTTTTTGACTTATAAATTTACCAATCTTGATTAAATCCATAGTGTTTCTCCTTTCATACAAATAATATACACCCTATTATTTATAAATAACACGAACCTGTGGTTGAGTTATATTTTTATTAATTATAACATAATTTCTTCTTTATTTATATTAATAATATGATATAATATACTTCGCGAAGGAGAATAAATATGAATAAGGGATATACATGTATTAATGGAAAAGTAATTATTAGTGATGAAAATGGAAATCATAAAGAATATGATTATATGAATAATATAAATGAAATATTAGTAAAAGAAAATGTTATTGAAAATATTGAAGATAGAATAAAAGCACTTAATAAGATAATAAAAGATTATGACCAAAAAAATAGTGCTTATAAAATTTTATTTGGTGCATTAATAGGTGCTTTAACATCATCCACTTTAGTAATATGGACATTAACTGGTCAAAATCCTTTTACTGCATCGATGGATACAGTTTATGGATCAATTGATTTACTTAAAGCAACTGGAATGATATCAACTGGTGTCATGCCGTTTGCAGCTTTATTTGCAGCTGATGAACATTATAAATATAAAATATCTATTAAGAAAAAAGATGGAATCATTAGTGAGATTAAATTTTTATATAAAGAATTAAAAATAGAAAAATCTAATTTAAGAACACTAAAAAAAGAAAATACTATAAGAACTTCACTACCTGAAGAAAAAAGTGAAATAGTAAATGATAAACAAAAACTTGACGAATTAAAAGAAAAATCAAAATTATATTTTATGTTAGGATATAATAATAAAAAATATAATAATTATTATAATAAAAATAAACTTGATGAAAAATTAAAAAATACATTTAATGAAGATGAAATTAAAATAGCTAAAGATTATTATAAGAAAAAGAATAAAACATTAACTTTAAAAAAATAAAAACAAGCATTAAGCTTGTTTATTTTTTTATGGTGCTCGTACTCGGACTTGAACCGAGACTTTCAAGTGAAAAGTAGATTTTGAGTCTACCGCGTCTACCAATTTCGCCATACGAGCATACAATTAAATTATAACAAAATATAATTTAATTATCAATTATTGAACTATATATACTGGTGTTCCAACATCTACCATATAGAATAACTCAGCAATTTTTGAATATGGCATATTTACGCAACCATGGCTACCATTATATCTATATATTTGTCCACCAAATGTACTTCTCCAAGTTGCATCATGAATTCCATAATTACTACCTTTAAAAGCCATCCAGTAATAAACAAATGATGTATAATCTTTTCCTTTAAGTTCAGTATTTGTTGTTTTATATAGTACACTAAAACTACCTAATGGTGTACCATTATTAATTCCAGTTACTACAGGTGAAGAAAATACAACTTCATTAAATTCATAATACTTTAATTCTTGATTAGAAATTGATACTTCAATATATGGATTTTTATCTTTTACATGAACTATTACTTTTTCTACTGTTTTATTACCTGATGAATCTTCGACAGTATAAGAAACATCATAATCACCAACAACTGAAGTATTTACACTACTTCTTATATCAACTTTAGTAGATAAATCACCATCATAGTTATCATTAGCTGTTGCAAGAGATGGCATAAAATTGTCATTTACTTTTGCTATTACTTCTTTATCTCCATTAATAGTTATAACTGGTGGTGTTGTATCAACTATATGTACTTTTCTTTGTATAGTTTTTCCAAGTTTAATATATTTCATATATAATGTATAACTTACTGTATAATTACCTACTTTTGATGTATTAACATTAGAAATAACAGATACATTATTTCTATAATCAGTGTTATTGAAGACCGCAACAAAACCTGGCTCCTTATATTTTTCACCGACCTCAAGTGTGATATCAGTATCACCTACTAAATAAAATTTAGGTCTAATATCATCAACAGAAAATCTAAAATATAATAAGAAACCAAGTGTAATTACTAAAACTAAAATTAATAATCTTACCATTAATAATAACTTAACTTGTCTATTTTCCACTTCAACCACCATTTGTTTTCTTTTTATATAATATCATATTTTTTTTAAATGTAAAAACATTTTTTAATTACTTATAAAACTTTTTCCAGTTTTGTAGTCTAAATGAACTTTATCTTGAACATTATAAATAAAAATATTAAATTTAATACCCTTACCTTTATCCTCTACAGAGTACCCCATCATATGAACACCTTTTGCAAGCATATTACCATTTTCAAATATAGGTGTTACTTTATATAGCACATGATTATTTGTTTTCTTTATATAACTAGCAATCATATTTTCATATTCAAGCATAATTCCAGTATTCATTTGTCTTGTGCATGTTATTAAATTTTTTTTGTTTGCATTTTCACCTGTTAATTGATATCCAATTAAATGACATCTATTGTATAAAAATTTACCATCTATAAAATCATATTTAACAGTTTGCCAACCTGTTGGTTTTATCATACCAATACTTTCTCTTTTTTTAGTTGGCATTATTTTTTTTGAAACATTAGCATATGCATATGTACATCTACCTAGATAATCAAGTTCACCATATTCTTCAAAATCTCTATACATATCATTTTCAGCAAATTCTGGAACATTATTATTTATATAAATAAAATCACTAGATCCGTCATAATCTTTAACTTCATCTAGAGTAATATTTTCATTTATAAAAACACTACCTAAAATATAATTATATATATCATCTTTATAATTATTATAAATATAAATAACTGAAGATATTAATATTATTAATAAAATATTCTTTACTTTTTTCATATTTTCACCTATTATAATTATAACATATTTATTCCAAATTGAAGGGGGAAAATTTAATATGACAGTTAATTATAATGCACTAATATATAAAAGTGGACTATGTGATCTAGATAATTTAAAAGAATTTAAAAGAATATCAAAAGAATTCAAACAAATAATTGAATATTTTGAAACTAAAACTACTGTTGATGAAAAGTTTATAAATATGATTATTTTTTCTTATAAATATTATGATAAAAAAATAATGATTAAAAATAGAATTAATTTAATTAGAGGAATAGCTTATTCAAGACATTATATAGATATATCAGATATAGATAGTTTTTTAGAACTACTTCATATTAATGATACATATCATGATCTAGTTAATATAACTATGTGGAGTAAAATTGAACTTGATGAAGATTATTTAGTTAGTATGTCTGATTTAATGAGTTCTGATAATGATTTAATATATTCGGCAAATAAAATTCAAGAAAGAATGCATATGAATGAATTATTTAAAGAAGCAGGTACTGATGGAATAATTAGCTATGATAATTCAACAACAACAGATGAACTTGATAATGATGAAGATGATGATTTAGATGAAGATGATGAATATAGAAGTGAAATGACAATTACACCAGAAGATAAACTAGAATATTTTGATTTACAATTTAATAATTACAAAAAAGAAATATATAAAGCAAAAGAATTAAAAGATAAAAAAGAAATTAAGTATATAAGTATAGGTATGGATATTTGGTTTAAATTTATTATGGGAGAATTAAAAACATTATATGATATTAATAAAAAGCAAAGATTAAGAGATCCTAAAAATTTACATTTATCTATTTAGCCCATACTTTTTTTCTGTATTTTAATAAAATATTATTAGAATATGGAGGAAAGTATGTTAAATGTTATATTTAATTTAAATTTAGTACTTCAAGCATTAATTGCAGGATTATTTACTTTTTCTATTACAGTTATAGGTGCAGCAGTAGTCTTTATATTTAAGAATAAGAATAAAAAGTTTATGAATATAAACTTAAGTCTATCAGCAGGTATTATGCTAGCAGCATCATTTTTTTCACTATTAATGCCATCTATTAAAATGAGTGAAGAACTTAAATTAATACCATGGTTAATTGTATTAATAGGTTTTACTTTAGGAAGTGCCCTATTATTCTTTTCAGACTTATTCTTTAAAAGAATTATAAAAAATAATATTGATGCTAAAAAAAGATGTTATATGATATTTTCATCTATAACACTTCATAATATTCCTGAAGGAATGGCTGTGGGTGTTGCTTTTGGATCAGTCCTATATCATCTTGATGGAGCCACAATTATTGCAGCTTGGACACTTGCATTATCAATAGCTATTCAAAATTTTCCAGAAGGAAGTGCAATAAGTCTACCACTTTATTCATCAGGCATGAAAAAGAAAAAAGCATTTATGTTTTCGGTTCTAAGCGCTATAGTTGAACCAATATCTAGCGTAATTGGTGCAGTGCTTGTTATGAAAATAAGAATATTACTTCCAATACTTCTTGCTTTTGCAGCTGGGGCAATGATTTATGTTGTTGTAAAAGAAATAATACCTGAAAGCCAAAACGAAAAGAATAATGATTTAATTGGAATTTATGCAATAATTGGATTTGTGATAATGATGGTACTTGATTTAAGTTTAGGATAAAAAAAACTCTTTTTTGAGAGTTTTTATTTTGTTAATGTATATTTATAAACATACTTATCTGTTACTATTACAAACCATGATTCAGTATTAGGCATAACTTCGTAATAGATAATTGGTGATTTAATTTCTTCTTCAATATCTACCATATCCTCAAAAGTTTTAACATCTAATACTTCAAGATCATTAAAATCAGGTAATGTTTCAACTTCAATTATTATTTCACTATAATTTTTCATAAGTTTAGATAATAATTTATTATATAAACTCTTATTTGTTGTAAATAATGCTGGAAGAGATAATAGAGTTAAAATACTACCTATTACAAGCAATATAAATCCAGTCATAATATATTTTTTATTTTCATAATGAATATTTTTCTTACTTAGCTGTTTTGAATCACTTTTTGGACACATATTTGCATTATTACAATTTTTACTAATACTTACTGTAGATGAAGTAAGTGGTATATTAAGTTCTATAACATCTTTTTTAAGTTCACTTGCATTTATAGATGGTATAGTTGTTTTATAATTAATCTTTAATTTAACATTTAAATATGCATCAATTGCAAGACGAAACTTAGTTTTAAAATTACTAACTATTTTATTATAATCAGTATATTTTATTTTTACATTTTCATTAACATTAAATGCTGTTGTATCAAATAAACTTTTATTTTGATTTTCTTTTATCGTATATTTCTTTTTCCATAGTTCACTTCTTCCACTAGATGAATTTTCATATTCACCAATAATTGTTGCAATTATATCGTATGAATAGTTAAAATTAGCTGTTCTTGAGCCATTCATATTATAAGAATAATCTATATCAATATAATCTATTAACTCAGACGGATATTGTTTATTTTCATCCAAATATTCTTCTTCATAGAATTCATTATTTTTTAAATATACTTTATATTTAACATCGCCTTTTGTATTATAGGTATAACTTGGTATACTTTTATCTGAAGGATTTTTCCCGTAATAAATAAATGTTGTAGAAATAAGCATGAAAAACGCTAAAATGCATATTAAACACATTCTAGCCCATGGTCTTAATATTCTTTTCCTTCTTTTTTGATTACTCATACCAACCACCTATTTTATTTCTACTTTTGCCTCCTGATGTTTAAAAATATCATCTAGCCAAACTGTAGGAAATCCTATATATTTAATTGATTTAGAATAACTTCCTATTATTTGGTCAGTTTCAACAGGGTCCATGTCATTAGATTCGTTAGCATCACCTTTTGTTACATAATATAGTGTTCCCTTTTTATAATATTTATTTACAATTCTATGTACTACTGCCTGGCCTTCTCTACTATATACAATTATAGTATTTACCTGTAAATTTTGCAAGTCTTTCTCATTTAATTTACGATATATTACCACATCACCCCTTGAAAAAACAGGAACCATAGAATTTGATAAAATGGCTATTGGCTCATAAACAAATACACCAGCCATAAATAATACAAATAAAATTATTACCGATAAAAATGGTACATATGTAAAAAGAGATGTTTTTTTTCTTTTCTTCTTATCTCTTTCTACTACCCTATTTGAGTAATATCTAAATACAATATAAACTATAACAGATGATAGTATTGCAAATATACCTTTCATAAACCAGTCAAACGAAGGCATAATTGGAACAACTAGATATGAAAATTCTATTATAAGTCTATATATTAAAGATAATCTATATGATCCAGTTTTAACAAGATAAGTATACAGTATATTTGAAAATACTAAAGGTATTATATTATACCCAATATATTCAAACATTTGAGAATTATTACTTGTATAACTTAATAATGTTGTAATATCAAGTTCAACTATAATAAATAATAAAGTAATTAAAAAATGTGATAAAAACCCTTTATTTTCATTTATTACATAACTTCTTGCATATTCAATACCAATAATAGGTATTAATAATTGAAACGAATTTATTAATATAACTGTAATTTTATGTGAATATGGACTTCTTGCATACGTAAAAACAAGTCCACTTAAATAATAAATAATTATATAAAATAAAGTAAGAATTAATATTGTTTTTTTATTTTCATCTAAATTAGAAAATCTTCCATGATTATTTCCAGTTTCTCTGCAAATAACAAGTGTTGTAATTATCCAAAATATTGGACTTATTATTTGAAAGAATACTTTAGATGATATGAAGTTTGAAAAAACAAAAGAAGATATAATATAAATAATTAAAACAACATATAATATATTAAATCTAAATTTACTCATATATCCTCCTTATTCAAATTCTATACTATCAATTGGAAAGTCTAGATATTGTTGTGGTATTACTTTTACAGCACCACCCCAAGGATTAAATCCATCTTCCAAGTATTTTTCAGGATAAGTTACACTACCACTTATTGAATATGTTCCATTTGCTGGAATAACATTATTTTGTGCAACTATCATTTCATGAACATTTCCATTAAAACTAACAATATGTGATTGCCAGTTAGACCAAGTCAAATCATCTGGTAAATCATAAGTAATTTTAATATATGGAATATCTTCATCTGTTAAATTTTCTATATCAATTCTAAACTGAACTGTATCACCACCCATGTAACCACCACCAATAAGTTCATGAGTAATATTGACATCAGATGATGAAATAGCATTTGCTACTTTTATTGAGCAAGTTGCTGTAATATTTCCATTTGCTGTCGCTGTTATTGTTGCTTGACCAACAGATACACCTGTAACTCTACCGTTTTGATCTACTGAAGCAACTGTAGGATCACTACTAGACCATACTACAGCTGCGGCTGCGTTACTTGGAGTTCTATTAACTTGAAGAGTTACTTCTTCAGAAACAGTCATTCTATAACTTGACGGTGTAATCGAAATTGATTCAAGAATTACAGTTGATTCTGTAACAGTAATAGTTGATGTTGCACTAATTCCCTCGCATGTTGCTGTTATTGTTGCTTGACCAACACTTACTCCTGTAACAGTACCATCATTACTAACTGTTGCAACTGATGTATTACTACTAGTCCATGTTATTTGAGATTTATTAAATACAGGTGTTCTAATAGGTGTTAATATTTCTACTTCACCTGCTGCTATAGAAAAACTATTAGGTGTTATATCAAGAGCTGTAAGTGTACTATCAAGGCTTCCACCATTTCCATAAAATACACATCCATCAAGTGACATAGCATTAAATATAAGTTCATCCTCAACTGTTGATACATTAAAACTTAATGAAAAAGTATCTCCAGCTTCAATTGTATTGTTATAAGATAATGGAGTAGCAACAATAATACCACTATCAATTGTGTATGTTGCATTAATCCAGTTAATATCAACATCAGAAGGGCCATCAATAACTAGTTCCCAATTTACGATATCTTCTTCTCCTCTATTTTCAATAGATATGGTAACATCATAATAATATAATCCATTTGTATTCCAAGAATTGTTTACTTGATAATCACCCACAATTGAAATATCACATTGATTTCCATTATCTATTGTTGCTCTACCACCAATACTAAGAGTTGTTTGTAAAAGAGCGTAACCTGAAGACAACATAAAAACAAACACAAAAAGAGCGACAATTAAATACTTTATTTTATGATCATGCACTTTCTGTTTAAATCTTCGCCATTTAAGTCTATTCAAGTTAACACCTCCTTTATTAAAAAAGAGTGATAATTAAATATCACTCGGTCTAATTATCAATTAGCTACCACTAGTATTTTGTACATATTCAAGAGTTGCTGTTAAACTTTTTGTTTTTTGATCATTAGTTAAAGCAGCGATTTGTTCATCAGTTAATGTACTATCAAAAGTAACAGTAATTGTACAAGTTGTTGTTGCACCAGCTGCTAGTACTGAATTTGCTGCAGGAGCACCAGTTACATCATAGATAATTGGTGAACTATCATATCCACTTGCTGGAGAGAAAGTTATGTTATTTAACTTAGCATCAATTGTACCTTTGTTTTGAATTGTAATAGCATAAGACATTGAATCTCCTTTTGCTTGTAGTATTGTATCAAATGTTGCTGTAGATGAAGTAAATGATGGTGCTACTCTATCAAGTGCAGTTCCTGTTGGTGTACCTGCTATAGCAGTTATTTCTACATCCCATGTAGCAATTGCAGCAGTACCATTAATAGTTAATGTTTGTTGTAAAGCGGCATAACCTATACTCATAGCTACAACTGCAAAAAGTAAAGCTCCTATTAATATATTTTTCTTATCTTTCATTAGAATATCCTCCTCTATTTTCTGATTAAATTATATCATGTCATAATTAAATTGTCTATATTTATTAATAACTTTACACTATTTTTGTACATAATTAAAAATCACTCTTTGATTATCAAAAACATATGGTGCATATTTAACATATTTAATATATAATTTGCATTTTACTTCTTCACCTGATTTTAAAATATCTCCATTATTAATTCCACTAAGTTCGTATAGCAAATTATCATTATTTGTTGAAATTACAATTTCTTTTAATTTTGCGTCAATTTTACCGTTATTCTTAATAGTAAGTTCATAAGTAATACTATCTCCGACTTCTTTAAAAAACAAATCATATGATGCAGTTAAAATAGTATGAGATTCTTTTTCATTTTCTACTACTTTTCCATTTATATCAATTCTTTTAAAATCAGTAATTCTAACATCCCAATAATTAACATTATTATGATTATTAATAAGTGATGCTACATTACTTATATTTAAATATAAAATAGATAAAAATAAAATAGATAATATTAATAGTAGTATAACCATATCTTTCTTACTCATACTACTCACCTATAACATCTTTATATTTTTGATCTAGTATTGCATTTATTTTAACTGTTTTGCCAGATTCATCTTTTTCTACATTAAAATCAGTTACAAATCCAGTTCCTTGCATATTAAGAGTAATATTAAGCATACTAGCAAGTTGTTTTATTTCTTTTGATGAATAGCCTCTGATATCAGGTATTTCATAATTCTTATCATTAGTAATAAGTATTACTTTACCATTAACAATAGTATTTTTAAGTGGATATTGATTTATAATTTTATCACCATTTCCAATTACCACGTAACTTACAAGTTTAGAGTCAAGTGTTGTTCTTGCATAATCTGTTTTCTTATTTAAGAAATTATCAAGTTTATATATTGTGTTTAAATTATTCTTTTTAGCAGCTAAATTATAATATGTTTCTATATCAGTTATTAATGTTTTAATTGCTTCTGGCATTGGATTACCAGGTGCATTTTCAACTGCTATATAAAATACATATTTAGGATCATTTTTTGGATACATACCTTCAAATGATTTAATAGATGCTTCAGTTGATCTATAGTATTGTCCTGTATTTGGATTAACAACTTGTGCTGTTCCTGTTTTACCTATAATATCATAACCATCCATATAATATATGTGACCAGTTCCATCTTCATTATTAACAACAGAACTCATAAGTTCTTTTACTTTATCAACTGTAGACTGTTTTATTATTTGTGTTCCTTTTTGTTTTTTGGAACTATATATTACTTTATTAGTATTAGGATCTACTATTTTATCAATTATAGTAGGATTTAATATATAACCATCATTTGAAATAGATGTTAATGCTTTAATATGTTGAATTGGTGTAGTTCTAAGACCTTGTCCAAATGTAGCATTAGCTATTTCTATCTCATATTTAAATTTCATTTCACCAGATGATTCATCTGGAAGTTCTATACCTGTTTTTTTACCGAATCCTAGTTTTTTATACATATCCATAAGTTCATTTTTAGTCAGGTATTCTTGTCTCATCTTAGTTGCACCAATATTTGATGATTGAAGATAACCATAATCATAGCTTACTTCACCCCAACCCCAAGTATTCCAGTCTTTAATTGTATATTCATCAATTTCCATAGTACCAGACATATATGTTTTATTTCCATCATATACGCCTTTATCAATTGCTGCCATATATGAATATGTTTTCATAGTACTACCTGGTTCAAAACTTATTGATACTATAGGGTTTAAATAATTTTTTATATTTTTAATATTTGGATCAAAACTAGGTTTTGAACTTGCTGCGACCACTTTACCAGTTTTAGCTTCTGCTACAACTAAAAGACAACTTTTAGCAGCATTATCAGCCATTATTTTATTTAATACTCTTTCTACCATTAATTGAATATTACTATCAATCGTAAGATAAACATTAACTCCATCTAATTTATCAATTTTTATTTCAGGAAGTCCTGCAATTCTATATCCATTTGCATCTTTTTGATATTCGATAGAACCATTTGTTCCAGTTAAATCTTCATTGTATTGTTTTTCAATACCCATTTCACCAACCATTTTATTTTTTTCATCAACTTGTACATAACCAAGTGTATATGATGCAAAATCTAGATTAGGATAATATCTTTTAGAAGATGTAATAAAATCTATACCAGGAAGATTAAGTGCAAGTATTTTTTCTTTTTGAAGTTCTGTAAGACCTCTTCCTGCATTACCAAATTCAACTTGATATAATCCTTTTTGATTTAATATTTCAAGTATTTTTTCTTTATCCATTTTAATAACTGTAGATAATTTTTCAGCTGTTTCTTCCTTATTAACAACATGCTTAGGTGTCTTTTGATTTTTACTTCTTGATTTATCAAGATAAGCAATAACTGTATATGAATCAATTGTTTGCGCTAGTATTTCACCTGACTTATCATAAATAACACCTCTTGTTGCTTCGAGTACTTCTTTACTTGTATTACGATTATCAGCAAATTTTTTTAAATTTATTCCATCAATTTCAGTTGATAGATTTAAAAATACTAATCTTGCAATTATTATAAGGAATAAAAAAATACCTATTATGATACATAAATTGCTAAAATGAACTTTCTTAACATTTTTATTATTCATAATAAGTACTCCTTTTTTTAGTTTTCATCAACTACTACTATATTACCATTATTATACGCTAGTCCTTCAGAATTTGCAACAGATTGTATGTTTTCTAATGAAGCTAGCTCATTTATTTTCATTGACAAACTTTGATTTGTCTTTTCTCTAGTTTTAACTTCGTTACTAAGTCTTTCAACCTCTACGTTTAATGAAGACAAACTTATTTTCGCAAAAAAACTAAGAACCCAAATAGTAACAACAAATATTAGTCCTACTATTCTAAACTTCTTTTCAAAATCTATAAATTTTAATGTCTTACCCTTTTTCTTTCTCATTTATATCACCTTTTTCTTATATTTTTTCTACTACTCTAAGTATTGCACTTCTAGATCTATTATTCTTTTCTATCTCTTCTTTAGTAGGTTTAATCTTTTTAATTATTTCAAGTTTTGGCTTATATTCATCTGGAATATCAGGCATACCCTTAAATATCTTATCAACCGTACTATATTCTTTAAAAATATTTTTACATATTCTATCTTCAAGAGAATGAAATGTAATTACACATAATCTTCCGCCACTATTTAGTAAATCAATAGAATCAGTTAATGCTTTTTCAAAAACATTAAGTTCATCATTTACTTCGATTCTAATAGCTTGAAAAACTTTTCTCGCTGGATGAGAAGTTCTTCTATATTTTTCTGGCACATTATTTTTAATAATTTCAGCTAGTTCTAGTGTTGTTTCTATCTTTTTATTTTGTCTATAATTAACTATTGCTTTTGCTATTGATTTGCTATATTTCTCTTCAGAATATTTAAAAAATATATCAGTTAGCTCTTCATAAGTATAATTATTAACAATATCATAAGCACTTAGTTCTTGACTTTGATTCATTCTCATATCAAGTTTTGCATCCTTATGATAACTAAACCCTCTTTCTTCTTCATCAAGTTGTGGTGAAGATACTCCAAGGTCAAATAAAATACCGTCTACTTTTTCTATACCTCTTTTATTTAATTCTTCTTTAATATTTACGAAATTACTATTAACAATTTCATAATTATCAGATATTTGATCAAGTTTTATTTTTGCATCTTTTATTGCATTAATATCTTGATCGAAGGCGATTAGCTTCCCATTTTTTATTCTTTTTAAAATTTGTGAGCTATGTCCAGCGTATCCTAGTGTACAATCAACATATATACCATCTTCTTTAATATTTAAATTTTCAATTGATTCATTTAATAAAACACTAACATGCATTGTTAAATAAATTCTCCGCTACATCACTAAAGTTATCAATATTTTCTTCGAAGAACGAATCAAATTTATCTTTAGACCAAATTTCAAGTCTTTCATTCATTCCTATAATAATACATTCTTTAGTTAGTGATGCAAATTCTGTTAATGGCATAGGTATATTAATTCTTCCACTACGATCAATCTCACATTCAGTGGCTCCTGATAGAAACATTCTAGAAAAGATTCTAGCATCTTTAGATGTGAAAGGAAGTTCTTTTAATTTTTCAACTATCTTATTCCATTCAGAAGCAGAATAAACAAACAAGCATCCCTCAAGACCTCTTGTTACAATAAATCTTTCACCAAGTTCAGCTCTAAATTTTGATGGAATAATAAGTCTTCCTTTTTCATCAATGTTATGATGAAACTCTCCCATGAACATAATAATCCCCCACAATCTACCACTTTTCTCCACTGGTAATCTTATTATAATATAAAAAGAGGTATAAAAGCAATAAAAAAATAACTTTTTTATTAACTTTACATACCTCTTTACAAAAAAAGTAAGAAAACAATTTTTTCTTACATTAATCTACTCTAATAAATGGCTTTAAATAATCATAACCAAAGAAATAAACAAGAGTTCCTACGACTATTAAGACTATTATTAAACCAATTTGAATTCTTTCAATTTTCTTATCTTTAATTACGTTTTCATTATTTACTTCTTCTTCTGCAATTAAAGAATCCATACTAACTATATTATCCATAGGACCTCCTACTATATTAATTATACTATTTCATATAAAATTTATCAATATTTCATTAGAAACGTATATATAATCTTTATTTATAAAAATATTATTACCATCATCTATTAATTTATTACTATTAATTAAATTTTTAATATCAAACACTTCATAAATATCTTTATTATATTTATTATAAAATTCTTTCTTATTTACACCGCAAAGTTTTCTTAAACCAAGAATCATTTCATACTTCATTTTATCTAAAGTAGATAGTTTTTCTATTTCTTTTTTATTTATACCTTTTAAATATGCACTTAGATTTTTAGTATTAGTAATTCGTTCATCATTTATATAAGACGAACTACTTAGTCCAAATCCATAATATTCTTCATTTGACCAATATACTAAATTATGTTTGCTTTCAAAACCTTTTTTTGCATAATTACTTACTTCATAATGAATAAAGCCTTCTTTTTCTAAAGTTTTTTCTACCAACTTATACATTTCATAATCTAATTCTTCATCTATTTCTTTTTTATCATAGAACTTAGTATTCTTTTCAATTATCAATGAATAACATGATATATGGTTTATATTAAGAGAAATAAATTTATTTAAATCTTCTTTTAAATCATCTATACTTTGATCAAAAAATGCATACATTAAATCAACATTAATATTATCAAAATACTTTTTAGCAAGATTAATTTTTTCGTTTATATCTACGTTATATTCTCTATTTATTTCTTTTAATATTTTCTTATTAAAAGTTTGAATACCAATACTTAGTCTATTAACATTATTTTCTTTAAGTAACTTTAATTTTTCATCCGTAATATCTTCGACATTACACTCAATAGTAAATTCTTTTAAATTATTAGTATTAAATACTTTTATAATATCAAATAATGTTTTAAGTTCATCAATACTTAAAGACGATGGTGTTCCACCACCAATATATAATGTATATATTTCTTCATTTTTATATGTTTCTTTTATTTCATTTTCTAAACAATTTAAATAATTATTAATCCACTTTTTATCATAAAAGAATTTACAAAAATCACAATATGAACAAATCTTCCTGCAGAAAGGAATATGTATATAAACACTTTTCATTATCTAGTAGCTACTACTTTTTCTCTTTCTTCTAAATATTTTTGTGCTTCTTCATAACGTGCTTTCATATTTTTACCTTCAATAGGTATATAATAATTATCATCTCTTATAATTCTTTGTTCATGTGAATCATAATCTTTAACATCAACATTATAATATCCATCACCTATTTTTGCTATACCAGCAATTGGTCTTTTATCATTTGTATTATCAATAAATACATATAAAGTATCATAATCTACTCTTTCATTTGAATTAACATTATAAGTTATTCCATATTCGTAACTACCATCATTTCTTTGAAACATATAAGGAGCATTTTGAGTAGCTACACCTAAATCTTTTAAAGTAAGCGTTTTACCAAGGCCGTTATATCTTTCAAGTATATATGTAGTTAAATCTTTTTCATTTTGAACATCTAATGGTTCCATTACTTCAGTTTTATCAGATAAGTATTCATCATTATCTTCTTTTTCATAATTTATTGTAATTGGAACAGTATGTTTTCCTTCAGTAAATCCATTTTCATATCCAGCATCATAACCTGTTTCAAACCCAATATTTTCTCCTTCTATTTGACCAATCATTTTACCAGTATCAAAAATAATACTACCTGCTCCCATTCCAAGAAGAATAGAACTTCCTAGTAAAATATGTTTAAAATGTCTTTTTTTAATTTTATTTATCTTTTTTACTATTTTTTCTTTTTCCATAAAAAGTATTCCTCCTATAATAATTATAGCACAATTTGTAATTATTACATTACTATTATTAGAGTTTTACATTTTTTTATAAAAAAAAATCGGAGAGCGGCGGTGCTCTCCATTCAGGGGGTTTTGGTTACACTTTCACTAATTCTTGTAAAAGTGTCACGTGATATTTACTATCACGCTATAATAATGATATATTATTTTACCCCAATTGTCAATCCATATTAATTGATTTTTTTAATATCTCTTTTAAATCTTTATAAGTGTTTATTTCATCTAATATTTTTTCACTATCTTCCTTTGCTTTAAGTACCATTTTATAGTCTTTAGCAAGATCAGCTAATTTAAATGTCATATCACCACTTTGTCTTGTTCCAAATAAATCTCCGTACCCTCTTAATTTAAAATCCTCTTCTGCAAGTTTAAATCCATCATATGTATTTTCCATTATTTTAAGTCTTTGTGTTTCTTTTGATGAAACAAGTAAACAATAACATTGAAAATCATTTCTTCCGACTCTACCTCTTAATTGATGTAGAGTTGCAAGTCCAAATAAATTTGAATCAAATATAACCATCATACTTGCATTAAATACATCTACTCCGACTTCAATAACTGTAGTTGAAATTAAAATATCTACTTTACCATCTTTAAAATCATTCATTATTTCTTCTTTTTCTTTTGCTTTCATTTTTCCGTGTAATATAGCAATATTTTTATTTTTAAAAGCAAGAGAAAATTTTCTATAAAGTTTATTAGTATCTTCCTTATCATCATCTGCATTTTCAATTAATGGAGAAACAATATATATTTGATGTTTTAAATCAAGTTCTTCTTTTATTTTTTCAAGTACTTTTTTTACATCTTTATTATCATAAACTTTTGTTATTACATCTTTTCTTCCATTTGGTTTTTCTTTTATAATTGAAATATCCATATCACCATAAATAGTAAGTGCATATGTTCTTGGTATTGGTGTAGCACTCATATAAAGAACATCTGGCATATTACCTTTATTTCTTAAACTATTTCTTTGATTAACACCAAAACGATGTTGTTCATCTGTAATAATTAAACCAAGATTTGAAAAAGATATATCTTCTTGAACTAAAGTATGAGTTCCAATAACTATATCTACTTCATTATTTTTTATTTTTTCTTTTATTTTTTCTTTACAAGTTTTTGTTTGACTACCAATCAATAATTCAATATTAACATCATAATCTTTAAATAATTCTTTTGCATTTAAATAATGTTGTTTTGCAAGTATTTCAGTTGGTGCCATTAAGGCACTTTGAAAGTTATTTAATTTCATAATATACATAGCTATCATAGCAACAATTGTTTTACCAGAACCAACATCACCCTCAACAAGTCTATTCATTCTTTTTTCACTTTTTAAATCATTTTTAATTTCATCAACTACTTTTAATTGATCAGTAGTTAATTTAAAAGGAATATTATTAATAAACTCATTTATTTTTTCTTCATCTATATCTTTTGAATAACCTACAAGTGCATCAGAATTTCTTCTTTTTAAATAATTTATTTTAAGCATAAATATAAATAATTCTTCATACTTACATCTAATTATTGCTTCTTTTATTTTATTTAAATATTTTGGAAAGTGAAGAGTTTTTATTGCATCTAATTTACTCATAAATCCATATTTAGTGCTAAGATCATAAGGTATATAATCTTTTACTATAATATCTTTAATAGCAGTTGTTATAAAGTCATTTATTTTTTTATTTGTAATACCACTTACTAAATGATAAACTGGCTCTATTTCTACTTTTCCTGATATGTCATATAGTTTTATATTATTACAAGTAAATGAATTCTTTTCTTCTTCATATTTACCAATTAAAGTTACAGTATTTCCAACTACTAATTGATTTTTTATATATCCTCTATTAAAAATAACAACATTAATTAATTTCTTTTTATATAACGCTCTAAATCTTAAGATGTTAACTTTTTTAGAGAAAACTAAACTAGGTCTACTTTCTATAACCACGGGAATTATAGACTTTTCTTCTTTTAAAGAATTTTCTTTTAATACTTCATATCTATATGGATAATAAGTAATTAAATCTTCAGTAGTTGTTATGTTTAATTTGTTCAGACAAGCAATTGATTTTGGACCAATTCCTTTTATATTCTTTAAGTCTTCCATAGAATTTTCTCCTTTACAAATAATTATAGCATATTTTTTTAAAAAGCTATTGACAAAAGAACCTTTTATAAGTAATATATATGGTACCAATTCCCGATAAGGCGAATTGGCTGCTAGTATCACACTAGCCAACCCCTTTTTATTCTTTTTTATGAAACTGTTCTTCAGGGGGGCAGTTTCAATTTTTTTTGAAATAAAATAGATTATCAATTGATAATCTATTTTTTTATTAATTTAAGTTCTTTTGAATATCTCTTAGTAGCATCTTGCCAAGATGGTAATCTTTCAAATCCATTTTCTTCTAATTTAGATTTATCTAATTTAGAATTTCTTGGTCTATATGCTATTTTAGACATATCTTTTCCTTCATAATACTTTTCTGTTGATACTGGAATTATTTCAGTATTTTTTTCATTTACTTCCATTATGTATTTCGCAAATTCTGCCCATGAACAATAACCTTCATTATTGACATTATATGTACCATATTTGTCAGTACTTGCCATATCAACAAGTATTTTAGCTAAATCTACAGTATATGTTGGTGATCCTATTTGATCATCTACTACTGTTAATTTATCATGATTATCTGATAACTTTAACATAGTTTTTATAAAGTTATTTCCATTAATTCCAAATACCCAAGATATTCTTGTTATAAAGTGATTTGGATTTCTTTTAACTTCTTGTTCACCTAAATATTTAGTAAGACCATACATTGATTTAGGATTAGCAATATCATCTTCTGTATAAATTCCTTCTTTTGTTCCATCAAAAACATAATCAGTTGACATATAGAATAATTTAGCACCTACTTTAATTGATGCATCAGTCATATTTTTTGTTCCATATACGTTTATTGCTCTTACCATATCTTCTAAAGAAGGATCTTCTGCTTTATCAACAGCAGTCCATGCTGCGCAGTGAAATATTACATCTGGATTATAGTTTTCAACTACTTGCATTACTTTTTCTCTATCAGTAATATCCATTTCATCTACATCTAATGCTAAATAATCATGCATTCCTCTTTTTTCAAGTTCACGCACAATATCATATCCTAGTTGACCTTTAAAACCGGTTATTAAGTATTTATTTTCTTTCATAATTTCTCCTTATAGTATTTTGTTTAAATATTTTCCATAATTATTTTTTTGAAGTACAAGTGCTCTTTTTTTAAGAGTTTCTCTATCTATCCAACCATTATTATATGCAATTTGTTCAGGACAACAAATAATCTTACCTTTCGTTGTTTCAATAGTGCATATCATATTAGCAGCATCAAGTTGACTATCAAAAGTACCTGTATCAAACCAAGTAAAACTTTCATCAAGTACTACTGCTTTTAACTTATCTTCTTTTAAGTACATATCATTAAGTGATGTTATTTCAAGTTCATTTCTATCTGATGGAATTACTTGTTTTGCTTTTTCACTAACTCCTTTTGGATAAAAATATAAACCAGTTATTGCATAGTTAGATTTTGGATTTTGTGGTTTTTCTTCAACTGATAAAACTTTGTTAGTTTCCTTATCGATCTCCATTATTCCAAATCTTTCTGGATCACGTACTTCAGTGCCAAATATAGTTGCATATCCACTATTAGCATGATCTCTTGCATTTACTAGTGCATCATAAAAACCATTTCCATAGAAAATGTTATCACCAAGCACCATTGCACAAGAATCATCACCAATAAACTCTTCACCTAAAATAAAAGCTTCTGCAAGACCATTTGGTGATGGTTGAATTACATAACTTATATTTAGTCCAAATTGAGAACCATCTTTTAATAGTTTTATAAAATTAGGTTGATCTTCTTTTGTAGTAATAACTAGAATATCTTTAATACCAGCAAGCATAAGTGTTGATAATGGATAATATATCATTGGTTTATCATATATTGGCATTAATTGTTTACTTATACCTTCAGTAATTGGATATAATCTAGTTCCAGATCCACCTGCTAAAATTATACCTTTCATATAAACCTCCTGTACTTTAATTATAGTAAAGAATAAAAAAATATACAATACAATAAAAAAAGATTATTAAAAGAAATTTAATAATCTAAGTTTAAATTTTAAATAAGATACTTTACTTGATATATTAAGTCTAGGAACTTTATAATCATCATCAACTCTTCTTGCTTTTCTATAATCTTTTCTAGGACCAAATCCAAAAGCCATCTTATAATTATTATTTTTAAGTTCTTTAATCATTCTATCATCATAAACACCAAATGGATATGCATAATATTTAAAATCACCTATTCTTTTTATATTTTTTAAATCATTTTTGATTTCGTCTAAAGAATAATCTGTTACTGGTTTTGCATGCATATTATATGAATGAGGCATAAATTCAATATTTGGATATTCTTTCTTTGCTTTTTCAATAAGTTTTAATGACATACAATCATAAATAGAACCTTTTTCTACTCCATTTTCTGCTTGAGAACCAACAAAAAATACTACAGCATTAAAATCATATTTTTTAAGTACATCAAAAGCATACATGTAATTAGACAGATTACCATCATCAATAGTTATTAAAACACTATTTCTAGGAACTTTGCATTTTCCTTTTTTCCAACAATAAAATTCATCTAAAGTAAGCGTTTTATAATTATGTTTTTTTAAATACTTCATTTGCTTTTCAAATTCATTTATATCATTAATAAATTCATCGTTTTTATCTCTTAGTTCACCTTTATATTTATAAAAAGAATGATAACCAAGTATTGGTACTTTTTGTTCATGATAAAGAATAAAAGTACATATTATTACTAGAAATAAAAAAACTGATAAGATAATAATTAATTTATTTTTTTTCATCTTTTTCACCTATAATAATTTTAGTATAGTAATAAAAAAAAGTAAAGATTACTTTACTTTATTTATTCATTGTTTGATTAGGTACTATATTTTGTGACATGTTAATATTAGTATCTTCATTTTCTGTTGCTTTTCTTATGTATAAATTATTATCTTTTTCACTTAGGAAAGCTCCGTCCTCAATCTTAAATGTGAAATCAGGAAGTGCTTCACCAAATTGTTCAGTTAATAACCATTCAATTTTTAAAGTTAAAACCTTATCTTTCACACTATATGTTCCTGTATAATATTGATTTCCAGATTGACTTGATGCATATGAATATACAAATTTATTATTATCATATAAATATATACTTGCCTTTGTTTCAATACCATCAGTTTCGTATTTTCCAAAATAAAAACCTTTTAGTGCTTTTTCTTCATCTGTTGGAGTTACTTCTTTCTTTTCTACTTCTTTAATTACTTTTTTAGTAACTACTTTTACTTTAGGTGCCTTAGTTGTTTCAATATAAAAAAGACATCCAAATGTAACTGTTAATACCACAAAAATACCTATTAATAAATTCTTAATCATAATAATTCTCCTTTTTTATCATTATAATACTAATATATATTAATTAATCATTTAAAAAATTAATTATACGCATATTTTACGTGTTATAATAAATTTAGGTGATATTATGGATAAAATAGGAAAACTAAATGAAATAATTAACAATTCAAAATATATTGTATTTTTTGGAGGTGCTGGAGTATCTACTGCATCTGGAATACCTGACTTTAGAAGTCAAAATGGATTATTTAATGAGGATTATATTTATCCACCTGAAGTAATTTTATCTCATACTTTTTTTATGAGTAATCCTAAAGAATTTTATAAATTTTACTTTGATAAAATGATCTATTTAGATTCTAAATGTAATAAGTGCCATACTAAATTAAAAGAACTTGAAGATAAAGGAATTTTAAAAGCAATTATAACTCAAAATATTGATGGTCTTCATGAAAAAGCAGGAAGCAATAATGTATATAATCTTCATGGAACAATTTATAAAAATCACTGCATAAAGTGTAATAAAAGTTATTCACTTGATTATATGATTAAAAATAAAGATAATCTAATTTGTTCTTGCGGAGGCACTATTAAACCTGATGTTGTATTATACGAAGAAATGCTTGATGAAAAGACTCTAAATGATTCAGTAAATCATATTAAAAAAGCAGATACTTTAATAATTGGTGGAACATCTCTTAATGTATATCCTGCAGCTTCATTAATTAATTATTTTAATGGAAAAAATATAATACTTATTAATAAAACTAAAACACCTTATGATAATTATGCTACTCTTGTTATTAATGATGATATAAATAAAGTTTTTGACAAAATAAAATAACATGATTACATGTTATTTTTTAAATAATCTAAAAGTAATTTAGCTTGAGCTTCTGGAAGAATTTTTTTAAGATCTTCTTCTTTTGCATTCTTTATATTATTTACACTTCTAAATTCTTTTATTAAATTTTTCTTTCTAACTTTACCTATTCCAGGAACATTATCAAGTACACTTTCTAAACTTCCTTTACTTCTTATTTCTTTATGATAAGAAATCGCAAATCTATGCACTTCTTCACTTATTTGTTCTAAGTAATGAAACAAATTACTATTCTTTTCTATTTCTATTTCATTTGAATTACTATCAACTAAAGCACAAATTCTATGCTTATCATTCTTTTTCATACCATAAACTGGAATATCTAAGTTTAAACTATCTAATACTTCTTTTGTTGCATTTATTTGAATTATTCCACCATCTGTTAATATTAAATCAGGTCTTTGTAAATTATCATCTATTACTCTTTTATATCTTCTTAAAACTACTTCTTTCATTAAATGATAATCATCTTTAGCATCACTTATAATTTTATACTTTCTATAGTCTTTTGTACTCTTTTTACCATTAATATAAACTACCATACCAGAGACAGTATAAGTACCAAATAAATGTGAATTATCAAATGATTCTATTCTATGAATATTTCTATTTAATAGTTTTGATAATTCTTCATTTGCATGAATTGATCTATCTAAATCATTTTTTATTAAATCAAATTTTTCTTCTACTTTAATTTTTGCATTTTCTTTTGCCATTAAAATAAGTTTTTGTTTAGGCCCTCTACTTGGTGATAAAACTCTTATTCCAAGTGAATCACTTAATAAACTACTATCTATACTACCTGGAACAAGTACTTCTTTTGGATAATCTGTTGTATTTTCATAAAATGAAATAATAAAACTTAAAAGCACATCATTTTCATCTTCATTAAGTTCATAAATATAACTATCTCTTTCAACAAGTTTACCACCTCTTGAATGAAGAACTTGAATAGAAATATAATCTTTATAAACATAATAGTTAAATATATCCCTATTAACATTATCACTTAAATCTATTTTTTGTTTTTCAAGAAGTACATCAATGTAATCAAGAGCTTCTTTCATTTCTTTTGCTTTTTCAAAATTAAGCTTTTCTGATGCTTCATACATTTCATTTTCTATTTTTTTCTTTATTTCAGAGTATCCACCATTTAGAAAAGAAGTTATCTCGTTAATCATATTATCTATTTTTTCTTTATCTACATTTTTTTGGCAATAACCAAGACATTCACCTATATGATAATATAAACATGGTTTACTTTTAAATGTTTTACATTTTCTAAGTGGATACATTCTATTTAATAAATGAACTATTTTTCTTGCTGCAATACTATTTGGATATGGACCAAATAATTTAACATTCTTTCTTTTTGATTTTTTATTAGGTCTTATTACCTCAAGTGTTGGTGCATCTGAAAGTGATAACATAATATATGGATATTGTTTGTCATCTCTAAAAATAATATTATACTTTGGATCATATTTTTTAATTAAATTGATTTCAAGTAAAAGGGCTTCTTTTTCAGAACCGGTTACTATATATTCAAAATCAACTATATTTGATACAAGCACTTTAGTTTTTCCTGTTTTTTCACCAACAAAATAGCTTGTTACTCTATTTTTTAAAATTTTAGCTTTTCCTACATAAATAATTGTTCCAGATGAATCTTTCATTAAATAACATCCTGGACTTTTAGGAAGTAAGGCAAGTTTTTTCTTTATTAAATCATTACACATAATATACTTCCTTTCTTTAGATTATTATAGCATATAATATATTTTTATAGTATAATTAATTTAGGTGAAAATATGCTAGAAAATGAAATAATAATTAAAAAGTCAAAATTTATAACAAAAATATATGAAATAAATGATGTTAATAGTATAAAATCAATAATTGATGAACTTCAAAAGGAATATAAAAAAGCTACTCATATATGTTATGCATACATTATTAATGGTCAAGAAAAAGCTGTTGATGATGGTGAACCATCAAAAACTGCAGGATGGCCAATACTAAATGTACTTCAAAAAAGAAATTTAAATGAAATTTTAGTTGTTGTTATAAGATATTTTGGTGGTGTAAAATTAGGTGCTGGTGGTCTAGTTAGAGCATACACAAAATGTACATCTGAAATAGTTAAGTTATATGAAAAGAGATAAATAATTATCTCTTTTTATATTGCATCATAAATTTATTTACTGATTTTTCATCATCAAAAATAATATTTGCAAATTCTTTAGCTTTATCATTTTTCATTGCCGAAAAATAATTAGTAGGTTTATATTTTGCTTCATTAATTCTTTCATTTATAAGTTCCATATCAATATCATTCTTTGCTCTTTTGATAAGTGCTATTACAGTATTTACTTCATTTAATACAGTTTTAAAATCAAATGTTGCATTAAACATTCTAAATTCAAAAGATTTAGGCATATTAGGATTATTTCTATCATGAAAATCAAGTCCATGTTGTTTTTTTAAAAGTACCATATTAATAAAACTAATATATGAATAAAATGATATTGAATCATAATGAGCATTTAATATAGTTTGAAGTTTATAATCACAAGGTTTTGCAAATGTAGTTATACTCTCTCTTGGATTTCCTCCATTATAACCAAATTTATAAATTATATCTTCATAAGCATAATATAGTTTTAAAAAATTATATACATACTTATTATTTTCTTCAAAAATATCATTAGATACTCTAACTTGAAGAGATTGATTACCATTAGTTGTTGCATTTAATTTTTTTAACTTCTTTAATACATATTTTAAGTCATTAAGAGATTTTTCATCGTTTGATAAGATTGGTGAAGCTATTTCTCCACCAAAAATAGAACCTTTTCTAATTTCAGAAAAGGTTTCCCTACTAAAAGTCCAAGTATTAAATTCTTCTTCATTATTAGGTTCTATGCTACTAAGCATTTTAATAACATTATCACTTTTAACACTTGCAAATTCTATTTCTAAACCAAATTTTTCCTTATCAAACTCTAAGTCAAATTTATTCATAATAAAACCCCTTAAAAGCTACATTATAATAGCATAAAACATGTTTTTTTGCAAATAAAAAAGAAATAATAATACTATTATTTCTTTAAATCTTCTAGTTTAACACTAACGAGTTTTGAAACACCACTCTCTTGCATTGTAATACCATAAAGTACATTAGCATATTCCATAGTTTTTTTCTTATGTGTTATAACTATAAATTGTGTTTTATCTCTAAAATTAGATAAGAATTTACCAAATGTATCAACATTTACTTCATCAAGTGCTGCCTCTACTTCATCTAGTATTGCAAAAGGAACTGGTCTAGTTCTTAAAATTGCAAATAATAAAGCAATTGCAGTAAGAGTTTTTTCTCCACCTGATAGTAGTGAAATATGTTGTAATTTCTTTCCTGGTGGAAGAGCCACAATATCAATACCTGTTTCTAAAACATTACTTGGATCAGTAAGTTTAAGTTCTGCATCTCCGCCCCTAAATAATTCTTTAAACACTTCTTTAAATTCTTTTTGAATTATTTTAAATGCTTCGATGAATTTTTCTTTCATAACTTCATCCATTTGTTTAATAATATCAAGAAGCATATCTTCTGCTTTCAATAAATCATCTTTTTGAGAATTTAAGAAATTATATCTTTCTGATACTCTTTCATATTCTTCAATTGCACCAAGATTAATTGGTCCTAGTGACTTAATTTCATTTTTTAATTTATTAACAAGTTTTCTTGCATCTTCTTCTTTCATTTCAAGTATGAAGTTAGCTTTAGCTCTGTCATATGTTATTTGATAATCATTTGTAAGTGTATTTAATAAATTATCAAGTTTTACATCTAATCTATTTACTTTAATTTCATTTTGTTTAAGTTCATTATTTAATTTTGTATATTCATTATTATTTAATTTTAATAATGATTCATTGTTAGTAAGTTCTTCTTTAACATTTTCTAGACTTTTTCTAGTTTCATCTATTTCTATTATTTTCTTTTCTTTATTTTCAAGAACTTTATAATACTCATTAATTAAGTTTTCTTCTTCTTTTGTAAGTACTCCATCAATAATATTTTGATTATTATTAATATCTTTTCTAGTACTTTCAAGTCTATAAGAAAGTTCTGTAAGTCTCTCTGTTTTATTATTTATTATTTCATTATTAGAGTTATAAAGAATATTTAAACTATTTTTTTCTTCTTCTTTATTACTTAATAATTCATCATTTTCATTTATTCTATTTTCTAGTTCACTAACAACATTAGTTTTCTTAGTAATATCTTTTAGAATATTTTCAAGTTCATATTTTTCAGATAGTATACTATTTTTATTTTTATAATTACCACCTGTAATAGAACCACCTATATTAACAACATCACCAAGTAATGTTACTACTTTATATTTATGATTAATAATTCTAGATATCTTATTTGCACTATCTATATTTTTAACAACAATTACATTACCTAATAAGTTAAGAATAATATTTTTATATTTAGTATCAAATTTAACTAAGTTTGATGCTATATCAACAAAGTCATTTTCTCTTTTTACTTTTTCATAGCTTTCTTCATCTATTATTCTTGGTTTAATAATATTAAGTGGATAAAAAGTAGCTCTACCTAATTTTTTATCTTTCAAGTAATTTATTGCTTCTTTTGCATTACCTTCATTATCACATATTATATATGAAGATGATGCTCCAAGTGCTATATCAATTGCACTAGAATAACTTTCATCATATTCAATTACTTTACCAACAATATTGTGTATACCAATTAATTTTGGATTATTAAGTACACTTTTAACACCAAGTGGTAATAACGAATTATTTTCGATTGATGATGATATAACATCTCTTTTATGTTTTAATTCAAGTAAGTTTTTAAGTTCTAATTTAAGTTCATTATCAAGAGATAATTTTTTATTATTAACTTCTTTTAACTTTTCTATTAATATATTTATTTTACTTAATATTTCATTATTTTCTTTTTTTGTTACTTCAAGTTCTGTTTTAATTACTTCTTCTTCTTTTTCTATCTCTTTTTCTTTTTCTTTTAAAGATAAAATATTATCATGTAATTTAACATCTTTAGAATTATATTTACTTCTTTCAGTAATAAGATTTTTTTCGCCTTGAAGCCTTTCTACATTTGATGATATTTCAACAAGTTCTTGTTGCTTTTTATATAAGTCATTATTTAAATCATTTATTTTAACTTTTATATTTTCTATTAAAGCTTGTTCTTTTGATGTACTTGAAAGCATATTAGTAATTTTATCTGTTAATACTTCAACTTTTTCTTTTGCTTCTTTATATTCATAATTAAATTTTTCTACATCATTTACAATTAAAGCTATTTCTACATTTTCAAGTTCATTTTTATCTTTTTTATATATCTTAGCTTGTTCACTTTGAATCTTTAATGGTTCTATATTAACACTTATTTCATCAATAATATCATTAACTCTTGTTAAATTATCTTTAGTCTTTTGAAGTTTTCTAAGGGCCTCTTCTTTACGTTTTTTATATTTTAATACTCTAGCAGCATCCTCAAATATTGCTCTTCTTTCTTCTGGTTTACTAGAAAGTATTTTTCCGATATCACCTTGTGAAATAATATTATATGATTCTTTTGATGCACCAGTATCAGTAAGCATATCTGTTATATCTTTTAATCTACATTTTTCATCATTAATATAATATTCGTTTTCACCATTTTTAAATACCGTTCTTTTTATAGATACAAGATCAAAATCAAGTGGTAAGTATCTATCAGAATTATCAAAAACTAGTGTTACACTAGCATAATTAGATCCTTTTCTTGATTTACTTCCTGTAAATATAACATCAGTCATAGAACCTTCACCACGAAGTTGTTTTACTGATTGTTCTCCTAGAACCCATCTAACAGCATCTACTACATTACTTTTACCAGATCCATTTGGTCCTACTATACCTGATATACCACTTGTAAGTTCTATATCGATTTTATCTGCAAAAGATTTAAATCCTGTTGCTTTTATTTGCTTTAAATACATCTTTTCTTCACGCCCTTACTATTATCAGTATCAATTATAGCATATTTTGTCTTTAAATAAAAGAAAAATAGGCAAATTATTGCCTATTAATTATTAGTAAATTTATTTACTGTTAAAATTCTTTTAAATTTTTTATTAAAATCATACTCAATATCATAATCATTGTTTGATTCATCAAGTATTTCAAGTATACTTTTATTATTCTTTTTTTCTTCGTTTTCTTTTATTTGAGTTTCTAATTCATCAAGTACTTTATCAAATTTATCTTCATTTAAAGTAAATTCTAAATCTTGTTGCATTTCTTTTGCTTTATTTAATTTATTAAAAGAAATAACAAGTGGTTTAATAACATATAATAAAGTTATAGAACTTATTATTGTTACAGCTAGTATTAATGCATTAATTAATCTTACACCAATTGGAAACATATTCATTATTGATGAGAATAATACAACAATACTAATCATAATAGTATATTCTAAATAAAATCTAAATTCTTCTCTTAACTTAGATATATTAATTGACTCCATAGAAAAACCCCCTTTTTCTTTTTTGTGCCGAATATATTAGCATATTACACTAAAATTGTCAAAAATTTAGATAATTCTTACTTTATCATAAAATTCGTTTTGTCTAAGTCTCATATCAGTTCTAAGATCATTAACAACGTATCTTTCAGTTGGAAGACCCATTATTAATCTTTTATAATTATCAAATGATGCTGTTCTTGATAATTCTTCTCTTGCTTTTTTCTTTTTACCAAATAAGAATATTCTTTCATATGGTGAAACTGATTTATCTTCTTCAACTACATATTCTTTAGTAAGTTCATTAACTATTTCTCTATTTATTTCTTCAGAATCAGTAATTTCATTAAATAATGGTGAAATTTCTTGTATTTTAGTTAATGCTTTATAAAATCCAATATATCTTGCTTCATGTTCTGTTGGTAATAAATCAAATGATTTTTCATAAACATAACATGGAAAGTTTTTACATTCTTTAACTATTAAAGCATATTTTTCCATTTCAAGTAATTCACTTGGTCTCATTTCATCTTTATATTTTTCATAATACCAAAGAATTTTTCTTTGTTGAAGTCTATTAAGTTCTCCATATAATTCTTCAAGTAAATATCTATAAATATTAATTAAATCCTTTTCTCCAAGTTCTTTTTCATCCATCATTTTTGATAATAATTTTATACCAAATATAATTGTTTTATTTTTTATAATAGTATCACTTGTTTTAGTAGTAAATTTAACATCTTTAATAGTGTTTGACAAGTCCATTTTATTTACTTCATCCATTATTAAAAATCTAACAAGATCAAGTGAAACATAACCATTTTTTACAGAATAATCAAATTCTTTTACTATTTCTTCGTAATTTTGCATAATTATCCCCCTTTTTTTAGCGTGATTATATTACCATATTTTTCTTTTTTAGTCAAAAATATAGCGTGTTTTTAAAATATAGTATATAATTTTTTTAGAGGTGTTTTATTTATGAGTAAAAAAATATCAATTAATATGTTATCAAGTGCAGATAAAGTACCAGGACAAGGTGTTGGAAGTGCCTATATAGAATTAATAAAACTATTAAACGAAAAAGCTAAAGATAAATTTAATGTTGAGATAAATAAAGGTATTAAATACGATATATTACATGCACATACTGTAGATTTACCTAATTATATTAAATTAAAGCTTACAAAAGGTAAAAAAGTAGCTTATGTTCACTTTTTACCAGATACTTTAGATGGTTCTATTAAATTACCAAAACCTATTTTTAAGATATTTAAAAATTATGTTATAAGTTTTTATAAAAGTGCTGATAAATTAGTTGTTGTTAACCCCATTTTTATTAAAGATATGGTAAATGCTGGTTTAGATAGAAAAAAAATAGTATATATTCCAAATTTTGTTTCAAAAGAAGAGTTTTATAAAATTGATAATAAAAAAAGATATGAAATTCGTAAAAAATATAATTTATCTGAAGATGACTTTGTAGTACTAGGAGCTGGACAAGTTCAAACAAGAAAAGGTGTTCTTGATTTTGTAAAAGTAGCTGAAAGTATGCCTGATGTTAAATTTGTTTGGGCTGGTGGATTTAGTTTTGGTGCTGTTACTGATGGATATAAAGAACTTAAAGAAATTATGGATAATCCACCAAAGAATGTTCAATTTATTGGAATTATTCCAAGAGAAGAAATGAATGGTCTTTATAATATAGCAGATACTTTATTTGTTCCATCATATAATGAATTATTTCCTATGACAATTTTAGAAGCACTTTCTTGTGAAACGCCAATAGTACTTAGAGATCTTGATTTATATAAAGATATATTGTTTGAAAAGTATTTAAAAGGAAGTAATAATAAAGATTTTACTAAAAGAATTAGAGCTCTTAAAGATAATAAAGCTATTTATAATAAAGCAGTTAAAAATGCAATTGAAGTATCTAATTTCTATAGTAAAGAACATATATTTAAACTTTGGGATGAATTTTATAATGACTTATATAATGAAAGTAATGATTAATCATTACTTTTTTTATGCATAAAAAAACTAGGTTTCCCTATTTTTTTTTAACTTTATCCTAATTAACTAAAAATTTTCTCTCTATACCATCAATCTTCATTTTAATAAGATAAGCTTCTGAATTGATTTTAATACTCTTATTTTTTCTATAGTTAAAAAAACTACCTAAACTCTTTCCAGATTCATCTTTAACTTGATATTTTTCTGCATAAACAGTTGAATCTATTGGAATTTCAATTTTACCCACTTTATCATCAGATGAATCATCTTCATCATATACAGCCTCTTTAGAATCAACAATTACTACTTTTTTAAAAGAATAATCATTTTTATTAATAATATTATATTCTTTTATCAAAGTATATATATAATAAAAATAACAAAATAGAAATCCACAAATAATAAAGATTCCAAAAAAAGAATGTTCACTGCTATTTATTATAAAAATATAGAACAATAAAAGTGTAACTAATAAAAATATAATCATTTCTTTTAAATTAAGAATTATAAAATTCTTTTTTAAAATTCTTTTTACTTCTTCATCCATACAAACCAACACCTTTTCTATTATTGACCTAATTATATCAAATTCTATAAAAAAGAGTCAACATTATTTTTTTTAGAAAAAAAAAATTAGGTTTCCCTAATTTTATTTTAAAGCATTAATTAAGTCTGCTTTTTTCATTGAAGTATAACCTTCAACTTTTTTCTTTTTAGCCATTTCTTTTAGTTCTGCTACAGTTAATTTTGATAAATCAGTTTTAGTTTCTTTTTTTTCTGCTTTTTTAGCAGGTTCTTTTTTAGTAGTTTCTTTTTTTACTTCTTTAACTTCTTCTTTTTTAGTTTCTTTCTTTTCTTCTTTTACTGCTTTTTTAGCTTCAACTTTAGGCATTTTACCATTTAAAGCATCTTTAGCAATATCAACTATTTTCTTAAATTCTTTTTCATCTTCTATAGCTATTTGAGAAAGCATTTTTCTATTAATAACTATTCCAGCTTTTGAAAGACCATTCATAAATTTAGAATAACTTAAGTCATATTGACGAACTGCTGCGTTAATACGAGTAATCCATAATTTTCTAAAGTTTCTTTTATTTTGTCTTCTATCTCTAAATGCATATTGACCTTGATGCATAACAGATTCTTTAGCTGTTTTATATAATCTATGTCTACTACCAAAAAATCCTTTAGCTTGTTTTAATACTTTCTTATGTCTTGCTTTCGTAATTGATCCAGATTTTACTCTTGCCATTATTTACACCTCTTATCTCATCATATCTATTATTCTTGCTAATCTTTTTGCATCAGCAGATGATAAATTTGATGCCTTTCTTAATTTTCTCATTCTTTTTGTTGAATATCCAACAGTATTGTGGTTAGCACCTGGTCTTTTAAATTTAACAGAACCACTGTTTCTTACTTGAAACTTTTTAGCGCTAGCTTTATGTGTTTTTTGTTTAATTTTTTTCATTATTTTCTCCTTCTTTCTTAATAGGTCTAATCATCATAAACATACTTCTCATTTCCATTTTAGGTTTTTCTTCGATTTCACCATATTCTTTTACTGCTTCAGCAAATCTATTTAAAACATCTTCACCAAGTTCAGTATGTGCCATCTCTCTACCTTTAAAACGAATTGTTGCTTTGATTTTATGACCTTTTTGTAAATATTTAACAACTTGATTTACTCTTGTATTAAAATCATGTACGTCAATATTAACAGATAATCTAAATTCTTTGGTTTCATTTGCATTAACTCTTTGTTTTTTTAATGCTTCTTTTTGTTTCTTTTGTTTTTCATACTTATATTTGTTATAATCCATAAGTTTACATACTGGATTATTTGGATTAGTACCAACTTGTACTAAGTCAAAACCAGCTGCATTTGCAAGTATTAAAGCATCTTCTCTACTTTTTTTACCTAACTGTTCTCCGCTAGGTCCAATAACTAAAACTTCTTCTGCACGAATTTGTTCATTAACAAGTGCATTATTATCTTTTGCTATAGTAAAACACCTCCATAATAAAAGTGAATACAAAAGTATCCACCCGAAAAATCAAATCAAATATTAGTATATTTGGCTTTGACCCATTGCTTACTCGCAATCAGGTGAGACTTTTATAAATCTACTTTCCTCTTTTTTTTAGCTACGTGGTATATTATATACCATATTTCATATTTTGTAAAGTCTTTATTTCAAGTAACAACCTTATTATATATGCATAATATATATTAGGTGAAATATATGAATAATTTTATACAAAATTTACTTGTTAATACTAAGAAACTTATATGTTTTTTATTTATTATGTCATTTTTTATAATATTTATATATCAAATGGTTTTATTAATATTTATAACTACTCCATTTAATGTTTTTCTATTAATTCTTATGTTTTCTTTATTCCTCATTAGTACTTTTCTCTTTTTCTTCAAATTGTAATATTTCATTACTTTTAAACACTTTATCTAAAAACATTCTTATATTATGAGTATCTTCATATTCTTTTTTAGTAAATGATATTTTATCAACTAAAGAAATATTAATTAAATATAAATCTTTTTCTAAAGATGTTAAAGGATTTATCTTTTCATATTCAGTTACTAAAGAAATAAAGTCAAAATCAAGTGCTCTTTTATTATAAAAATTTATAATATCATTAATTGGAGAACCAATTGTATTTTTATCCCAAGAAATTAGATATGTTTTATCATTTTTAAGCAAATTAGATGTATCTACATTATTATGAAGAGTTACTACTCTTTTTCTTTTTTCATTCTTATATTTTTCATAAAATTCATTTAATTTATTTTTTGAATAATAAATAAGAGAAAATACAAAAGATATATTTCTAAGAAGTAAGTATTCTGAAGGAGATGGATATATCTTATTTTCTATTATATTTACTAAATCATTATAATAATTAAATGATTCATCTATTTTACTTATTAAGGATTCATATAGTTTTTTATATTCAAACTCAGTTATTTCTTTATAATAACTAGTTTTTTTATGAAGCAGTGCAATATATTTAATTAAATCAAGTGCTCTTTCTTCTTCGTCATATTTAATATCATCTATATATTCATATATAGTATTTTCTCTATTATAATCAATTACTTTTGGAAAACTATCAAATTCTTTAGAATATAAGTATTTAAATAGTTTTACATTATTACCACTTTTTAAAACATATTTATCTTTTGGTGTATCTATTATTAGTGCCTTACCTTTTAATGTATATTTTTTTACTATCAAATCATTTTTAATTATTAAATCATTAAAATTATTCATTAACATATGGAATTATTATTTTAGATCCTAATGTGATTTCACTTATATCATTATACTTTTCTATTTCACTTAATTTTACTTTATAATCTTTGCATATTTTATCTATAGTATCATCATCTCTTACTATATGAACATTATATGTAACATATTCTTCATTAAATGAACCAATATCACTTATTACTTTTATTTCTTCTTGTGATGCTTTTTCTTCTTCTTTTTCTTGATCTTCTTTTTCTAAGGCAACTTTTCTTTCATCACTTTCTATTTTTATATCAGGAACTATTTCTTCTTTTATTAATTTTACTCCATTTAATAATACATTAATATTTACTCTTAGTACTTCTTCATCAATTATTTCATAACTAAAATCATCTATATCAATTTCTAGTGTATTTGGATCATATAAATCACTTGTTACTATTTCAAAAGGTAGTGTTTGAATAAAAGATTCATTATTAAAAGAAGATGATGTTACTTTATAATCACCAGTAACTATAAATTCTCCTTTTATTAAATTATCATTTTTCAATTTTAAATCATGTTCAAGTGATATACTATTAATCTCAAATATTTTAGTACTAAATTCTATATCACTAGTAAATGGTATTATTTTTTTCATTATATCCCTCATTTCTAATTAAATATATGAAAAAGAGTTCTAAATTAGAACTCTATTTTTTAAATAATACATCAAATACTTCTTTATAATCTTTAACAAAATAAAATTTAATATTATTTTTTATTTCATCTGGAAGTTCATCTATATCATTTTTATTATCAAATGGAATAAATATTTTTTTAACTCCCTTATTATATGCACCAGTTATTTTTTCTCTAAGGCCACCTACTTTAAGTACTTTACCTTTTAAAGAAATTTCACCAGTCATTGCATATTCATTTGATATAGAATGATCCTTTAATGAAGAAAGGATTGCACTTGTTAATGCTATACCTGCACTTGGACCATCTTTAGGTACTGCAGCTTCAAGTGCATTAATATGTATATCATTTTCATCTATTAGTTTTAAGTTTAAATTTAGTTCTTTAATATGACTCTTTATATAACCAAGAGCAATATTAGCACTTTCTTTCATTACGTCACCTAAAGAACCTGTTAGAATAATATTTCCTTTTCCTTTATAATAAGTAACTTCAAGAGGAATGATTTCACCACCATATGGGGTATAACCAAGAGCATTAACTATACCACTATCCATAATTTCATTGTTTTCTAAATGAGAATATTTTTCTTTTCCAAGAAGTTCATTAATTGTTTTTTTAGTAAGCTTAATATTAACATCACTGTTACTTAATACTATTTTTTTACTTACTTTTCTCATTAAACTAGAAAGTACTCTTTGAAGTTCTCTTACACCTGCTTCTTTTGTATAATAATCAATTAAATATTTAAGTGAATTATCAGTAAATGAAATATTATCTTCTTTTAATCCATTTTCTGTAAGTAATTTATTAAACATATATTTTTTAACAATATCTATTTTTTCATATTCAGTATAACTATTAACATTTATTATTTCTAGTCTATCTCTTAAAGCATATGGAATACCATTTATATCATTAGCAGTCAGTACAAACATTATTTTAGATAAATCATATTCTTCATCTATATAATTATCTTTAAACATTTTATTTTGTTCTTTATCTAGGACTTCTAATAAAGCTGATGCTGGATCACCTTTTATATCTTTTGTCATTTTATCTATTTCATCTATTAGAAATAAAGGATTAGATGATTTAGCTTTTATAAGACCATTTATTATTCTACCTGGATAAGCACCAATATATGTTTTTCTATGTCCTAAGATTTCTGATTCATCACTTACTCCACCAACAGACATTTTTACAAATTTTCTATTTAGTGCTTTAGCAATAGAAATAGCAAGAGATGTTTTACCAACACCAGGAGGGCCTACTAAACATATAATTGGAGACACTTCTGCATTTGTAAGTTCTTTTACAGCAATATATTCAAGTATTCTTTCTTTAACATCATCAAGTCCAAAATGAGTTTTATTTAATTCTTCAGATATTTTCTTTAAATCTTTTTTATCTTTTGTATATATACCAAAAGGCAGTGATAAAACTGTATCAATATAATTTTTAGATATAGAGACTTCAGGTGATGTTATAGGATAATTTTCATATTTTTTAAGTTCTGATAAAAGTCTAGTTTTAATATTCTTTGGTGCTTTTAAGTTATCTATTTTTTCTTTTATTTCTTTTATCTCTTTTTCTTTTTCATCTTTTTCTCCAAGTTCATCTTTTATAACATTTATCTTTTCTCTTAAAATATATTCTTTTTGTGCTTTATCTAGTTCAACTTTTAATTTATTTTCTAAATTTCTTTCTATCTTACTTACTTCTTTTTCTTTAACTAGAATCTCAAGTAATCTATCTGCTCTTTTAATTGAATCATTTTCATCAATAAATTCTCTTTTTTCTTCAAAAGATAAAGTTAAAATATTAGTAATTATATCAGTGAGTCTATCAAGAGAAGTTTCTTCATTAGTTCTAACTGTAATATTATTTGATATATTTGGAGTTGCTATAACATAAGATGAGAAAGCCTTTTTAAGTAATCTTAATTTAGCTTCCTCTTCTACTTCATCATTTTCTTTTATTTCAAATGGACCAATTATAGCATCTATTATTTCATCATTACTATTTGGTTTAGAATATTCAAATATATTTGCCCTATTAATACCTAGAATTGAAAGTCTAACATTTTTATTTGGAAGTTCAAAATTACTTGTTATTTTACCTATTGTTCCATACATTGGTAAATCATCAATATCAAGTTTATCGTCCGTAAAAAAAGAAGGTGATATTAGAAGTAAAAATCCATTATGATTATTAACTGCAAGTGATATTATATCTTTATCAGCTTCTTCTGAAATCTCTATTCTTATTTCTCCATGAGGAAGCAAAATTGTGTTTCTTAAAACTATAACTGGTAATTTAGTTTTTATCATTTTGCATTTCCTCCTCTAGTAATTCTAATAACAATGTTTATTATAAATTATTTGAAAAAATTGTCAATAAGATTTAAAAATATTTTAAATTAAATATTGATAAGAATTTAATTTCTTACCTTTTTCTTTATTAATAGTAATATAAATGTCATTAAACCAATTATTATAGTTATTAAACTATATCTAATTATGTTATTTCCTGTTTGAATATTTACTATCATATTTGCTTCAGATGAAGCTAGAAGATTATTTGGTGTATATTTATCATTTATATATGCTGTTCTAATGCTTCCTGTTAAATTTCCTTCATTATCAATTGTAAATGTTGAAGTGCTTCCATTATCTCCTTCTAGTTTATATTCTCCATCAGGAATATTCATTATTGTTACATTTCCATTATAACTTCTTATTTTATCATTTGAACTTGTTGTTGCCACTTTATATCTTCCTGGTATACTTTCTTCTTCTATATCTATTTCTTCGTATACTCCGTTATTATTATATAAAAGTGTATATTCTTCAGATGATGATAATTTATTTCCAGAATCATCATTATATATAACTATATTCTTTCTAACATTTATATTTCCTATATTAAGTAATTCTCTAATTGTTCCAAGTAAACTTGTTCCATTAGCGTATCTTACTGCTATATTGTTTCCTGTAAATGTAAATCCGTTTAAGTCTAATGTAAATCCTCTTGTATCAATTATTATTGTTGCATTATCTGGTACTGTTAAATTACTTGATAGAGTTATATCTTTATAAAGAACTAATTCATTATCAGCATTACCAACAGCACTATTTAAAGCTGTTTGAATATTTGGATAAAATCCTCCGTTTAATGAAACAATTCTTTCAACTGTTGCATCTATTGTAAGTGTTGCAATTTCATACCCAGAAAGATCATCTGTTCCATCATCTTTTGCTACTTTATAT
>CADANX010000010.1 GCA_902789425.1 uncultured Erysipelotrichaceae bacterium
ACATGATATGTTTGCGGAAACATATCATAGAGATTAATGGCTTTTAAATCATATATATCTTTTAGTAGATTATAATCTCTTACAAGCGTATTTGGATCACATGAAATATATATTAAATTATTTGGTTTTATTTCTCTTATTACATCTATCCCCTTTTTATTTATACCTTTTCTTGGTGGATCTATGATAATATTATCTATTTTTTCTTTTTTTAGTGAACTTATTTTATCTTCGACTTTTCCACATATAAAAATTACATTATTAATATTATTTAGTTTTAAATTATCATTTGCATCTGCTACTGCTGATTCTTCTTTTTCTATTGCGATTACTCTTTTTGATTTATTACTTACTAGAATAGATAATGTTCCTGTACCAGAGTATAAGTCTAAAGTAAGATCATTACTATTTATGTAAGATAATGCTTTTTTATATAGATTATTCATTACTTCTTGATTTACTTGAAAAAATGATTTAGGTGATACTTTAAATTTAAAATTATCTATTACTTCGTATATTGAATTACCTTTTACTAATTTATTATTTATATAAAATGCATCAACATTAAGTTCATCTATTAACTTTTTATTATCTAATTTATCAAAATTAATCATTAATTTATTATTACAAATACGAATCATTATATTTGTATCATTTATATCATATTTACTTAATTCTTTTATTAAATCGTTTATTCTATTATCTGCAAGTAAACATTTATCTATGTTAACTAGTTCATTTGTATTTTGTTTATAAAAACCTATTTTATTATTAATAACTTTTAAAGTAACTTTATTTCTATAGTTTAATTCATTAAATGAGTATATATTTGGATTTATTTTTTCTTTTGCAACTTTTTCAAATAAACCTATTACTTTTTGTTTTTTAAAATTTAACTGACTTTCATGATTTTCATGCATTAAACTGCATCCACCACAATCTTTATAATATGGACAAACTGGTGTTATTCTATTTTTTGATTTTGAAATTATTTCTTGCATTTGTGCATGTGCATAATTCTTTTCTATTTTATCTATTTTTATTTTTACTATTTCATCTTCAAGGGCATTTTGAACAAAAACAATCATATCATCTATTTTTGCTATTCCTTCGCCTTCATTATTTCTTCTTATAATATTTACTTCATATATATCATTAATACTCATTTAAATCACCATATTTATTGACCTTTAAGAAAATTATAGCATTTAGAAATTATAAAATCAATTAATGTGGTTAAACTATTTTTAAGGAGTATATTATGATAAATAAATTATATAAATTTAAAGAAACTTCACCTGATTTAAAAATAAGAAAACTAAATAATATTTATATAATTTATTTTGAAACATTATGTGATATTAACAATATTAATGATTTTATATTAAAACCTATTACTCTATTTAGTATTAAAAATTCAAAAGATATTTTTAATAAATTACCTAATGGAAATCTAATTAGTGTTAAAGATGAAAATGAATTATATGAACTATTATTTAATGGTTTTACTATTATTATTGTTAATAAAGATATTATTGCTTTCGAAACAAGAATTGAGCTTAATAGTTCTATTAGTGAAGCAACTAATGAAAAAGTTATTAAAGGTCCTAAAGATGCATTTACTGAAAATTATCAGATTAATATAGGTTTAATAAGAAAAAGAATTAGATCTAAAAATTTAGTAATTAAAGAAAAAGTAATTGGAACATCTAGTAAAACAAAAATATCAATTATATATATGAAAGATATTGTTAATAACGAATTATTAAATAAGATTGAAAAAAATATAAGTAAAATTAATTTAGATTATGTAGCTAATAGTAATTATATTTATGAAAGCATAGATAAAAGTAATAATATATTACCTACCAATATAATGACAGAAAGACCTGATTTAACGTCTTTTTTACTTATGGAAGGTAGAATAGCACTTGTAGTAGAAAACTCTCCGGAAATAGTCATTTTACCCACTTTTTTTTATGATTTTATTAAAAACATAGATGATTATTATCAAAATAGCAAAAATGTTACTATTACTAGAATAATTAGAATTATTTCTTTTGTAATCTCTATTATTACTCCAGGATTATATATAGCTATAACTACTTTTAATCAAGAGTCTCTTCCTACATCTGTTTTAATTAATTTTTCTCTTCAAAGAGAAGGAGTTCCCTTTCCATCAATTATTGAAGCATTAATAATGCTTGTTTCTTTTGAAATACTTAGAGAAGCTGATACTAGAATACCATATGTAATTGGAACATCTATGTCTATAGTTGGAGCCTTAGTTCTTGGAGAAGCAGCTGTAAGTGCAGGACTTATTTCACCTATTATGATAATAGTTATTGCAATATCTAGTGTGTCTTCTTTTATCTTTAATAATAATGATTTTGTTAATTATATTAGAATATGGAAAGTATTATTTTTATTATTTGCATCTTTTACTGGTATATATGGAATATATATTTGCTCTATTTTATTTTTAATTAATTTAACTTCTTGCAAAAGTTATTCCTTTGATTATACATACCCTGCATCCCCTTTTGATTTAGAGGCTCAAAAAGATAACATTTATTTAAATATAAAATACATTTTTAATAAAAGAAATAAACTAATTACCAAAAATGTAAAAAGGAGATAATATGAAAAAAATAATAATTATTATTTTTATTTTATTACTAACTGGTTGTTATAATTACCGTGAACTTAATAATCTAGATATTATTTCTAGTATAGGAATTGACTATAAAAAAAATATGTATGAAGTATCAGTACAAGTATTAAATGGAAAACAAAGTAAGGATTCAGAGGACTCTCAAATAATTGTATATAGTGCAAAAGGTAAAACAATAAATGATGCTCTTAGAAACATATATAGTAAAACTAGTAAAGAACTTTATAGAGGACATGTATCTAATTTAATATTATCTGATAAAGTAGCTAAAAATAGTATTGTTAATGTTCTTGATTTATTTGAAAGATATACAGATATTAGAGATGAAATGAATATTATGGTTGTTAAAAATGTTGATGCTAAAAAAGTATTAACTGTTTTAACTACTGAAAAAATAGTACCATCAGAATATATTAAACTTGCTATTAATAATAAACATTTAAAAACAGGTGCTACTTCATCAACAAGACTTGATGAGTTTTCATCTAATTATTTAAAAAAATATATTGATCCAGTAATAACTGTTATAAGTGTTGATAATTATAATAAAAAAGCTAAAAATCAAAGTAATATTACATCTAGTAATCCTAAAACTAAAATAATTATTAATAATATAGCTATTACAAAAAAAGGTAAACTTGTTGATTACTTAAATAAAAAAGAAACAATTGGATATAATTTTATTACAAATAATATTAAAAATATAATGATTCCTATTAAATGTGATAAGAATAATTATTCATCTATTTCTATAATTAAAAGTAATACTAAAAAAAATATTACTAAGAATAATAATACTTTTTTGATTACTTTAAATATCAATTTAAAAGGAAATATTACTGAATATAATTGTAATAATATAAATGAAAAAGTAATAAAAAAACTTGAAAATAAAACTAAAATAAAAGTTAATAATTATATTAATAACGCCCTTTTTAAACAAGAAATTGTAGATAGTGAATTTCTTGGATTAAAAAGAATGATTTATTTAATTAATAATAACTATAATAATGAAAATTATAAAGTAATTATTAAAACTAAAGTAAATATTAATAGAAAGGGAGAAATAAAAACTTCTTTAAAGGATAAAAATAATGAATCAAAAAATAAATAATAAATGTTTTTCTTGTATAATATTTTTCTTATCAGAATATATGTTTTTAGGAACTGGCTTTAACCAAATACTTACTGAATCAAAAAACAATAGTTTAATTTGTTTAATAATAGGTTTTATAGTTAGTATTATTCTTTTTAAATTTATTATTAATATTTTTAATTATGAAAGTAATTTAAATATTATAGAAAAAGTAGATAAAATATATGGAAAAGTATTTGGAAAAATTATAAATTATATCTTATTAATAACTATTCTATTTCTTTTTATATATACTTTATGGAATACTCAAATATATATTCAAAATAAGTATTTAGATAAAACTCCAAATTATGTTATTTTAATTCTTTTTCTATTACCAATTATTTATGTAATTAATAAAGGATTTAATACTTTTACTAAACTATCTTTAATGATATTTATTATTTCTTTAATAGAAATTTTTCTAGTCTTTATTGGTATAATACCATATATAGAAATTGATAATTATAAACCATTATTTAATAGTTCTTTTATATGTAGTATAAAAAGCATTTATTATTTTGTTTCCTTTTTTATATCACCTATTTATTTAATTTTATTACTCCCTAAAAGTAACATTGATAAAAAAGATCATTTTAATTTTTTCTATGTATTATCATTTTTAAACATTTTTTTATTAGCAGCATCTATAATAGGAACTTTTTCAGTAGAATTATCTAGTATACTAAATTATCCTGAATTTGTACTTGTAAAAAAAATTAATTATTTTAATTTTATTCAGCATATAGAAAATATATTGTCTACACAATGGTTATATACAATGTTTATATTTGCAACAATGTGTTTGTTTTATATAAAAACATTTTTTGAAAATAAAAAAATAAATATTAAACTTTTATATTTTTTAATATTTATTTCTTTTATTATTTCATTAAACTTATTTACTAATACTACTTTAGGTTATAATTTTATTCATACTTATTATCATATTATTAGTTTTTTTATTCTTATGTTTATTATAATTACAAATATTTTAATTAAGAATTAATTATTTCTATTATAATGAAAAATATATTGTATAAATAATCCACAGTATTTATCATATTTGTCTTTAGCATATTTTTCTATTTCATTTATTGTTTTTAAATTATATCTTTCAAGCATATATTTTTTTACCCATGTATCTATAGGAAATACATCATATCTTTCATATGCAAATATTAAAATGCATGATGCAACTTTTTGACCAATACCTTTATAATGTTTTAGATATTCTAGTGCATCTTTTGTATTTAAATTATCTATAATTTCTTCATCGAAATCACTATTTATAAAATCATATATATATTTATCTCTAAATCCTACTTTAGCTTCTTTTAAATCATTTAGCGTGATCCTTTTTAAGTCTTTTTTATCTGGAAATAAATAGTATTCTTTATTATTAAATAGTATTTTTTTTCCATATTCTTTTGATATTAAATCTAAAGAATTTTTTATATTATTTACTCTATTATTTTGAGATATTATATAACTTATTATTGTTTCATATTTAGGTGTTTTCATTACTTTAAATCCATTACAAAAACTAATAATTTCTTTTAAATTTGGATCTTTTTTCAATAAATAGTCATTAATACTTTCATAATCTTTATTTAATGATAAGTAGTTACTAACTATCTCTTTTATATTATCCATATTATTTGAATCAATTATTAAATCATTACCATCCATCTTTAAATTAATAACTCTATCAGAATAAATAACAGTAAAAGAATTGTCTTCTTCTTTATAAAATCTAAATATTTGACCACATGTAATTGTACTTTCAAGATTTAAATTAACATTTTTAATTTTCATAATAACACCAATTTAATTATAACATGAAAAAAAAGATTACCAAATGGTAATCTTTTTTTTATCCTAACAATTTTTTTCTTTGAGGATGACGTAGTTTTCTAATTGCTTTTGCTTCGATTTGTCTTATTCTTTCTCTTGTTACTTTAAGCTCTCTTCCTACTTCTTCAAGTGTCTTAGGAGCATCATAACCAATCCCAAATCTTTGTTCAATAACAAATCTTTCTCTATCATTTAAACAAGTTAAAGCTTCTTGAACATCTTCTTTTAATAATGCTAAATATGTTTCATGTTCTACATTAATATCAGATTCAATAAAATCTATAAGATAACTATCTTCATCTTCACCAACTGTAGTTTCAAGACTTATTGGAGCTGGTGAAACAATATAATTATATTGTTCTTCATTTAAATTAAATTTTTCCATTATTTCTTCTTGTGTAACATGTTTATTATTATTTTCTTGTTCTCTTATATATCTTTTAACTTTTTGTTCTCTTTCGATTAAGTGAACTGGTTTTCTTATAATATTAGCTTTATCAGCAATAGCTCTTGTTACTGCTTGACGAATCCACCAAGTTGCATATGTAGAAAACTTATAACCTTTAGATGGATCAAATTTATCTACAGCACTAATTAACCCAATATTACCTTCTTCGATTAAGTCTAAGAATGGAAGACCAGTACCTATATATCTTTTAGCAATAGAAACAACTAATCTTAAATTTGATTTTACTAAGAAATCTTTTAAAGCTTTTTTCTTATTTTCTAATTCTTTTAATTTAGTTTCATCAAAATTAGGCTCAAAATTTAATTTTTTTGCTTCTAAAAGATTATCATATTCTTCACAAGCTGCTTCATACTTTTTAAAATATTTTTGTTCTTCTTCAGTAGATAATAATTCTATTTTACCAATTTCTCTTATATAAGCTTTAACAGGATCATTATAAAATATATCAGTATTATCTATTTTACTAATATCATAATCATTTATTTCATCATTTTCTTCTTCATTTGAAACTTCTATTTGATCTTTTTCTTCTTCATTTGGATCAAATATTAAATATTCATATATTGTTAAATAAGCAACTATAATTTTCATATGATCTGTATCTAAATCAAATCTATTAAAGTCAGTTATATCAACAACCTTATTATCATAATTAGAAAATAAATTCTTTAAAAGATTTCCTATTTCAGAGTTAACATCAGTTAATTTATGTATTAACCCTCCAGTACTTGTATCTAATATTGCTTTAACATCCATTGATTTGAATTTTTCTACTAATTTTTCATCTATTTTAGTTTTCATTCCAATTCACCCCTTTAAAATGTTTGACTATTTTACAAAAAAATCTAATTTTTGTCAAATTTTTTTGAATTAGCATAAAAAAAGTCCTATAAAAGGACTATTTTATCAAAAATGGTGACCTGTACGGGATTCGAACCCGTGAATGCCGCCGTGAAAGGGCGGTGTGTTAAGCCACTTCACCAACAGGCCATATAAATGGTGGACCTAGATGGACTTGAACCATCGACCTCACGCTTATCAGGCGTGCGCTCTAACCAGCTGAGCTATAGGTCCAAATAAGCGAATTTATACAACGCTATTTAATTTTACACTATAGAAATAAAAAAATCAAGTATTTTTACAAAAATAATGGTGTCCCCTTGGGGGCTCGAACCCCAGACCCACTGATTAAGAGTCAGTTGCTCTACCAACTGAGCTAAGGAGACATCACAAATGTATTATAGCATACTTTTATTTTTTTTGAAATAATTTCTTTATTTTTTATATATCTTTACATATTTAGAACCATATCTTTTTTCTTTTATTAGTTCTAATTTATCATTATTTATATCATCAAATTCATATTCACATATAACTATTCCATTTTCATTAAGTAAATCTTTTTCTACAATTTTATTTAAAATATCATTAATTATTTTATCTTTATATGGTGGATCTAAGAATATTATGTCATATTTTTTTGATGTTTTTTCCATAAAACTTCTGTAGTCCATATTAAAGACTTCACATTTACTTTCAATACCTAATGCTTTTATATTATCATTAATTATATTAATAGCTTTTTTATTATTATCAATAAAATAGCATTTACTAGATCCATTACTAATGGCTTCAAAACCAAGATTACCAGAACCTGCAAATAAATCAAGACAAATACTATTTTCTAAATAAGCATATATAGAATTAATAATTGATTCTTTTACTCTATCCATAGTAGGTCTAGTTCCATCTATATTAAAGCCTTTTACATTTTTACCTTTTAAATAACCTCTTAGTATTCTCACATCAATCACCAATATTAGTATATAAGAAAAAAATCACTTATTCAAGTGATTTTATATATTACAAGTAAAATTAGAAACAATAGAAGTTATAGTATTATTTATTTTATTAAAATCTAGTTTTAATTTTGTATATAGTTTTTGATACTCTACTACTTCATCTATTTTATATAATTCTTTTCTTATTTCTACAAGTTCTTTATTATTTTTTGGAGAAATATTAATTAATCGATTATATTCTTCATTTTTTTCTAGAATATCCTTTAATTCTTTTATTCTTTTAACATCGTCTAAACGATTTATTTTATTTATTATTTCTTCTTGGAATTCAAACATTATAACCTCTACTTTATCATATTCATAAATGACTGTATTAAATTTAATTTGTCACTTATATTATTAATTTTATCTTCTGCTGTTAATTTATATTCTTTTTTCATTTCTTCTGTCATTTTATCAAGTAAATTTGGATTTCTATTTAATAATTTATACCAATATGAATGCTCTCTTATATACCTTTGAAGAAGTACATCATTTTTTATTTTTATTATAGTATCTAATCTCATTAGTCTTCAAACTTCTTATATAAAGGTGTTGGTGTATAATCATTATTTGCTACATTCTTAGTTATTAATGACTCTATTAAAGCAAGACCTTTATTAATATTATTTATATTTTTTTGTAAATTATCAACATCTACTTTTTTAATAACATCAATAAGTTCATTAAATGATAATTTTTCATCTTGCTTAATATAATCATTCCAAACACTAGAATCTTCTCCATAAAGAGCATACATTTCATAAAAATCTTGCCATGTTTTTTCCTTATTCTTTATATAATCATATAAATTAGGATGTTTTTGTACAAATAATTTAAAATCTTCTTTTTTATTCACATTACCACCTAATAAAGTATATGAATAAAAGAATAAATTATTCTACCAGCTGTGGCCTCCGCCACCGCCTCCTCCTCCACCAGAGAATCCTCCGCCGCCAGAAAATCCTCCTGATGAATAAGATGATGATTCATATGGTCTTGATACCATAGTTGAAGTTGCACTTGCCATAGTTTTAGATATTGAATGATTGAATACTGTAGGATTAAATGCTGTATAATTGCCTACATACCAATCAGGTTCTTTTATAGCAATTGATTCAAACTTCTTACTCCATTTATCTGATACTCCAAGTACATATGCATAAGGAAGTATATCAAAGAATAAATTTGGAGTTTTTTCAACCATTTCATTTATTTTATCTTCATGTACATTTTCAATAAAATCTTTTAAACCTCTTATTTTTTCGTAATATTTAGTTGCTTCTTCATTTCTTCTTTTATTAAATATCAATAAGAAGGAATTAATTATAAATGATGCTATTATTAAAAATATATTAAGCATAGTATAATTCTTATAATCTGTAAATGCTCTAAAACTTGCAAATGTTACAAGTATTATACCAATTGATGCAATACCTATCATAACAAGAATAAAATAAGTCATTAATCCATAATGTGAATTATCATATATTTTATGAGTTTTCTTTAAATGTCTAAGTGCTTTTTCAAGTGTTGTATAGAAAGAATCTTGTAATTGAGTACTCTTAACAATTCCATCTTTATCTTTCTTTTTAAATAAACCATTAAATGTTTCTACAGCGTAATCAGGTTCATTTCCTATTGGTTTAAGAAGTTTTAAATTAAATTTTCTTTTACCATCTTCTATTATTTGTAAATAACCTTTATTTGCAAAATAAATAATTAATGAAACAATATGATTATTTTTTGTATAACCATCATATAAATATCCTATTTCAGCTGGTGTCAAATCATCTGGAACTGTAAATTTAGGAACTATTACATCTTTTTTATAATAACCATATTTTTTAAATAATTTAAATGAATAGAAAAGTGAAATACTTACAAGAATAATTGAAGTAATTGTAATTCCTAAAGTAAAATCATAATTTTTTCTTTCATTTTTGTAATAACCTTCAGGAAGTTCTATTCTAACTGTTACACCTTCATAAGTATTAAGTGCATATTCATTAGTTGAATATGGAATAACCTTTCCTGTTATTACATTTTTATTAATCTTATATTCTACATCTCTATTATAAGTTGAACCATATCTACCTACAGTAAAGTTAATTTTATCTTTATCAAATTCTTTAGGCATAGTTATAGTAAAATTAACATCTTTTATAACAGTATCCCATTCTGTACCTATAATATTAAAATATAAATCATCATATTCATCTATTAAATCATCACCCATATCATAATCATATTTAATAATATAATGATAAATAACACCTGCATCAAGGTATTTATTTGCATCACCTATTTTAATATCTATATGACCATCTTCTTTACTAGTTGAATAATTATAATTAACATCTATATTTTTTACTATAGTTTTTTCTTTAGTTACTATTTCTTTTTTATTAAGTATTCTATTATATTCATTCTTATATTTTAGTGATCTTACAATACCATGTTTATATGAGGATAAAAATTTAACATAAATATCTTCAGTTACATTTAAAACATGATTTTCATTAACGTTGATATTCATATCATATTTTTCTATTTCGTAGTCATATGCATAAGCTTTTATAGGTAGAAATAGAAAAAAAGATATAAAAAGCAACTTTAAAAAATTATTTTTCATATCTTTCACCTTTCTAGTTTTCAAAATCTACTTTTACGTTTTCTCTTTCTTCATCTGTTGCTTTAAACATGCTCATAACTTCACAATGAAGAATACTAGCTACTATACAATCTGGAATCACTTTAACAGCATAATTGTATTTTCTAACAGTAGCATTGAAGTATTGTCTTGCACCTGAAATGTCATCTTCAATTTTTTGTAATTGTTTTTGTAAATCCATGAAGTTTTCATTAGCTTTAAGTTCTGGATAACTTTCAGTTAATGCAAATAATTTACTAATAGCTTGAGTAACTTGATTATCTGCATCAATTTTAGCATCTACACCTTCAGCTGATACTGCCTTATTTCTAGCATTAATAACAGCTTCTAATGTATCTTTTTCATGCTTAGCATAACCTTTTACTGTTGATACGATATTAGGTATTAAATCATATCTTTTCTTTAAATAAACATCAATGTCAGCAAATGCATTTTCAGCTTTCATTCTAAGCTTAGTTAATTTATTTGCTACACCAATAAACCATAATACTAATAAAGCAATTACAGCAATAACAATAATTAAAACCATTTTCTCTTCTCTCCTTTAATAATAGTATAAACTATTTAAAATAAATAGTAAATATTATTTTATATTTTTAACAATAAGTTTACCTATAGAATTTAGATAACTTACTTAATATATTAAATGCTTAAAGCATTAATATTATTTTTTAATTTTTACTTTATCATAATTATCATTTAGTGCTTTTTCAAACACAACTTCTAATCTTTTAATAAACTTTTTATTTTTTGAATAATAGTTTTTCTTACCAAATCTTATAAGTACGTAATCTTTTTTCAATTCTTTTGTACTTAGTTTTTCTTTTTTTACTTCTTTAATTAATATATCTTTTAAATCTATTTTTAATTTTCTTTCTATTTTAATATCACCATAATTAATCTTTGTTTTTAGAACTTTATTTTCATAATTATAATATAATCCTTTTTCTTTTGTACCGGATGTAATATAAACTTTATTTAGTTTATTATAATTTACTTTATTAAGAAAAAAGAAAAATATTACTACAAAAATAATTAACATAATACTAGTTATTAATATTTTCTTTTTCATATTTTTCTCCTAATTAAACTTCAAAATCATCTAAAAAATCATCTATTGTAAGTATTTCATCATCTATTTCTTTTAATGAAATCTCTTTCTTTGGTGTTGTTACTTCTTCTTTAACTTCTTCTTTTGTTTCTTCTACTTTTTCAAGCTCTTTTTCTTCAAAAATATCATTTATTTTAACTTTTGAAATAGAAGAACCTGTTGAATATCTATCACTTATAGATATTTCTGTATTTTTTATTGGTACTATTTCATTGTCAGTAACATAAGCAAATTTTTCTTTACCATTTGTTATAAACACTTTAAATATTTTATGTGGATTTGTTTTTACTTCTCTTAAAAGTAATAAACCTTTTCTTGTTCTTGAACTTATTTCAAATTCAGAAAGTTTTATTCTCTTAGCAGATCCTCTATTAGTAAATACAGTAATATATTCACTATTTTCATTAAATAATAATCCACATGCTACATAATCCTTATCAAGTTTAATAGCTTTTACACCAGCGGCTTTAACTCCAACTGGAGCAACCTCAGATGCTTTAAACCATAAACCATATCCATTTGACGTAGCAATAAATACTTCACTTTCATTTTTATCATTAACTGATACAAGTTCATCATTATCTTTTAATTTAATGGCAGTCATCGGTTTACTATATCTATTTACTTTAAATTCAGATAAACTTGTTCTTTTAATCATACCATTTTTAGTAAATAAAGTAATATATTTATTTTCATCAAAATTGTTTACCGAAACAGAATATATAATCTTTTCTTCTGGTTTAATTGTAATAATATTACTTATATGTTTCCCCATATCTTTCCACTTCATATCAGGAAGTTCATGAACTGGTACAAATAAGTAATTACCTAAATTAGTAAATAATAGTAATGTATCCATAGTATTCATTTCATATAGACCAATTAAATAATCATTTTCTTTTAATGTAATATCATCTATATTAGATGAATTATAACTACGAAGTCCTACTCTTTTTACATAACCTTCATTAGTAACTGCTACTACTACATCTTCTTTTGGAATCATAGCTTGCATATCTATTTTTATTTCAGTTACTTCTTCTTTAATTTCAGTTTGTCTTTCTTTACCATATTCTTTCTTTATTTCAAGAAGTTCTTTTTTGATTTGTTTCATTAATTTCTTTTCATCAGCTAAAATAGAACTTAAAAATTCCATAACTTTTTGTAAGTTTGCAAGCTCAGCTTCAAGTGAAACAATATCTGTATTTGTTAATCTATAAAGTTGTAATTTAACAATTGCAGTTGCTTGTTCTATAGTAAAATCATATTCTTTAGCTAAGTTTTCAATTGCATCTTGTTTATTTTTTGATGCTCTGATTGTTTTAATAACATCATCAAGAATTGAAATTGCTTTAACTAAACCTTCCACTATATGAAATCTTGCTTTAGCTGTATCTAAATCGAATTTAGTTCTTCTTGTAAACACTTCTTTTTGATGAGCTATATAAGCATCTATTATTTCTTCAATTCCTACAAGTTTTGGTCTTCTATTAACAATAGCAACCATATTATAAGAATAATTTACTTGCATATCGGTATTCTTAAGTAAATAATTTAAGATAAGTTCTGTATTTGCTTCTTTCTTTAAATCAATAGTAATTATTAGTTCACCTCTTGATGAACCATCAACTACATCTACTATTCCATCTATTTTCTTTTCAATACGAATATCATTCATTTTCTTAACAAGCATAGCCTTGTTAACATCATATGGAATTTCTGTAATTATAATTTGATTCTTACCTTTTTCATTATTGATTGTATATTTTGACTTAACAACTATTTTACCTTTACCAGTTCTAAGTGCTTCTCTGATACCATCAATACCTTCTACTACACCACCAGTTGGAAAATCTGGACCTTTTACAATTGTAAGTAAATCATCAAAAGTACATTTTGGTTTATCTATTCTTAAAATTGTTGCATCTATAATTTCAGATAAATTATGTGGTGGAATGTCTGTTGCATAACCAGCACTTATACCTGTTGATCCATTTACAAGTAAATTCGGAAATTTACAAGGTAATACTGTAGGTTCTTCTTCAGTATCATCATAATTTGGTGCCATTTCAACTGTATTTTTTTCAATGTCTTTTAAAATTTCACCTGCTATTTTTGATAGTCTAACCTCAGTATAACGCATTGCAGCAGCGCCATCACCATCCATAGATCCATTATTACCATGCATATCTACATATGGAGTCATCATCTTCCAACTTTGACTCATTCTTACCATTGCATCATAAATTGATGAATCACCATGTGGATGATATTTACCCATTATCTCACCAACAGCTCTTGCTGATTTTCTATATTTATTATCATATGTATTTTTGCTTTTATACATACCATATAAAATTCTTCTTTGAACAGGTTTTAAACCATCTCTAACATCTGGTATTGCTCTATCTTGAATAATTTCTTTCGCATATCTACCAAATCTTTCACCCATTATCTCTTCTAGAGCATAATCATGAATTTTTTGGAGAACTATTTCAGTTTGTTTAGTTTTTGCCATTTTATCACCTACTTAATTTTATAATCATCCTCTAGGGAGAACTCTACGTTTTCTTCAATCCAAGCTTTTCTTGGTTCTACATTATCACCCATTAATACAGATACTCTTTTTTCTGCAAGTGCTGCATCCGTAATATTTACTCTTATTAAGCTTCTTGTAGTTGGATCCATTGTTGTTTCCCATAATTGATCAGCATCCATTTCACCAAGACCTTTATATCTTTGAAGATCATCTAGTTTTCTTTTGCCTTGTACTTCTTTTAATTCTTCATCTGAATATAAATATTCAAATTCTTTTTTAGAATAGCTTACCTTATATAATGGAGGACAAGCTATATATACTTTTCCTGCTTCTATTAATGGTTTCATATATCTATAGAAGAATGTTATTAATAAAACTTGTATATGACATCCATCAACATCGGCATCGGTCATTATTATGACTTTATCATAATTACAATCTTTAATATCAAAATCAGCACCTACTCCAGCACCTATTGTATATATTAATGTATTAATTTCAGCATTTTTATAAGCATCTTCTAGTGAAGCTTTTTCTGTATTTAATACTTTACCACGTAAAGGAAGTATTGCTTGATATGTTCTATCTCTACCATTTTTAGCAGAACCACCGGCAGAATCACCCTCTACTATAAATAATTCATTCTTCTTATTATCTTTTTTAGCAGCTGGTGCAAGTTTATCACTTATATTTTTTTCTTTTTTAGTACCTGTTGATTTTCTTGCTAAATCTCTTGCTTTTCTAGCAGCTTCTCTTGCACTTTTACCTTTTAAAGATTTTTCAACTATAGCAACTGCTGATTCTTTATTTTCTTCTAAATAAAATTGTAAATTCTCTGTAACAACTTGTTCAACAACTGTTTTTGCAAGAGGAGTACCTAGTTTTCCTTTTGTTTGGCCCTCAAATTGAAGTAAAGCTTCTGGAACTCTTAAGGATATAACTGCAGTTAAACCTTCTCTTACATCAGATCCTTCTAAGTTTTTATCTTTTGGTTTTAAATATCCATTTTTTCTAGCATAATCATTAAATACTTTAGTAAGACCAGTCTTAAAACCGACTTCATGTGAGCCGCCATCTATTGTTTTAACGTTATTAACAAATGATATAATATTTTCATTATATGAATCTGTATATTCTAAAGCTATTTCTACTTCTATTCCTTCTTTTTCTTTTGAGAAATGAAGAATATTATTAATAGCTTTTTTATCTTCGTTTAAATATTCAACAAATGATTTTATTCCATTATCATAATGGAATTTAGCTTCTCTTCCTTTTATTTCATCTATTATTTCTACAGTTAAATCTTTTAAAAGGAAAGCTGATTCTTGCATTCTTTCTGATATTTTACTAAATGAAAAGTCTGTAGTAGTAAATAAATCTTTATTTGGTAAAAATCTAACACATGTTCCAGTTCTATTTGTTTTACCTATTTCTTTTAAATCTTTATCTAGTTTTCCACCATCTTTAAAACTTATTTGATATTCTTTACCATCTCTTTTAGATGTAACTATCATCCAAGATGATAAAGCATTAACTACTGATGCACCAACACCATGTAGTCCACCTGAAACTTTATAATTGCCTTCTTCAAACTTTCCACCAGCATGAAGTACTGTATATATTACTTCTACTGTACTTTTACCAGTTTCGTGTTTTCCAACAGGAACACCACGTCCATTATCTTCTACTGAAACTGATCCATCTTTATGAAGAGTTATTTTAATAGTACTACCATAACCATTCATAACTTCATCCATTGAATTATCAACAATTTCCCATACTAAATGATGAAGTCCTCTTTTATCAGTAGAACCAATATACATTCCAGGTCTTTTTCTTACTGCTTCTAGACCTTCTAGGACTTTAATAGAATGCTCATTATATTCTGCCATTATTATCTACTCCTATCCACTAGTTTTGATTATATCATATAATTTCTAGTAATAACAAGCGATTTTACAGATTTTTTGTAAAGCATAAAAAAAGTTGCTTAATTGCAACTTTAATTTAATTCACTTAATATAGCTGGTAAAATTTGTTTCTTTCTTGATACTAAATCTTGTACATAGAATCCTTCTTTATCAAGATTATATGCATTGTTTAGTACTTGATATGCATCCTTTGTATATAAAATGTATGAACCATTTTTTAATATATCAGTAATACATAAAACTACAAATTTATAACCATCTTTTTCTTTTATTTCTTCAAGTTTAGCTAAGTATTCATCCATTTTTTCTTCAATCTTATCGTAATCAAGAGTCATAACTTGAGTAATAGCAATTTTTTCATCACCTACTGGGAATGCTTTAAAGTCAGATTTAATTACTTCTTCAATTGTAAGTCCTTCTAGTGAAGTACCTGCTTTAAACATATCAAAAGCATATTTTTCATAGTCAACACCTGCTATTTTAGATAATTTTTCTACTACTTCTCTATCTATTTGAGTAGTTGTTGGACTTTTTAAACATAATGTATCTGATAAAATACCTGATAACATTACACCTGCTATATCTTTAGGTATTTCTACATTATTTTCTTCATATAAATAAGCAATAATTGTATTACAACTACCAACTGTCATATTTCTAAAATTAATTGGACTTGCTGTATTTATATCACCTATTTTATGATGATCAACTATTTCAAGAATGTTAGCTTCATCTAAACCTAAAACACTTTGATCTTTTTCTTGGTGATCAACTAGCATGACATCTTTTTTATTAATTGTTGGATTTTCAGTAATTCTGAATAAACCTAAGCATTTACCTTTACTATTTAATACTGGATAATTATTATGTTTTAATTTTTTTGCATAAACTAAGAATTCATCATAATAATCATTTTCATGAATTACTTTTGAATTATCTTCTTCTTTTAGTATAGTAGAAACTGAATTAGATAAATTAATTAATTTAGATGTATGATATGAATCTAAATGAGTTTTAATAATATTAACTTTATTCTTTTTAGCTATTTCTAAATGAGATTCTTTAATATCATTATCACCTGTTATAATTAATAATTTTATTCCTTTTTCCACAGCATTTTCAATAATACTATGTCTATCACCAACTATTAAAACATTATCCTTTTTTAAATCAATATTACTTAAAAAATTTGTACTACGATATGCAGCAACTAATATTTCTCCATTTATAACATCATCAAATTTAAGAATTTCTTCTGCTTCTAAAACATCTTTAACATTATCATAAAGTGCATTTAATTTTTCGGCATCACCTGAAATTATTTCTTTAGCTATATCTTTTAAAGTAACGATTCCAACATAATTATCATCATTATCAACGATTGGTGAACCTGTAATTCCTTTTTCTATTAAATAATCATATACATCTTTAATAGATGCATTTTTATTTTCTGAAACACCTTTTAAATACTCAATATTTTTAATTTGTACTTTAACATCATTTAAATATTTTGGTTCTTTTACACCAAAGTAATTTAAGGCATATGATGTTTCTTTATTAACATGACCAAGTACTCTTGCTTCAGTATCTAGTCCTAATTTATTTTTTAAATAAGATAAACTTATTGCTGATGTTATTGAATCTGTATCTGGATTTTGATGTCCAAATATACTTATTTTGCTCATTTTTTCACTCCTTTAAACCATTTAATATTTTATTATTTTTTTTAATTCATGTCAACGATGAAAAGAAAAAGATGCTTAGCATCATTAATCTTTATATTTTGAATTAATTCCATAATATTCTTCTAATGAAAGACCACTATTATGAATAAGTATTGCTTTATCTTTTCCTACATATCTTAAATGCCATGATTCATATTTATAACCTGTTGAATCTTCTTTGTTTTTTGGAAATCTTAATATAAATCCATATTTATGTGCATTTTTTTCTAACCATTTTGCTTCTTTTGTATTATTAAATTTATCAGTTGCTTCATTTACATCAAATGCATATCCTGTTTGATGTTCTGAATACCCTGGTCTTGCTGAATAAGTATCAGCTTTTTCTTGGCCTTCTTTTGAGACATAGTCATCATATAATTCTTTTTGTTTTGAGTATGATCTAAATCCTGATACTATCCATACATTGATACCTTCTGCATAAGCATCATTTTGAAGTTTTGCAAATGCCGTTTTTGTTTCTTCATTTAATTCTCCAGGATTATAATCTTCTCTTATTGGATAAGATTTGTTAACTAACATTAATCCATCAACATAATATATTCCATTAACTTTCGTTACATCAAATTTTTTAGATGTAATATTTACAAACATTTTGATTTTCTTATTATCAACTTTAATAATAAATGATGTCTTACCATCTTTTTTTGATTTAATTATATTATTTTTAATAGAAATATATTTTTTATCAACATCTATATATTTAATTTTATTATTTGTTGCTTTTGCTGGTATTATATTTATTAATATCTTTCTTGTTCTATTTTTAACCATATTAATTTGTTCTGAATCAACTCTAATTTCTTTTAATTTAACATATGTAATAACATATCTATCATAATCTGAATTATATTTAAATGTTATTTGTTTATTCTTAACTTTTTTTGTATATTCTTTTATATAATCATTACCTTTAACACCGTATACATCTACAACTTTTTTATGTGATAAGAAAAATGGTAATTTAACTGTAACATTTCCTGTTTTAATTTTATCATCTGAAATAAAATATCCTTTTGAATTATTAAAACCATCTTCTTTTATTTTATCTTTATATAAATGTATTTTTAAATTAGTAATATTGTTTATATATTCATTTTTTAAATTATAAGTTAACTTTTTACTTTTTATTTTCACTTTAACATTAGAACTATTTATGTATTCAACATTTTTCTTAGATAATTTAATTTGCTTTTTATTTGTTTTTATTGTCAATTTGCTACCTTTTATATCATTAAATACTTTATTATTAAAGTACAAATATGAAATACCTTTAAACGCAAAAATGATTACTAGTATAACACTTAGTAATTTAAAAACATTTTTCCATTTTACTTTTAATCTTCTTTTACGTTTTGGCATAGTATCACCTAGTCTAATTATATCATTTAATATAAAAAGAAAAAGAGAATTTAAATTCTCTTTACACATATTAAGTAAACTATAATTCTACATTATGATAAACATTTTGAACATCTTCAATATCATCAAGCATTGAAAGTAATTTTTCAAAAACTTCTTTATCTTCACCCTCTAAAGTAACTTTATCTAAAGCAACCATAGATATTTCTTCCATTTCAAGATCAATATCTTTATCAAAATTTACAAGTGCAGTTCTTATTTTATTATAATCTTTTGCATCACCTGTAATAATTACTAAATCTTCATCTGTTTCAATATCTTTAATTTCTACATCTTCCATCATAAGAGCTTCAAATAATTCTTCTTCTGTATGACCTTTTACTGCAAAAATTGATAAATTCTCATAAAAATGTGATACTGAATTTTCTACACCAAGTTTACCATTACATTTAGTAAATGCTGGTCTTACAAGTCCTACTGTTCTATTAACATTATCTGTTAAACAATCAACAATAACAGTACTTCCTCCTGGTCCAAATCCTTCATATCTACAAGATGTATAACTTTCATCTGCACCTGAATTAACTTTATCAATAGCTCTATTAATGATATCACTTGGAACTTGTTGCTTTTTAGCCTTTTCAACTAAACTTTTTAATGTTGCATTACTATCAATATTAGTTCCACCATTTTTAGCAGCTAAATATATTTCTTTTGCAAAGTTTGAATATAATTTTGCTTTAGCAGCACCAGTTTTTGCAATTGATGCTTTTCTTACTTCATATGCTCTTCCCATATATAACCCTTCCTTAACTTTCTTTATTTTACTACACTTAAATAAAAAAAACAACTAAGAAAAAATAGAGTATTATTCATACTCTATTAATTGATCATTAATGATTACACCGGAATTAATGTTTTCTTCATTAATTTTCTTTTGTTCAACAATTTTATTTGATAATATAATAATTGCTATAATACCAAATAATATAATTATTAAATTAATTGCAAATGATATAGGATTAAATAGGTGTTTTTTAGTTTTTATTTTATCATTTAGTAATACACCACAATTAACACAAATAACTGCATCTTTATCAACTAAATTATTACATTTATGACAATGTTTATATCCTTCGATATTTACTTTGGAACTATCAAGTTTAATAACTGTTTGTTTTTTTACTTCTGGCATAACTACAACATCATCTAATGATAATACTTCTAGTTCTTCATCTTCATCAGTTAAAATCTCTATCATTTTTTCATCATTTTTATTAATAAATCTTGCTTTTAACACTTTATTTGAATTTAAATCTTTTGAAAGTTTTGAAGAATTATTTACATTATTAATAATTATATCTTCTTTTATTTCTTTAATTTCTTTTATTTCATCTATTTGTTTTTCTTCTACTTTATTATCATTATAATTTTCTAAATTAGTCCATGGATAAGTTTCATTATAATATTTATCTTCGAATAATAATTTAGATAATTTACTGACGAATAATAGTAATAAACCTATAAATAGTGAAAATAAACCGATTTTTAAGTATCTATTCATAGCAACATTAATAAGCCCTGTTACAGCAACAGTTGAAATTACTTTTACTTCGAAAAAATACTTAAAATATAATGTTAATGAACCAATTGCAATAGCAAATGGGATCCACATTAAATAATTCATAATTTTCTTTAATTTCATTTAAAAAACACCCCTTTTTTTAAACGCGAAATATAATATCATAATTCTAAAAAAAAAGCAAATTTTTTGGCACTTAAAAAGACCAAACTAAATTGATCTTTTACTTATGTATTCTACTCCTCTTTTTGGATTTTCACTTAATAATTTATGTAATTGTTTATCTTTTTGTATTTCTTTTATTATTTCTATATCAATTTTTGGTAAAACAAGTGAATATTTTTCATCATTTTCAGCAACTACATTTATATCTCTACCAAGTAAATAATCAGGAGTAGTTTCAAGAACATTAACTAAATCAATAAATGTTTCAAGATTAGGGGTTCTAGTACCATGTTCATAACATGAAATAGAAACTTTTGTTACATTTATAAGCTCACCTAATTGTGTTTGAGTCAAACCTTTTTGCTTTCTCAGTTCCTTTATTCTAGCTCCTATCGACATAAGATCACCTTCTACCAAAATTAACTATCGGTAAAATTATAATAAAAATATAATCTCTTATGTTTAATGTTAACTAAATAGAAACTTTTATTCTTCTTTTTTCTTATTTGATAAAAAAGTTACTTTTTCTGCAATTATTTCAGAAACATATTTTGTTTCTTCATCTTTTTCATATGTTCTTGTCTCTAGTCTTCCTTTAATACCAAGTAAATCGCCTTTTCTGCAATATTCAGCTGTATTTTCAGCAATACCTGTCCATAAAGTACAACTTATAAAGTCACTTTCATATTCACCATCAGTATTTTTATAACTTCTTGGTACTGCTAAAGTTATTCTAGAAACTTTTTTTCCATTTTCAGTTTCTCTTACTTCAGGATCTTTAGTAAGTCTACCTACAAGTACTATCTGATTTAACATATTATCTCTCCTTTCCAACTGAATATTAACAAATTACAAAAGTAATAACAAAAATAAATATTATATATTTTTTAGTATATTAATCACTATAATTATGTTATTTATATAACAAAAAAAGAGATTTTGTAATAAAATCTCTGTAAAAAATCAATTATTGTATTTTGATAGACAAAAATCTACATTATTTATCAAGTAAATCCTTTATTCCAAGTATTCCAAGAGTTGCACATTTAGTTCTAGAAGGTTGTTTACTAATATCTTCATATATAATTAATTCATCTAATAATTTTTTATCAAAATCCTTATTTTCAATCATATTTAAGTAGTTATTAATAATATTTAATGCTTCTTCTTTTGTTTTTCCAATTAATTTATCAATAGAAATAGAAATTGCAGATGTTGCAATAGCACAAGCTTCTCCATCAAATCGAATATCTTTTATAACATCATTATCAAGTTTTAATTGAACAGTAAAGTTATCAATACAAGAATCACTTGCTTTTTTTTCTTTTATATAACTTTCGTCATCAATAAGACCTTTATTATTTGGATTTTTAAAATTATCTATTATTATTTCTCTTTTTAAATCATTATCCATTTTAAACACCAATACTTTCTTCTAAAATATTTTTATTATTTAATGCATCTATTAATCTATCTATTTCTTCTTTTGTGTTATAGAAATATAAACTTATTCTGCATGTATTACTAATACCTAGTTCATCTTCTAATTTTTTAGCACAATGACTTCCACTTCTTATAGCTATATTATATTTATCTAAATAAAGTGCTGTATCTTGTGAAAATACTCCTTTTACATTAAATATAACAAGAGAACTTTTTGCTTTTTCATTATATAAAATAATATTATCTAATTTTTTTAATTTTTCTATTAAATATTCTTTTAATTCATTATCAATTCTTTCAATCTCTTTTATTCCAATTTTATTTATATAATCAATAGCAGTTCCAAGTCCGATAACACCATCAATATTTTGAGTGCCTGCCTCAAGTTTATATGGAAGATCTTTATACTCTATTTCTTTTGGTGAATTAAAACTAATATTCATACCACCACCAAATTTGAATGGTTTGAATTTTTTTAAGAATTCTTCTTTTCCATATAGTACACCAACACCTGTAGGTCCTAGCATTTTATGAGCTGAAAATGCAAGAAAATCAGCTCCCATATCTTTAACATCTACATTTATATGACCAATACTTTGTGATGCATCTACAACTACATATATTCCTCTTTTATGTGCTTCACTTGCAATTGCTTTTATATTTCTGATATCACCTATAACATTTGTAATATGAGAAAGAACTATTACTTTTGTTTTATCACTTATCATTGATATAACAGTATTTTCATCAAGACAATAATTTTCATCTAATGAAACAAATTTTACTTTTATTCCTTTTTCATTTTCTAAATTAAACCATGGAAGTATTACTGATGCATGTTCACTTTTAGTTGTTATTACTTCATCATTTTCTTTTAATATATCTTTAAAGAAACAAGATACTATCATATTTAAACTTTCAGTAGCACCTGATGTAAATACTATTTCTTTTTCACTATCAGCATTTATAAATTCTTTTACTTTTCTTCTTGTATCTTCAAATTTATTACTTGCCTTTACACTTAATTTATAATCACCTCTATGTGCATTTGAAGAATAATTATAATAATAATCAGTTATTGCATCTATTACACATTTTGGTTTAAGTGAAGTAGCAGCATTATCAAAATAAATTATATCATTATTAAGCATAGGAAAATCTTTTTTAAAATCCATAATTCCACCTCCATATACTTTATTTTATTCGTATAAAAAACAAGTGAATAATTAACATTAATTAATTTAAACAAAGTTATTATATCACACATTTTACTTTTTGTGATAAAATTAGATTAGAGGTGATAATATGGATTGTATATTTTGTAAAATAATAAAAGGAGAAATTCCATCTTATACTGTTTATGAAGATAATATAGTAAAAGTATTTTTAGATATTAGTCCTGTTGAAAATGGACATATGTTAATTATTCCTAAAGAACATTGTTTAGATATTGATGATATAAAACTAGAAACTATAACTCATATTTATGAGGTTGCTAAAAAAATGCATTTATTATTAAAAGAAAAATTAAATATTGATGGAATGCAAGTAGTACAAAATAATGGTACTTTAGAAGAAGTAAAACATTATCATATGCATCTTATACCACATATGGATGGTGAATTAAAAGATGTTAAAGAAATATATGAATTATTAACAAAATAAAACTGATTAATTAATCAGTTTTTTCTTTTATATAAACATTTAATCTATCATCAACAATAATATTATATTTTTTTGTTTTATCAACTTTATTATTAGTAAAATTAACAAAGTTAAAAGTAATAGTTGTTTTACCTTTTTTTAATGCTTTATATTTATAATATTCTCTTACTCTTCCACCAGATATTTCCTTACCACTAAGTTGTTTACTACTCTTTTTAACAAATTTTATAATATCTTTATCTTTTATTTCATATTTCCATGTATATGGTATTCCTGCATTTGTATTTTGAACAATTTCAAATTCTTTTGCATTTCTTTTATAACCAACATATTTGTGATTAATAATAAATCTTATTCCAAAAATAAGTGTAAGCAATAATAATGGTGCTATTGCATAATAAATAATATTCTTTGTTTTCATGTTCATACTCCTTATTTTACATTTTTAACTCTTTCTAAATATTCATCATAACTCATTTGTTTATCAATATATTTACCATTTTCTTCGAATTCTATTATTCTATTTGCAACAGTTGCTAATAATTCATGGTCATGTGATGAAAATAATATACTACCTTTATAGTTTTCCATTCCTTTGTTTAAAGAAGTAATAGATTCTATATCTAAATGGTTAGTTGGATCATCCATTACAAGTACATTAGATCCACTAAGCATCATTTTAGAAAGCATACATCTAACCTTTTCACCACCTGAAAGAACATTTACTTTTTTTAATGCTTCATCTCCAGAAAAAAGCATTCTACCTAAGAAACCACGAATAAATGGTTCTTCTTTATTATTTGAATATGTAGTAAGCCAATCAACTAGCGATAAACTACAATCAAAATATTTTTCATGATTCTTTGGAAAATAATCATATTTTACTGTTGTTCCCCATTTAATTTCACCACTATCAGGTTCTAATTCACCAGTTATTATTTTAAATAAAGTTGTTATAGCTAGTTCATTTGTACCAACAAAACCAATTTTATCATATGTATTAACAACTAAATTCATGTTTTTTAAAACTACTTCACCATCAATTGTTTTACTAATATTTTTTAATTCAAGTACATCTTTACCAAGTGGTCTATCTATTTCAAAATTAACATATGGATATTTTCTACTTGATGCTTTCATTTCTTCAAGTTCTATTTTTTCTAATGACTTCTTTCTACTTGTAGCCTGTCTTGATTTTGATGCATTTGCTGAGAATCTAGCTATAAAGTCTTTTAATTCTTTTATTCTTTCTTCTTTCTTTTTGTTAGAATCTTTCATTTGTTTTAAAATTAATTGACTAGATTCATACCAAAAATCATAGTTACCTATAAACATTGTCATTTTTCCATAATCTATATCCACCATATGTGTACATACTTTATTTAGAAAATGTCTATCATGCGATACAACTATAATAGTATTTTCAAAATTAATTAAGAATTCTTCAAGCCAAACTTTAGCTTCGATATCAAGATAGTTTGTAGGTTCATCAAGAATTAGTATATCAGGATCACCAAATAAAGCAGAAGCTAGAAGTACTTTAACTTTTTCTGGCCCTGTTAAATCACCCATTTTCTTATCATATAATTCATTAGGTAAACCAAGTCCACTTAGTAATATAGCAGCATCACTTTCAGCATTCCATCCATTCAAATCAGCAAATTCTGCCTCTAATTCTCCTGCTTTAATACCATCTTCTTCAGAAAAATCAGTTTTTGAATAAATAGCTTCCTTTTCTTTCATAATTGAATACAATTTAGAATTACCCATTATAACTGTTTCTATTACATCATATTCATCATATGCATTATGATCTTGTTTTAAAACAGATAATCTTTCACCTTTTGAAATAATTACATCTCCAGTTGTAGATTCAATATCACCACTTAATATTTTTAAAAAAGTAGATTTACCTGCTCCATTAGCACCAATTACTCCATAACAATTTCCTTTTTCAAATTTTAAATTAACATTTTCAAATAATACTCTTGTATTATATCTTAAACTTAAATTATTTACTTGTAACATTTTTTTCTCCTTTTTCCATCTTCCAACTACCTGGTTTTATTTTAAAATTCTTATCTAAATTAATATTCTTATTATTTAGTGAAAAATTAGCAATTATTTTTTCATTAATATATGAATTAATATTGATTGATTCAAGTGATGCTATTTTATATTCACAAACTATAGTATTATTACCTTGTGGTAGATCTTTAATATTAAGTATATTATCTAGTAAAAATCTTTCTCTATCAAAGACTTCATTAAAATTATATTCATTCATAAAATCAATATAAATATCCCAAATAATTTTTTCTAGTTCTTTATCAGGATAAATAACATTTAAACCTATTTCTTTTGCTTCACTTCTACCAAGCGGATATCCATGATGATAAAATTCAGCATTTAAAATATTTAAAATTTTATTAATCTTATTTTTATCATTTTCATGTGTAGCTAATAATTTTTCGCCTAACTTAAATTCTAAGTTATGACTTCTTTGCGCAAAACCAATTAAAGTTGCAGGTATTTCATCAGTTAATTTTTCAAATGCTTTATCTTTATCATTCAAATCTATTTTGTTTGCAAAATCAAAATATTTTAGAATATCTTCATAACTTATAGATTTATTCTCACCTTTGTCATTCTTATAATTTATTTGTAAATCAATTGGACCTAAATTAGCATATGGATGCATTATGATTTCATCAGCACCAAGAGATAACATAGTTGCTGAAGAAAATGCTTTATATGGAATTAATACTGAAATATTATCGAATCTTTCTCTAAGCATTGATATAATTCTCCATGAAACTATTGGGTCACCACCATTACTTATAATAAGTAAATCTACACTTTTTTCTTTTTCATCTATATTTTCAAGTTGATTAATAAATTCAGGAATAACATCTTGTGCCATTCTACCTTCCATACTATTTCTAATAGATGTTACGTATGTAATTAAAGGTCTTTTTCTTTTTTTCTCTACAAGTGAATATAATTTTTTTCTATCTTTATACATTTTATTCTCCTTATAAATATTTATAATACCTAACTAATAAATTATCTTTTTTAGTTGATTTTATAACTCCATCATATTTATATTTACCATATTTTCTTATACTAAATATATCTCCTTTTTTTAATATCTTAGATGGATTTGATAATACCTCATAATTTAATATTATATCTTTATCTTTTATTTTATCTTTAATAACATCTCTATTTGTTTTAATAATACGAGATATAATTGTATCTACTCTTTCACTAGATACAATAATAGTATTTTCACTATATTTTCTTTGATAATTATTTAAATAATTAATATCAATTTCTTTAAGATAAACTTTATTATTCTTAATTGTATTAAATGTATTTATTAAATAATCTTTTATATTATCTATAACATATATAAAGTATCTACCATCATCAATAACAATATCACCAAACATTTCTTTATCTATTCCAAAATTATAAAAACTACCCATTATATCTTGATGTCTTAAAGGATTATTTGAAATAATTTCGAGTAAAGATACTTTTGGTATATCAGTTATATAAAAAATAACATTTTCACTATCATTAAATGGTTTAAAAATATTGTAATAAAGTTTAGAAATTCTTTTATGAACTTCATATTGCATCTTACCATCTAAAAAGAATGTATATTTACCACTCAATAATTTATTAACATTTTTTTCTATATCATAATATTCATTCATAAATACTCCATAAACTATCAAAACACTTAATTATTATAACATGTATAGTAAATATAAAAAAGGAAAAAGAGGAAAACTCCTCTTTTTTTTAGTGTGAAATTAAGTAATTAATATGTTCTACTTGGTCTGTTACATTGACTTTATCATCTAGTGATAAATCCATTGCATATACTCTATAGTCATCTATTATGCTTATTCCTACTATATGGTTT
>CADANX010000011.1 GCA_902789425.1 uncultured Erysipelotrichaceae bacterium
AGTTTCTTTTTTACTTCCTTTTGGAATTACATCAACTTTTGTTACATTAACTTTTCCTTTATATCTATCAATATTTACTTCTTTATTTACTATTAATGCTGTTAAAACAATTAATAATAATGCTATACTTAGGCTTAATACTTTTACTTTATCTTTCACTTAGAACACATCCTTTATTATCATTCTTATTATATATATAAATTATATCATTTTTTACTTATATTTCAAAGCATTTTTAGATAAAAAATGCAAAAAAAAAGTTATAAAAAATTATAACTTAAAAAACTTTTTAAACTTACTAATTGTATCATTATTATCAAGATCAGTTTTAGCTAAATCATTGAATAATTCTTTTTGTTTTCTATCAAGTTTTGTAGGTATTACAACCTTTATTATTACATACATATCACCAATTTTAGATGTGTTAACAATAGGCACTCCTTTTTCTTTTAATCTGTGTTTATCGCCATTTTGAGTTCCAGCTGGAATATTTAATATAATATCACCATATAAAGTTGGAACTTCTTTTTTACATCCAAGTGTAGCCTCAACTATATTTATTGGAAACATTTATTTCAATATATAAATCTCCATTAGGTCCACCATTTATACCAGCTTCACCTTTATCAGGTATTCTAATTTGATTTCCATTATCAACACCTTTTGGTATTGTAATTGTAATAGTTTTTCTTTTTCTTACAGTTTTACTACCTTTACATTCTGGACATTTTTCTTTAAAAGAAATTCCTGTTCCATTACAATCAGGACATACTGTTTTACTTACGAAAGAACCAAATAAAGAAGCTTGTTGTCTTGTTACACTTCCAGTTCCACCACAAGTTTGACATGTAGTTTCATGGAATCCACCTTTTCCATCACATTTATCACATTTATCAAGAGTATCTATTGTAATATCTTTTTTACATCCAAATACTGCATCTTCAAAAGAGATATCTAATTTATATAATAAATCTTCACCTTTTCTTGATGTTTTTCTTTTACTTTTACTATTAAATCCAAATCCACCACCAAAGGCAGCTTCTAAAATATCATCTAAATTAAAGTCTTCAAAACCAAATCCACCACCATTAAAGTTACTATATCCATTAAATCCTGGATTACCATTTTGATCAAAAGCAGAATGACCATATTGATCATAAGTCTTTCTTTTACTTGGATCAGATAGAACTTCATAAGCTTCTTGACATTCTTTAAATTTATCAGCAGCATCTGGTTCTTTATTTAAATCAGGATGATATTTTTTTGCCATTTTTCTAAATGCACTTTTTATTTCTGCATCAGTGGCATCTTTTTTTAAACCTAATACTTCATAATAATCTTTTTTATTCATCTTTTACCTCTACTTCTTTATATATCTTCTCAAATTTATCTATAAGTGAATCATAAAATTCTATTGCTTCTTTATAAACATCTTCTTTTTCTAAATCAACACCTAGTGTCTTTATCGCATTAATAGGATATACATCCCCACCTAGTTTTAAGAACTTTATATATTTTTCAAGCATTTCTTTATCACCTTTTATAATCTTACTTGATACATAGCAAGCAACAGACATACAAAAGGCATAGCTAAATAAATAAAATTCCATATAATTATGTGAAACTATAGACCATGAGTATGTCGATAATTCATTTTCTTTTATTTCATTTTTATAGAAAATATCTTGATACTTTTTAGAAAGTTCACATAAATATTCTTTTGTAATTGTATTACCTTCTTCTGCATATTCATAGAAGTCTTTTTCCATTTTTCCTTCTATAACAGCATCAAAAAGATTATTTTTAATAACACCTAGTAAATTATCTATACCAGAAAGTTTTTCATTAGCATCATCTGAATTTTCAGATAAATAGTATGATAATAAACATTCATTTGTAAGTGACGCTACTTCAGCTACTAAATGAGAAACATCTCTATATTGAATAGGATTATTTTCACATACATATTGATGATGTACGTTATGACCTGCTTCATGAATAATTGTTGAAACTGAGTCTAAATCATTATTAAAACTAAGTAAAATTCTAGAGTCATGATCATTAGTACTGCATGAATATCCACCACTTCTTTTACCTTTATATTCACAAAAATCAATATAATGATTATCAAATATTTTATTTAAATGTTTTATATAATCTTCACCTAAAATAGATAATGCATTTTTACATAATTCCTCGGCTTCTTCAATAGAATATTTTTTATCATTTTTTGTTAAATTAAGTTTTAAATCATAACAATTAAGTTCTTTTTTTCCTAATACTTTTTTTATCATCTTAAGATGTTTACGAACAACATTTGAATTTTTTTCAGTTGTATTTATTAAAGTATTATAAGCTTTATCACTCATATTTTCTCTAAATAAATTTTCATCCCAAGCTGATTTAAATTTTCTTAATTTTGCTTCATTTATTACACTATTTACAAAACAGTCTAAAAAGCTTGCAGACGTAGATGCATATTGTTTTAATACTTTTCTGTGTTTTTCATATGCTTCTTTTCTTACTTTATCATCTTTATTTTGTAAAAATGATCTTAAGTTAGTTGTTCTAATTTCTTCTTCTTTTCCATCAATTATTATCTTTCCATAATCATGTTCACTATTAAATAATGTACTTGCCATTTCCTCAAAATGATTCATAGCAGAGTTCATCATACTAATAATATTTTCTTCTTTTTCACTTAATACATGATCTTTATCTTTATATATTTCATCAAGTAAATATTTAAACTCAGCAAGTTTTTTATTAGTAAATAAATTATCATATTCATTTTTTTCTAAAGATAATAATTCAGGTTTAAAGAAACTAATAGAGATACTATAGTCACTAAATAGTTTATTTGCTTTAGAAAACATTTGTAAATATTTAGTTTTTTCTAAATCTTCATCATGTTTAAGCATTGCATAAACATATAAATTAATAACATAAGAGCAAGTTTTAATATCATGTACTAAAAATTCATAAAGTTTATCTTTATCTTTTATTTTTCCTACAAATTTAGTAGTTTCTTTTATTAACTTAGTACACGTTTCAAATTCTTTATTGTATTCTTCATCATTTTTATAAAAATCTGTTAAATCCCATTTATATTTATCAGGTACTTCACTTCTTAAATTATATTTTTCCATAATATCTCCTTATAACTAAATAGAAAGTTCTAGTTTCCTAGAACTTAGTATTATTTTTCTTCATACTGTGCATCAACTACATTATCATCTTTCTTTTCTTCATTTGATGATTCTTCTGCATTAGCAGCATTAGCTTTATTAGCTTCTTCATAAACTTTAGCACCTAGTGCCATAGCTTTTTCATTTAATTTTTCTTTTGCTTCTTTCATTTTATCTAAATCAGATTTTTCAATAGCTTCTTTTGCTTCTTTAACAGCATCTTCTGCTTCTGATTTTTCTTTATCAGATACTTTATCGCCTAAATCTTTAATAGCTTTTTCAGTACTAAATATTAATTGTTCAAGTTCATTTCTAGTATCTGCTTCTTCTTTTCTCTTTTCATCTTTTTCTTTATTAGCTTCTGCTTCTTTCATCATTTTATCTATTTCTTCATCAGATAAGTTTGTAGATGCAGTAATAGTAATTGATTGTTCCTTACTTGTACCTAAATCTTTAGCTTTAACATTAACGATACCATTAGCGTCTATATCAAATGTAACTTCGATTTGTGGAACACCTCTTGGAGCTGGTGGAATATTAGTTAATTGGAAGTTTCCAAGTGTTTTATTGTCAGCGGCCATAGGTCTTTCACCTTGTAGTACATGAACATCAACAGCAGGTTGATTGTCTGCAGCTGTACTAAACACTTGAGATTTACTAGTTGGAATAGTAGTATTTCTTGGAATTAATACAGTCATTACTCCACCTAATGTTTCAATACCAAGTGATAATGGTGTAACATCTAGAAGTACTATATCATTTACTTCACCTGTAAGTACACCACCTTGAATTGCAGCACCCATAGATACTACTTCATCAGGGTTAACACCTTTTGATGGTTCTTTTCCAAGTTCATTTTTAATTAAATCTGTAACCATAGGTATTCTTGTTGAACCACCTACAAATAAAATTTTATCTATATCATCTTTTGTCATATTAGCATCTTTTAATGCTTTTCTAACTGGTTCTAATGTTGATCTAATTAAATCACCAACTAAATCTTCAAATTTAGCTCTTGTCATACTTAATTCTAAGTGAAGTGGACCATTATCTCCTTGTGAAATAAATGGTAAACTAATTTGAGTAGTTGTTACACCACTTAAATCTTTTTTAGCTTTTTCAGCAGCATCTTTAATTCTTTGCATTGCCATTTTATCTTTTGATAAATCTATACCATTTTCTTTTTTAAATTCTTCAACTAAATAATCAGATATTTTATTATCAAAGTCATCTCCACCTAAATGGTTATTACCACTTGTAGATTTAACTTCATAAACACCATCACCAAGTTCAAGAATAGAAACGTCAAATGTTCCTCCACCTAGGTCATACACAAGTATAGTATGTGCATCATTTTGTTTATCAATACCATATGCAAGTGCAGCTGCAGTAGGTTCATTAATAATTCTTTCTACTTCAAGTCCTGCGATTTTACCTGCATTTTTAGTAGCTTGTCTTTGAGCATCATTAAAGTATGCAGGAACTGTAATAACAGCTTTTTCTACTTTTTCACCTAAATAACTTTCAGCATAATCTTTCATATAGCTAAGTATCATAGCTGAAACTTCTTCTGGTGTATATTCTTTACCATTAGCTTTTGTTTTTTTGTTTGTACCCATTAATCTTTTAATTGAATAAATAGTATCTGGGTTAGTTACCATTTGTCTTTTAGCTGCATCACCAACGATAGTTTCACCATTTTTAAATGCAACTACTGATGGAGTTGTTCTTCCTCCTTCTGGATTAGCAATAACTTTTGCTTCTCCTCCTTCAAGTACACTAACACAACTATTAGTTGTACCTAAATCGATTCCTATTATTTTACTCATATTAATCTCTCCTTTACATATTAACTTTAACCATTGCTGGTCTAATTACTTTATCTTTATATATATAACCTTTTTGTAATACTTCAATTATTTCATTTACTTTTTTACCATCTACATGATCTGTCATAACAGCATTATGTAAATTTGCATCAAATTCTTTTCCTAAAGCTTCTATTTCTTTAACTTCATTTAGTTTTAAAACATTTAAGAAGTTTTCATATATCATTTTCATTCCTTGTTTATATTTATTAAGTTCTTCATTACTTTCATCTGTTTTGACACTTAATGCTCTTTCAAAATTATCACATATTGAAAGTAATTCCATAATGATATCAGTTGATGCATATTTAATTATTCTAGTTGTTTCTTCATCTTTTCTTCTTATTGTGTTAATCATCTCTGCAGATATTCTCAAATTTTTTTCTTCGAGTTCTTTAACTTGATTAAGTAGTTCTTCCATCTTTTTATCTTTTTCACTTACTTTTTTCTTTTTTTCCTTTATTTCTTCCATTTTATTACCTTTCTATATTATTCTTAATATAATCAAGTAAACTTACAACTTTATCATATTCCATTCTTTTTGGACCTAGTATAGCAAGTGTACCTTCTTTATTATTAATTTTATATTTGGTTTTTATTATCGTTAAATCATCATCTATATTACTTTCTGAACCAATATAAATATTAATATCTTTTTCATCATCACCTGATCTTATAGCTGATACTAAATTATCATCATCAAGTTCACTAACAATTCTTTTTACTTTTTCTACTGAATTAAATTCAGGAAGATCTAGTATATTATTTTTACCTTTTGTTTTTATATCATTGTTTTCTTTAAAACTTGAAAATGCTGAATAAAATGCATTATATAGCATTTCATGATGCATTATATAATTTCCAATAATTGGTTTAATATCAAACTCAAGTCTATCAACAACTTCATTAATAGGTGTTCCAACAATTAACTTATTAATTAGTTCAACAATCTTTTTAACTTCATCAAGATTTGAACCTTTTATATTAATACTCTTATTTTCAACATGACCTTTATCTGTTATAACAATAGCAATAATATTTTCACTATCAATTGGAACAACTTCGACTTGTTTTAAATTATTATCAGTAACACTATCACCTAGCATAATTGCAGTATAATTTGTGATATCTGAAATAATTTCTAAACTTTTAACTATAACATCTGATAGTTCAAGTGATGTATTATTAAATAGTCTTTGAAGTTTTAATACTTCTTCTCCATTCATTTCAATTGGTTTCATCAAATAATCAACATAATATTTATATCCTTTTTCTGATGGAACTCTTCCACTTGATGTATGTGTTTTTTCTAAGTATCCTAAATCTTCAAGAGCAGCCATTTCATTTCTAACTGTTGCTGATGATACTTTTAGTTTTTCACATATTGATGAAGAACCTACTGGTTTTGGTTTTTTTATATATTCTTCTATTATTATTTTAAGAATTTCTTTTTTTCTTTCATTCAATAGACTCACCTCTAATCAAGTCACAATTAAATTATAACACATATTTTAGCAATGTCAATACAAGAGTGCTAATTTTACAAAAAATGAAAAAAGTCATTAGACTTTTATCATATCATTAATTCTTTTTCTTTACTCCTTCTAATACTTTAGTAGTATCTAGTTCTATTGTATTAGATAGTTCTTCTTCTTTTTTCTTTTCTTCTTTCTTTTCTTTCTTTTTCTTTAATCTATTTTTAATTTTATTAAATACTTCAAGTTTTTTAAGTAAATATCCAAGTACTAATCCTACTGTAAATATTAAAAACATTGATAGAGAATAAATAAACCATTCTTTTTCACTTGTTACATCAGGACAAGTTTGAACTATTTCTTTTTCTTGTTCTTTTCTTGTAACTACTATTTCATAGTTTTCAGTATTAGTAGTATCTTCTGAAGTTACTTTTATTGTAATTGTATTCTTTCCTACTTTTAATTTTGTACTACTCATTTCAACTTTTGCTTTTTCATTAGTGGCTTTTGGAGTAACAATTAATTTAGTAATTTTATATGGAACTTCTAAAAAGTATTTCTTTTCATCTGGTTTAAATGTTAGCTTTTGATTTTTAACAACTAAACTTTTTAAAGTAGCATCAGCCTTTAATACTTCTTCATCAGTTGGTGTTAAAGTTAAATTAACTTTTATATTATATGTTTTTGCTGTACCATTTTCTGCTGTTACTACTATTTTTATTAAATTTTCACCTTTTTGTAAATTTCTATAATTATCTGAAATTTGTATTTTAGCACTATTACTTGCAGGAACTGCATTAATAGTTATTTCTGTAAGATCAGATACATCTGTAGAATATTCATAAATATCTTTTCTAAAACTAGGATTTAAAGTTGCATTTGGTATCTTTAATGATTTTAAGAATGCATTAGTTCCAAGTGTTGCAAAAGCTATATTAGATGAATTAGCTCTTGAAGTTATAGATTCATTTTTACCTGTCACATTTAAAGATAAAGATAAACTTGAATTTGAATCACTTGTTATTTGATTACTTGCAGTAAAGTTAAGAGTTGCAACAGTAAAATTTTCATTAATTGGATTACCATTATAGCTCATATCAACTCTTCCATTTGATGAGTTTAATATTACACCATCTCTACCTGAAACACCATTTACATAATTTAATAGTTTTGAATCAAAATTAAGTGTTGAAGTAAAAGATGATAAATTAGCATTACTTTCTACTTCAGCATTAATAGTTATAGTTACACTTGCACCTGGTTTTAAATTATCAGAAGATTTACTTACTGAAAAAGTAATAGCATGTGCATTTTTTGGAAATATTATTACAAGAAGTAATAATAAAAATACTTTAAATAATCTTTTCATACCCTTTTCCTCTTTTCTATATTAGTGAATTACGTATAAATACTTTTACATCTTTTATAGAATATAAATCTATAATAGCATCTTCTTTTACTTTAATAAAACATAATCCACTTATAACTATATCCTCACCTTTTTTTACATTTAAACTATGCTTAACAAGTGTTTTTCCTCTTAAATTGGACATAGTGTTTATTCTATCTATAATTATATCATTTGATATATATATTGTAAAACTGTTTTTTTCTCCCTTTACATATTCTAATCTAAATAGATTTTCTGAATATAGAGTTGCACCCTCCAATAATTGGTAAACTCTAGGTTTTATTTCTTTACTTGGTGTTATTCTTTTTAGAGTTCCTTTACTAACATAATTATTAATATTATCTTTATCAATAACACCTGGTGTATCTATTAAATATAAATCATCATTTATTTTTATTCTATTATTTTCTAAAGTAGTTGATGGATAAATACTAGTTGTTAAATAAACATCACTATCAGAATAATTTTTTACTATTTTATTTATAAAAGTAGATTTACCAGAATTAGTATTACCTACTATATAAACATCTTTTGATATTTTTTCTTTATTAATTAAATCATATATATAATCAATATTATAATTATTTTTACTACTTATTATTACAGTATCTATTATATTCTTATTAGTATTAATACTTTCAATATATTTTTTTAATTTTTCATCTTTTACACTTTTTGGAAGTATATCTTTTTTTGTTAAAACAAGTATTGTTTTACTTTTTACATAATTATTAATAATCTCAACTGAATTACTTAAATTAAATATATCAACTAAGAAAAGTATTAAATCTTCTTTTTCATTTACTTTTTTAAATATATTAAAGAAATATTTATCTTTATTTTTAACTTCTTTAAAAGAACCATAATTAATCAGTTTAAAACATCTTTGACAATATATAGAATCTTCTTTTGGTGTAAAACCTTCTTCTTTAGGATTAGTATTTTGAAGTAATAATCCACATCCAATACATTTTCTATTCATAATACTTACCTCTCTCAAATTTATTTATTTTAATAACAAGTCTTTCAAATATTCTATTTATTCTTGTTGTAAGTGGTTCTTTATTATCTAATCTATCAAGAAGTATTACTTTTAAATCATTTCTTTTTGCACCAAATACATCAGTTATTATTTGATCACCTACAAATATTATTTCATGTTTATTATATTTTTTTAATATTTTTTTATAATTCTTTTTAAGTGGTTTAAAACTACTAGTATAAGCATCTATTTTTAAATCATCTTTTATTTTATTTATTCTTTTTGATCCAGAATTAGACATTAATATTAATACAAATCCATCTTTTTTAAGTTTATTAAATAAATCTTTTACTTCTTTAGATACATTACTTGTAGTATATGGAAGAATTGTATTATCAACATCAAAAAATATATATTTTATTTTATCTTTTTTTAATTTTTTATAGTTTATTTCAAATATATTTTTATAATATAAATCTGGTGTAAATTTCTTCATAAGTACTCCTTATTAGCTGACTATTATATCATACTCTTTTAGTTTTTAAAAGGTGTGAAATCATTATCATTATATATTATTTCTTCTAAAGAAGAATCTTTTCCTTCTTTTATATTTCTTTCTTTTATAAATTCACTTTGAGTCATTAAGTTTTTATACTCATCTGGATATTCTTTATCATCTATAAATATATTATTTAGTTCTATAATTCTTCTTAAATATAATATTCCAATAAAATATATTGAAATTAAGAATATTAATATAATTAATAAAGCATAAGGTTTTGTTCTTAAATTAATCATAGTAATTGAAAAGAATGAATTATAAACTGAATGAATAAATACAGGCATTAATATACATTTAATAAGATTAATAATCTTATATTTTTTTACATTAGAAAATCTATCTAATGCAACATAATAACCCATTGCAATGCCACACACTAAGTGAAGCGGTATAGTTGAAACGTTTCTCATAACTGCAAGAGATGTCATATCTTGATATGATGTTTCATTAAATATATATAAAAGTGTTTCCATACCAGCAAAAGAAAGAGCTATAAGTGATGAATATACAAATCCATCATAAATATCATCAAATTTCTTATTATGAGACATGAAAAAATATAATACTACTAGTTTTGAATATTCCTCAATTAAAGCAAGTATAATAATTCTAATAATTGAAAAAGATTTTAAATCAAAAATCCTATCTCTAAATGCATCTAAAGACGGCAATATAATTTTCCCAATTAACAATGAAAAACTTATTGTAAAAAATCCGCTAAGTAAACATATTATAATAAGTTCAATTGGTTCTCTTGATTTTTGATCAGATATTAGAATTAAAGATACGAATATAATTGTAGGAACTAATGATAGTATTAAAACACCCAATAGTTCATAAATTGATAAATCATTTAATATACTCATACGACTCTACCTCTATTTTATTATATCATCATTATTATTTTTCTATTAATAATTATATTTTACTTGTCATATATTTTACTAGGTGAATTATATGTTTTTAAATATTTTAAGTTTAATTGTTAAAAATATGATTATGTTTAGTGGAAGCTATTCAAATACCGTTTTTAAAGACCCCCTATCTAAAGAGGAAGAAGAAAAAACTTTAAATGAATTTTTTAATGGTGATAAGAATGCTAGAAATAAACTAATTGAACATAATTTAAGACTAGTTGCTCACATCGTAAAAAAGTATGAGAATTCTAAATCAGATGTAGATGATTTAATAAGTATTGGTGTTATTGGACTAATAAAGGCAATAGATTCATACAAAAAAGATAAAAGTATAAAACTAGCTACTTATGCATCAAAATGTATAGAAAATGAAATACTAATGCATTTTAGAACTAATAAGAAAAATAATAAAAATATATCAATTGATGAGTCAATTGGATTTGATAAAGAAGGAAATGAAATAACAATTATGGAAGTATTAAAATCACCAAAACCTGATTTTATAGAAGATATTAATACTAAAGATAATATTAAACATTTAAAAAAGTATTTAAATATATTAAGTGATAGAGAAAAAATAATAATTAATAAAAGATATGGGCTTAATAATGAAAAAGAATTAACACAAAAAGAAATAGCTAAAGAACTTAATATTTCAAGAAGTTATGTTTCTAGAATAGAAAAAAGAGCACTTACTAAATTGCTTAGAGAATTTATAAGAAATAAAAAATATAATGAAAAATAAAAATCAAGGATTTCCTTGATTTTATATTAATTCATTAAATTCATCTTCTGAAATAATTGTTATTCCTAGTTCTTTTGCTTTATCATATTTACTTCCTGGATTTTCACCTAGTAAAACATAATCAGTTTTTTTAGTAACTGAAGAAGTTACTTGTGCGCCTTTACTTTCTAATATATCTTTATAATAATCTCTTGGATTTGATAAAGTACCAGTTATAACAAATGTTTTATTATTTATTTTTTCATTAGATGTATCTACTTTTTCACCTGTATATTTCATATTAACATTATATTCTTTTAATCTATTTATTAGATTAATATTTTTTTCATCTGAAAAATAATTAGTAACTGATTTTGCAATAATATCACCAATATCATTAATATTCTTTAATAAGTCATAATCAGCATTTATAAGTTTATCTATATTACCAAATTCTGTTGCTAAAATTTTTGCAGTTTTTTTACCAACATATCTAATTCCAAGACCAAATAATAATCTTTCTAAAGAATTGTTTTTAGAATCATTTATACCTTTTAATAGATTATCAATACTCTTTTCACCAAATCCTTCGAGAGTTTTAAGTTCATCTTTGTATTTTTCTAAAGTATAAAAATCATCTATATTATGTAAATAATTCATATTATAAAAATCTTCGACAATTCTTTCACCAAATCCTTCGATATACATAGCATCTCTAGATACAAAATGAATAAGTGCTTCGATTTGTCTAGATGGACAATTCTCATTTACGCAGTAATGATTAGCATCTTTTTTTATTAATGGGCTATTACACATTGGACAATTTTCTATCATTTTAAATGTTTCTAGTCCATCTTTTCTTCTTTCTTTTTTAACTTCAACTACTTCTGGAATAACATCTCCTGCTTTTCTAACAGATATAACGTCTCCAACTCTTACATCCTTTTCTTTTACATAATCTTCATTATGAAGAGTTGCTTTAGTTATAAGTGATCCATCAACGTGTACTGGAGAAAAAATAGCATTTGGTGTAATCTTTCCTGTTCTTCCAACAGTAAATTTAATTTCATTTAATGTTGTTAAAACTTCTTCTGCTGGAAATTTATATGCAATACCCCATCTTGGCACTCTTGCTGTATAACCAAGTTTTTCTTCATCTTTTAAATCATCTACTTTAAGAACTACACCATCTATGTTATATGGTAAATCATTTCTAATTTTGCTTAGTTTTTCTATATTTTCAATTATTTCTTTTACATTCTTTGCATGAGTATTATATTTATTTGTTACAAATCCAAGCTCATTTAAAAACTCCATAGTTTCAAATTGTGATTTTAATCCGTAGTTTTCTGGAGATGGAACATAATAAGCCATAAAATCTAGATTCCTTTTAGCAGTTATTTTACTATCTAATTGTCTTACTGAACCAGCTGCTGCATTTCTAGGATTTGCAAATTCATTTTCATTATTTTTTCTTCTTTCAATATTTGCTTTTTCAAAAGAAAGTTTACTCATATAGATTTCACCACGTACTTCGATATCTATATTTTTCTTTAATTTTAAAGGAACAGTTTTAATAGTTTTAACATTTAACGTAATATCTTCACCAGTAAGTCCATCACCTCTAGTAGCTGCTCTTACTAATACTCCATTTTTATATGTAAGTGAACCTGACAGTCCATCCATTTTAGGTTCAACTGTATAATATGGATTACTAATTACTTTTTTTACTCTTTCATCAAATAAAATAATTTCTTCTTCATTAAATACATCATCAAATGAAAGCATAGGTGTATTATGAGTAACTTTTTCAAATTTATCTAAAGCTTCTCCTCCAACTCTATTTGTTGGTGAATCATCTCTTTTTAGTTCTGGATACTTTTCTTCAAGATTTAATAGTTCATTATAATAATCATCATATTCTTGATCGGTTATTGTTGGACTATCAAGCATATAATATTCATAACTAGCTTTATTAATATATTCTATTAATTCATTAATTCTTTCTTCTATTTTATTCATTACTCTCACCTCTTTTATAATTACCACAATTTATTAGGATATTCATTTTTTAAAACTAATTTTTTTATGGCATCTTTTACTATCTTTGCATCTTCCTTATAAGTAACACCATACCATGTTGAATTTGTATCAAGTACTCTTACTTCTTTTTCTTTTTTAAGTACTGCTTTACCTAGTTCAGTTGGTATTAAAAATTCACACTTTTCTAAATTATCTTTATTCTCTATGAAGAATTCATCCATTTTTTCTTTTATAAAAGGAAATATTGATGTATCAAATATTAACATATTCATAGATACTAAATCATCATCATTAATATTAAATGATTCAGAACCATCAAGTGGTGTTGCATTAATTTTTCCATTTATTAATTCAAGATTACTTTCTATTATATTTTTTAATTTACCATTTTCTTCTTTAATAACTCCTCTTTTAACAGAACCATTTTCAGTCATAGTATTTTTAGCTTTATAACCTATTGTTGCATAAACATCTTTATTCTTTTCAATAAAATTTTTAGCAACCATAAAAGCATCTCTACCATAAAAGTCATCTGCATTTATAACAACAAAAGGTTCAGTTATTAAATCTTTTGCTGCATAAATAGCTTGGGCTGTACCCCATGGTTTTACTCTATCCTTCGGAATATCTACAAAAGAAGGAACATCTTCAAGTCTTTGAAAAGCATAACTAACAGGAATATGTCCTTCAACTCTCTTTCCAATAGTCTCTCTAAAATCATCATAGTTTTCTTCTTTAATTACGAAAACTACTTTGCTAAAACCTGCTTTTAGTGCATCATAAATTGAATAATCTATTATAAATTCATCACTTGGTCCCATAGGAGTAATTTGTTTAAGTCCACCAAATCTACTACCCATGCCAGCCGCCATTATTAATAATTGCATATTATTTCTCCTTTAACTGCTTATTTTTGTTATAGACTTATGATTTTTCATAAGTTTTTTAATTCCACCATGTGTAAATGAAATAGTTGCAATACTACCATCAATACTAAGTACTACCCCACTACCATATTTTTCATGTTTAATAAAATCACCTTTATTAAGTTCATTATCTTCATTAAACATTTCACTTTTGTTTATTTTTGGTTTTTCAATAAATTTATTTTCTTTCTTTATTTCATCAATTAAATCTTCACCAATTTCATATATAAATCTACTTGGAACATTTGATGAAACTTTACCATAAAGCATTCTACTTCTTGCATTAATTATGTATAGTTTCTTTTTTGCTCTTGTTATAGCAACATACATAAGTCTTCTTTCTTCTTCAAGTGAATCTGCTGAATCAAAACAGTTTTGATGAGGAAATAATCCCTCTTCTAAACCAACAATAAATACATAATCATATTCAAGACCTTTAACAGCATGCATTGTCATTAAAGTAACTTTTTCTTCATCATTATTACTTGTTTCATCTTTATCAGTAACTAAACTTATTTCATCTAGAAAATCACCAAGAGATACTATTCCTTCTCTTTCTTCAAAGTTTCTTGTGATTGATTTAAATTCATCTAAGTTTTCTAGTCTTATATCAGCTTCAAGTGTTTTTTCACTTTCAAGTGATTGCTTAATACCGCTTTTATCAAGTACTAATTCTATTATTTCAGTAAGAGATAAACTATTACTTTTTTCTTTTATATCCTCAATTATATTTTTAAATTCTAATTCTTTTCCACTATCAATAACTTCATATAAAGACTTATTTTCACTTTGTGCTTTTATTGATAAATTTTCAATTGCTTTATTACCAATTCCTCTTTTAGGATAGTTTATTATTCTTAATAGTGAAACATCATCTTTTTCATTATAAATAAGTTTTAAGTAAGCAAGTAAGTCTTTAATTTCTTTTCTATTATAGAATGCAAATGATCCAACTATTTTATATGATATACCATTTTGCAGAAAAGCTTCTTCAACAGTTCTACTTTGTGCATTTGCTCTATATAATACACATATGTCATTAGGACTTATATTTTTATTTAATAATTCCTTTACTTCCTTTACAACATAATTTGATTCATCTTTTTCATCATAAGCTTTATAGTATGTTATATTTGTTCCTTCATTATTCTCTGTCCATAATTTTTTTTCTTTTCTTGCTTTATTATTTTTTATAACATTGTTTGCAGCCTCAAGTATTTTTTTAGTAGATCTATAGTTTTCTTCTAGAACTACGACTTTAGCAGCTGCATAGTCTTTTTCAAAGTTTAATATATTTCTATAGTTAGCACCTCTCCATGTAAATATTGCTTGATCTGCATCACCAACTACTGTTATATTTTTATATTTAAAACCAATCATTTTACTTAATTGATATTGTGGTTCATTTGTGTCTTGGTATTCATCTATAAAAATATACTTATATTTTTCTTGATAATAGTCTAGTATAGTTTTATTTTTCTTAAATAACTCTAATGGTAGAATTAATAAATCATCAAAATCAACCGCATTATTTCTTTTTAAGTTTTCTTCATATCTATAATAAACAGTTTTTACTATTTCATCATAATCTGTTTGCACAAATTTTTCATAATCAGAAGGACTTACTATTTCATTTTTATTATTACTTATTGTACTTCTTATAGCTTTTGGATTATATTTATTTGCATCAATATTTAAATCTTTCATTATTTTCTTTATTACAGTTAAAGAATCATCACTATCAAGTATAGTAAAGTTTTTTTCATAACCTAATTCTTTATAGTTTTCTTTTAATATTTTAAGTCCAAAAGAATGGAATGTTGATATTTGAATATTAAATGCATCTTTACCTATTAAAGAATAAATTCTTTCTTTCATTTCTTTAGCGGCTTTATTTGTAAAAGTTATTGCAAGTATATTACCAGGATGAATATCTTTTTCTTTTATTAAATACGCTACTTTTGTTGTTAAAACTTTTGTTTTTCCAGATCCAGCACCCGCTAAAATAAGCATAGGACCATCAGTATTTACTACAGCATCTAATTGTATTTTATTTAAAGTTTCTAGTTGATTATTCATTTTAGCCTCCTAAAAATATTTTATCATATAATGAAAAAAAAACCTCTAGTTTCTAGAGATTTTTTCAAAATAATTAACAATTATATACAGTATTATTGTAAGAATAATTAATAGCACAACACCTGTTATAACTAAATTCATATTAAATATTTGAGAACCATATATAATTAAATAACCAATACCTTCTTTTGATACAAGCAATTCTCCCATTATAGTTCCAACAAAACACATACTAATATTTAGTTTAAATGTTTCAATTATTTTATTTTTATTTCCTGGAAGAATTAAATATTTATATATTTGATATTTATTAGCTCCAAAGCTTTGAAGTAATTTTATTTTATTTTTATCTGAACTACTAAATGCATTTGTGATGCTAATTATACTTATTATTAATGATATTAAAAGTGACATTATAATAATTGAATTAATATTTGCACCAAAACATACTATTATAAGTGGTCCAAATGCTACTTTAGGTAAACTATTTATAATAGTTAAAAATGGATCAAAAACTTTAGATAAAAATTTATTAAACCAAAGAATACTAGATATTAATAAACCTAATATATTACCTATAATAAAACTTATAATTATTTCATAAAAAGTAATAAAAATATGATTAAATAAATTATTGTCTTTATATAAAGATATTATAGTATTATATACTTTTTTAGGACTTGATAATAAAAATGAATCTATTATTTTTTTATCTGTTAAGAATTGCCAAAGTATTAAAAATAATATAATAAGAAAAAACTGTGTTAAAAATACTTTTATTGCATAGTTTCTTTTTCTTTTTAAATAATTAATATAACCTTTACTTTTCATATAAATCATTCCAAATCATATCATAGTATTTTTGATAATCATCATTTTTTATTATGTATTCTTTTTTTATTACTGATGGTCTTTTTGAAAAAACAATTATTCTATCACACATTCTTATTGCTTCATTTATATCATGAGTAACAAGTATTAAAGATATTTTTTCATTTTTAATAATATTTATTACATCACTAGAAACAATTAATCTATTTTGATAATCAAGTTTTGAAAATGGTTCATCTAAAAGTAATATATCTGGTTTTATAACAAGTGTTCTTATAAGTGCAACCCTTTGTCTCATTCCCCCTGATAAGCTTTTGGGATAATTATCTTTAAATTCATATAAGTCATATTTTTTAAGAAGACGAATTACATTAGAAATATTTTCTTTTGTTAAATCATTACTAATCTTAAGACCAAGAAGACAATTTTCATATACAGTGAGCCATTCAAATAATAAATCACTTTGAAACATATAACCTATTTTTAAATTATCTTTTTTTATTATATTTCCGCATGTTTCTTTTTCATTACCAGATAAAAGTGATAAAAGAGTTGATTTACCACTTCCGCTAGGTCCTATTATTGCAATATAATCATCTTTATTAATTTTAAAACTAATATTATCTAAAGCTTTAATTTCTTTTTCTTTCGTATAATATGTTTTTGATAAGTTTTTTACTTCAAGTAAATTATTCATTTTTTGAATATGTAGAATCTATTAATTTATCATATGGAGCTTTTTTAGTAAGTTCACCTGATTTTTTCATTACATCTTGTAAATTATTAAAATCTTTTTTACTTATATATGTATTCTTCTTCCATGCATCATTTTCTTTATATCTTTTTATCATTTTAGCAAGTTCATTAATTGTCATATCAGGAAAATAATCAATTACATCTTTTGCAATAGTCACTTCATCTGTATTATTAACATATTTTAATCCTTTATCAATTGCTTTTGTAAATGATTTAATAACCTTTTTATTCTTTTTTATAAAACTTTTTTTAGCATTATATGCAGTATAAGGAACTGTTCCTGTGTATTTTCCTACATAATCAACTACATATCCCTTTCCTTCATTTTCAAGTTTTGTAGCACTTGGTTCAAATAATGTAACAAAATCACCAAGACCGCTAACAAAGCTGCCTGTCATTGATGCAAAATCTATACTAGTATCAATAGTAAGTTCATCCGGATTTATATTATTATTTCTAAGTGAACTTTCAAACATCATTTCAGGCATACCACCTTTTCTACCACCAATAACATATTTGCCCTTTAAGTCTGTTAGTTTAAAGTTTTTTATCTTTTTTCTTGAAACAATAAATGCACCATCTCTTTGCGTAATAGCAGCAAAATTGACTATATAATCTTTTTTACCAGAATTATAAACATAAATAGATGCCTCACTACCGCAAAAACCAATTTGTACATCACCTGATAATACTGCAGATGTAACTTTATCAGCACCTGGTGTAAGAGTTAATTTTATATCTAGTCCTTCATCTTTAAAATAACCTTTTTTTAGTGCAACATATTGTGGTGCATAAAAAATAGTATGAGCAACTTCCGCTACCTTTACTTCTTTTAAAGAAGTCTTTTCTTCCTTTTTATTATTAATTACAATAAATGAAGTAATTGAAAATATTATAATTAATAAACTAATAATTATCTTTTTCATTTTTCTCTCCTTTTCTAAAGTATTATATGAACTTTAAAAAAAAGAGTGAAAAAAAATGCTAACATAAGTCAGCATTTGGATCTATTTTAAAATCTAAATCAGCTAATAAATTATTCTTATACATATAATAACCTGCACTTGCAATCATAGCAGCATTATCTGTACAGTATTTTATATTTGGAATAATTAATTTTATATTTTCTTTATCGCATAATTCTTTAAATTTATCCCTAAGTCCTCTATTAGCAGAAACACCACCAGCAAGTAATAATTCTTTTACACCATATTCTTTTACTGCTTTCATTGTTTTTTTAGTTAAAATATCAACAACTACTTTTTGAAAAGAACAAGATAAATCATATTTATTTATTTCATTACCTCTTTGTTTTTCATTATGAACAAGATTTATAACAGCACTTTTAATTCCACTAAAACTAAAATTATAACTGTTATCATCTAGTGGTAATGGTAATTTATAATTATCTTTTCCTATTTTGCTATATTCATCAATAACTGGTCCACCTGGATAAGGAACATCAATTACTCTTGCAACTTTATCATAAGCTTCGCCAACAGAATCATCAAGAGTTTGACCTATTTTCTTAAATGATAAATCTTTATCCATATATATTATTTCAGTATGTCCACCACTAACAACTAAGCATATTAAAGGAAAATCTAATTTATCTACCAAATTGTTTGCATAAATATGGCCAGCCATATGATTAACAGCAATTAATGGTTTGTTATAAACAAGTGATAATGCTTTTGCAGCTTCTGTTCCAACAAGTAATGAACCTGATAGTCCAGGACCGTAAGTAACAGCAATAGCATCAATATCATTCATTGTCATATTTGCTCCTTTTAAACAATCTTCTATAACTATAGTAATGCTTTCAACATGAGACCTACTTGCTATTTCTGGTACTACGCCACCAAATTTTTTATGAATATCTATTTGTGATAATATTACCGTATTTATTTCTTCACAACCATTTTTAACTATACTAACACTTGTTTCATCACAAGATGATTCTATTCCAAGTATATATACATCTTTCAATTAAAACACCTACTTCTTTTGCATAATATATGCATCATCATTGAAATAATATTTTTCTCTAACTGATATTATTTCAAACCCTAATTTTTTATATAAATTTATAGCACTAATATTATTAGTGTTTACTTCTAAAGTTATTTTATTATATTTTTCATTTAATATTTCATTTAGCATTTTTGTTGCTATTTTTTGTTTTCTATATTCTTCTTTTGCAAATACATCAATTATATCTATATCATCATATAAGTTTTGATATATTACAAAACCTATTACTTCATTATCTTTTACATAACAAATATTATGAATATAATCATTATTTGTTATTATGTAATTTTCTTTATATGCTTTAAATAAATCTTTTAATTTATTAATATCTATATCTTTTAAAATCATAATTTACTTTCTGCATCAATTTTCTTAATATAATTTGGTTTTAAATTATGAGGATTAATTTCTTCACAATCTTTATAATAATTAATAAGTTTTTGAGTATCTAATACTTTTTCTTTAACATTTAATCCATCATAGTTTTTATTAGATATAATAAGTGCATTTTTATATTTACTTATAAAAGGAATAAGTTCTTCATTATGTAAATAACTTTCACTTGTTACTTCATTATATTCTTTATCATAAACACAAACATAACTTCCTTTTTTATCTTCTTCTAGAGGAATATAATAATCATATCCTGAATAAGAGAAAATATATTCTTTTAAAGAAGAAACAGGTACTACTTTTATATTAAGTGCCCATGCTATAGTTTTAGCAGTTGTTATACCTATTCTAGTTCCAGTAAAAGAACCTGGACCAACTGCTACTAGTATTTTATTAATATCAGTTAATTTAATATTTGATTCATTTAAAACTTCTCTAATTGTTACAGCTAAATATGAAGAATGATCATTTAAAGATGTAATTCTTTTTTCATTAATAATTTCATTATCTCTAAGTAATGAAACAACAAGATTATCTGAACTTGTGTCTAAAAAAAGGAAGATCATAAGACATCCTCACATATTTCTTCATATTTTTGTCCATATGGAACAATTTTAATTACTCTAGCGTTTTCAGAAGCAACTTTGAATGTAATTTCTAGTCTTTCTTCTGGTAAATAATCCTTAATCATATCAGCCCATTCTATTATAGTAACTCCACCTTTATCAAAATAATCAAGTATGCCAGTACCATCTATATTACCTTCAAGTCTATATACATCCATATGATATAAAGGTAATTCTCCATTTGGATATTCTTTAATAATATTAAATGTTGGTGATGTAATTGTTTCATCAATTCCAAGTGCAGCTGCAAAACCTTTTGTGAATAAAGTTTTACCACTTCCTAAATCACCATTTAAGCATATTACCATATTTTCTATTTTTTCTGCTTCGAAATTTTCAGCAAGTTCAATAGTTTCTCTTTCTGATTTTGTAGTAATTTTGTATTCCATAATATCCTCCATATTCATCTATAAATTAATTATACAAATAAAAAAAATATATTTCAACTTATTTTAACAAATAATTTTCGACAATTAAAATAAAAGAATATATTTTACATATTATTATTAATATAATTTAAAATTTGTCTTTTTGCTTTAGAAGTCCTTGAATATTTAATCCACTCTTTTTTTGGTGACATTTCTTTATTTGTTACTATTTTAACTCTATCATTACTTTTTAAAATATAATTAAATGGAACTTCTTCATCGTTAACAAATGCTTTTTCCATTGTATTACCAAGATCAGTATGAACCTTATATGCATAATCAATAACAGATGATCCTTTTGGAAGTTCAATAATATCACCTACTGGTGAATATACATATACACTGCTTCCAAATAATTCTTCTTTTACTTGATTAACAAATTCCTCGTTATTTAAAAAGCACTTATCTATTTCTCTTAATGATTTATAAAATTGATATTTTTCTTTAAATTCTTTTTGCATAGAATCTCTTACATTTCCTTTATATTGATCCCAGTATGTCGCAAGACCAAATGATGCAACTTTATCCATATCAAATGTTCTAATTTGTGCTTGAACAAGCATTGATTCTGGACCAATTAATGTTGTATGAAGTGATTTATACATATTTGTTTTAGGATTACAAATATAATCTCTAAATTCATTTGTTGGTTTATAAATTGAATGAATTAGTCCAAGAGAATAATAACAGTCTCTTATTTCTTTTACTAATACTCTTAAAGTTAGTAAATCATGTATTTCAGATGGTTTTAATCCTCTTTCTTCGATATCATAATATAATCTATAAATATTTTTTGTTCTCATTTTAATTTTGTTTATTATATCTTCTGAAGATAATAAATTATTAATATCCATAACCATATCAGTTAAGGTAGTTTTAGACTTTTCATCTAATGAATATTTAAGTTCTTGATAATGTTTAAATTTATCCGGTAATAAGTACTTAAAAGAAATATCTTCAAGTTCTGATTTAATATTATATGCACCTATATTTTGAGCAAGTGGAACAAAAATTTGAAGAGTTTCAATTGCATTTTCTTTTTGTTTATATTCTTTTTTATATTCAAGAGTTCTCATATTATGAAGTCTATCAGCAAGTTTTATAATAACTATTCTTATATCTTTCATAATACTACTTATAATTTTTCTAGTATTAGCATTATATCTATCATACTTATTAGAGTAATCAAGCTTACTAATTTTAGTAACACCATCAACTAACATAACAACATCTTTATTAAATTCTCTTTCAATATCTTCTTTTGTAAGAGAAGTATCCTCTAAAGTATCGTGCAAAAGTCCTGCACAAATAGTATCAACATCAGCATGAAGTTCTGAAAGTATAATAGCGACATTAACAGGGTGAATAATATAAGGTTCTCCACTTTCTCTAAATTGATTAGAATGATATTTAGCAGCTATATCATAAGCTTTTCTTATTTTGGCAATATCTTGAGGATTATCATTATATTTATGAATATTATAAATTAAAAAATCTAAATTCATATTAACCCTCCTAACTTTTCGCCAAAGCGATTTTATTAAATATAACACTATTAATATTTTATGTCAATAAAAAAAATACATATCTCTATGTATTTTTAAGCAAAAAAAAAATCAGCGTCGTCCTATCTTTGCATTACACTATTTTCGGCTCTGAAGTGCTTGACTTCTGTGTTCGGGATGGGAACAGGTATTTCCACTTCGACATAGACACTGAAAAAATATATAGAGAAATTATTCTCTGAAAACATGATAATGTGCAACAAATTAGTTATGGTTAAATCCTCGATCTATTAGTACTGGTCAACTCAAAATATCACTATTCTTCCATCTCCAGCCTATCAACCTCATCGTCTTTGAGGGATCTTACTATTATAAAAATATGGGAAAATTCATCTTGAGGGTCGCTTCCCGCTTAGATGCTTTCAGCGGTTATCGATACCATACATAGCTACTCTGCGCTGCAGCTGGCGCTACAACAGATACACCAGAGGTATGTCCTTCCCGGTCCTCTCGTACTAAGGAAAGTTCTCTCTCAATTTTCCTACGCCCACGACGGATAGGGACCGAACTGTCTCACGACGTTCTGAACCCAGCTCGCGTGCCACTTTAATGGGCGAACAGCCCAACCCT
>CADANX010000012.1 GCA_902789425.1 uncultured Erysipelotrichaceae bacterium
TTGAAGAATACGCTAATTTATTTAATAAAGGAGCAATTAATAGATTTCAAGAAGTAAGTGCTAATGGAGAAAAAATACAAATGGAAGTATGTGCTCCTATGACTAGAGAAGAAGTTGAAAAACATATCAAAAGACTACAAGTTAAATACCCAATCGATTATCATGAAATAAAGAAAGAAAAATATAATGACCATCAATTTTGTCTAAAATATACAAGAACAAATGTATTTAATGAACCACTTAAGATGATACCTTTAATTAATAAAAAAGGAATAAATAAAGTAGATAGTTATGGAGTAATAGAAGTTCCAGTACCACCTATAACTTATATTTACGCTGATAGTATAGAGGTAGAGCAATGAGTTATGCAATATTTAGAAGTGAATCGATAAATACAATAAAAGATTTAGGACAAATTGGTGCTCATAATAAACGAGATAAAAAAGCATATAAGTCTAATCCTGATATTGATATGTCTAAAACTAAAAATAATATAGAAATTGTTCCACTTTCTGATAAATACACTAAAGGTTATTATGAATTAGTTAAAGATTATAAAAAAGAATATGAAGAAAAACAAAAAACAACTCGTGAAGATCGTAGAAAATCATTTGATAAAATGTTAGATGATTCAAATAGTGTTGTTGCTGATGAATTATTATTTACTAGTGATAATGATTTCTTTAAAAATATGAGTAAAAAAGATATTAAAAAATGGGTTGATACTTGCATGGAGTTTGTTTATAAAGATTTAGGTTATACAAAAGAGCAAGTTTTACACGCAACAGTTCACATGGATGAAAAAACACCACACTTACATTGTGTAGTTGTTCCTTTAATTAAGAAGTTTGATAAAAGAACAAATACAGAAAAATACACCATTTCTAAAAAGCATTATATGAAGTCTGGTGCTTATATTAGTGAACTTCAAGATAAGTATTGGAAAAGAATGAATGATAATGGCTTTAAATTAGAACGAGGTATTAAAAATAGTGATAATGAACATATCTCTATTAAAGAATTTAAAAAGATAACAAAAAAACTAGATAATCGTATGGAAAAACAAAATTATCTAATGACTAGAGATTATGAAATATTAGAAGAAAAGTTAAAAACTTCTAAACCTACAATTACTGGCAAAGAAGTTAAAATTGATAAAGAAACTTATGATACTCTGCAAGACTTTATGAATACTTCAAAAAGAGTTATTAAAGATATGCCTAGTAATCAAGCATTATTTAAAGAACTTGAAGACTATACAAATAATTATCGTGAAATGGAAATACAAAAGCATAATGTAGAAGTTGAAGTTAGAAAATTGGAATACAAAAACGAAGAACTACAAAAAGAAAATAGAAGACTACATAATTTCTTAAATGTAATGCTCCAAACAATAAAAAAATTCTTCAATAAATTACTTCACATAGGAACTGAAAAAGATAAAGATGATGTAGTTAAAGAAATTACTTCATATCATCAACTAGATTATTATAATGATAGAGATTTACACGATATTGCCGATGGTACACCTAGAGAAGATGAAATAAATGATTATTTATATGAACAAAACTATGGTTATGATAAAGATTATGATGACCTTGATATAGACATATAAAAAGACGAGCAATGCTCGTCATAAGAAGACTCTATTTCCAATAGAGTAACACACTTCTCTATTGGCAGAGCCAATAGGGTGTGTGCAAAGGAAATTTCCTTTTTGAAACCCCAAAACATAATTTGAAAGAACTAGTTGTTCAAGTAAAATTATGTTTTAAATTAATATTTTAATTTTTAAAACGTTGTAATTAAAATTAAAATATTAATAATCTTTCACCAACAATATTGAAAAAATTATCTATTTAATATATAATATTTATATAAATAAGAATAGGATACAAAAAATATGAAAAAAATTATTGGTTCAAGATTATTTTCATTTTTATTAGGAGCCATAATATTTGGTGGAATTGGTGTAGCAAGTGCATACACTCTTTTAGCATCCGATACATCTTTTACTCCTAAAGATACTAGTTGGAGTGTTGATAATGTAGAAGATGCATTAAATGATATTCATAGAATAATGAATACAACAGCATTTAAAAAAATATGTCATTATGTTAATAGTGATTACTCAAAAGATGCATCAGATAAATATAGTATAGGAACAAAATACGAATGTGATCCAGGAGATGGAGTAAAAAGGAACTTTTATGTGCTAAAAACTAGTGGAGAAAAAGTGGATTTAATAATGGAAGAAAATATAGCAAAAGGTACATTAACATGGTATAACGCAATGAAATATTTTACAGATGGTGCAGGAACTTCAATAAAATCTTCCTGGACAAATGTACAAGATATAGATTTACCAAAAGCACAAGATATAGCAAATGCTGTTGGTAGAAGTAGTTGGAAAGCAGCAGAAAACAGTACATGGTGGTGTTTAGAGAGTCATAAACAAGACTCTGGAAGTAGTCCATATTGTTATAATAATGATGGTAATTTAGAAACATTATGGTTATGGGATTATTTAAGAGAATGTGCTAGTTGGAAATGTGAACATAGTTTAAACTCAGAATGGGCATATGGATATTGGACGAGAGATGCAATAGTTAATACCGCGAATGCTTGGTATGTCGATAGGCATGGCGGTCTGGACTACGACACTGCATCGAATTCCACGCGCCGTGGGGTTCGCCCAGTTATAACGGTTTACCGTTCTAATCTCTAATCTCTAGTGGGAGTATCAAAATATAAGCGTGAATATATGTAAAATAAAAGAATAGAGCATGAAAGAAAATAAAAAAATATTTTAGTGGGAAGTGAATCTTCCTACTAAAATTGATTTAAAATAGGAGGAAGAAATGTTATTTGATAAATATAAAAAATATAAAAATGAATATAATGAATATATTATTTTTATTAAAAGTGGAAATTTTTATTTAACATTTAACAAAGATGCATACGTACTTCATAATGTTTTCTCTTATAAAATTAAAGAAACAAAAAATGGATATAAATCAGGATTCCCTTTAAATGCTATTTCTAAAGTAGAAGATAAATTAAAAGAATTAAATATTAATTATATAATTATTCAAGAAGATAATATAAAAAAGAAACAAGATTTTAAAAAGAATACTTATTTAAATTATGTAGTAATGAAAAATTATTCAATAATTTATAAAAGAATAGATATGATTAATAATATCTTAAAAGAAAATATAGATAATAATATTGAAGATATTTTAAGTGAAATTGAAGGAGTATTATGCAAGATAAATTAATTATTGCCACTAAAACTAAGAAAACAATTGAATTAATTGAAAAGACAATTATTAATTTTCCCCATAAAGAAAGAAATTTAAAAAATAGACTTGCAAACACTTGCTATGATTTACTTGAAAATATATATTATGCTAATATCACAAAAGAAATTAACTCAATGAAAAAGATTATAGTTAATATTAAAATGATAGATTATTTTCTAAAATTAAGTTGTAACAGGGAATTGATCAGTTTAAAAAAATATGAGCAAATAGGTAATTATTTACTTGAAATAAATAAAATGGTTAACATATGGATTAAAAATGAAACGAGTAAACAAAATATATAATGATATAACATCTTTAGAAAATATTATGAATATGTATGATACTAAAGTAAAACCAAACACAAAAAACAAAATAAAAATAGAAAAGTTTGATGATTACTATACAGAAAATATAATGAGCATAAAAAATATTTTGGATAATAAGGTATATGATGGTGGTAAATATAACTTATTTGTCATTAAAGATCCTAAAGTAAGATTAATAATGAGTCAAAACATAGGTGATAAAATTATTAATCATTTGGTAAGTCATTATTTTTTAGTAAAATATTTTGATAAGAGTTTAATAAATGAAAATGTATCAACAAGAGTTGATAAAGGTCTTCATTATGGAATGAAATTGTTAAAAAAATATTTAAATGAATTAAAAGGGAATAGTTTTTATATTTTAAAATTTGATATAAGTAAATATTTTTATAATTTAGATCATGATATTATTAAAAAATTAATTAGGAAAAAAATAAAAGATAAGGATGCACTTAATATATTGGATAAGATAATTGATAGTACAGATAAAGATTATATAAATATCGAAATAGATAGATTGGAAAAATTGCATAAAGTTCAATTACCAAGATATAAAAAAGGTAAAGGACTACCTATAGGAAATATGTCTAGTCAAATACTTTCAATTATTTATTTAAATGAACTTGATCATTATATTAAAGAAGAATTACACATAAAGTATTATATAAGATATTGTGATGATGGGATTTTAATCCATAACGATAAAGAATACTTAAAATATTGTTTAAAAGAAATAGAAAAAATTATTGATAAATATAAGTTAAAATTAAATAATAAAACAAGTATAATTAATATTAATCAAGGATTTACTTTTTTAGGATATAGATATTATATAAGAAACAATAAAGTATATATGAATATTAAAAGCGATGTAAAAAGAAGAATTAAAAGAAGATTTAAGGGCTTAAAGAAAATGATAGAACAAGGATTAATAACCAAAGAATATTTTTTAAGTGTAGAAAATAGTTATAAATCACATATGAGTTACGGTAATTGTAATAGTTTCATCAAAAATGCGATAAATAAATATCATAATGATATATTTAATAATGAAGAATAATTGAAAAATTATATTAATATTGTGGTAAAATTATTATGGTATATACTGAATGGTTTAGTTTTCTATGCGTCTAGGCTGTTTTACCGCGAATGCTTGGAATGTCAATAGGAATGGCAATCTGAACAACAACACTGCATCGAATTCCACGAACAATGGGGTTCGCCCAGATTCCTTTAAAACTTTGTTTTATGTTACTATGGTATATAAAGAGAAGCTAAAGGAAACAAGTATATCCCACTCTAGAAATAGAGAAATAAATATCATAGATGATTTTAAGTGTTAGTAGTAATAATATGAAAATGATTAAAATCTATAGACTATGATCAAGAACTAATTTCTTATATTGTTGATTAGTTCTTTTCTTTTTTTATAATTAAATATGATACTTTACTTAAAGTAATTTAAATTAAGGTATTTGACAAAAACAATTATTTTTGGTATTATTTAATCGTGAGCACTGGAAAAGACTACGGTCTTCCAGTCTTTTTTTGTATATTTATAACATTTTTTACATATACTATCTATGTAGGAATATAATTTCCTACTAGTGAGCACACAAAAGATTATTCTTTTGTGTCTTTTTCTGCTATAATGGTTTTAGGGATGATTATATGTCAGAAAAAACATTTTTAACTATTGATGAATTAATTGATAAAATAAAATCTAAAAATATTAGTATTAAAGATGAAAATGATGTTAGAAATATTTTAGAAACTAATAATTATTATTTTATTATGGGTTATAAGTTTGCTTTTAAAAACATTGATGGAACTTATAAAGATAACACTTCTTTTGAAGATATATATTCATTATATATTTTTGATAAGATGTTAAAATTAATTATTTTAGATCCTATACTTGAAATAGAACAAAAACTAAAAACAATATATACTAATAATTATAGTTATAGATATGGCTTTAAAGTTAATGATATATTAGATCATAATAATTATGATTTATCAAATAATTATTTAAATGATACATTATCTAATTTAGATAAACAATTAAATGATTTTGGTAATAAAAATAAGGCTGTTATGTTTTATAGAAATAATCATTCATTTATTCCATTATGGGTATATATGAAGATATTATCATTTGGTATGATTCGTGATATGTTTTATATATCAAAAAATAATGACAAAGATTACATGAAAAATAAACTAACTAATGAAAATATAAGTAGTAGCGAAGTAGCCAATATGCTAAGATTACTTGTTAGAGTTAGAAATATATGTTGTCATGATGATATTCTTTTATCATTTGTAGATGATAAGTTAGGTATTAAAACTACTAAATATCATAATGAGTTTAAATTAAAGAAAGATATAAATGGTAATGTAATTCAAGGTAAAAAAGATTTGTTTGCTATTTTAATTGTTATTAAGTGTTTTTTAAACAAAGACAAATTTACAATATTAATTAATAATTTAGTAATGTTAATCGAGGAATATGATAAGGAAATTGGCTCACTTAATAAAAAACAGTTATTATCAATAATGCATTTGCCAGAAAAAATTGAAAAATTAAAAGATTTATAGTGCATTTTATGTTAAAATTTGTTATAATTTATATAGAAATTAACCTAAATAAAAATTTCCAAACGTCTATAACTGACGCACCATATAAAAAATAAAGAACTATTTTAGTTCTTTTTTTTGTTTTTTTCTAAAAAAAAAGAATTACTTTCCAGCAGCAATTCTTAAAGCTTTTTTAAAGCCATCTTCTTCTTTTTTATCTTCTTGTTTTAATTTTAATTCAGAATTAATAATATTTAAATACCATATTAAGTCTATTTTAGATAATTCTTTTCCTTCAAGTTCAGGAAATACATCAGTAAAACTTTTAGTATTAACAACATGATATTTATTTAATTTATTTTCTTTATCAAAAAAAACTATTTCTGATAATACTTCTTTATAATTATTATTAAATTCAAATATATATTGATGTTCAGTTACTTCAAAAACAACACCAATACTATTTTTGTCTTCATTTTTTTGTAAGTTTCCAATTACTAAATTATTTACTTTATATTCTTTTTTCATAAAAAACCCTCCAAAGTGGTAATTATTATAACATACTTTTATAAAATGTGTTAACATTTTTTATTTATTGTATTAAAATGAAAAAGGAGGGTTTGAAATGAAGATAAAAAAATTAATATTTACAACTGGTTTTATAAGTACTTCATTTCTAACTGTTTTTTTATCGAATAAATTAAAATTTGAAAAAAATGTACTTAATCATTCAACCTATAATAAAGTACATGATGGTATTATAATTGCACATAGAGGATTTTCATCAATATATGTAGAGAATTCCGCAAAAGCAGTAAAAAAGGGATTTGAATTACCTTGCTGTGATGGTGTGGAAGTAGATGTTAGACTTACAAAGGATGGTAAAGTTGTTTTATCACATGATCCTTATGTTAATGGAATAGGTTTAATAAATGATTGTAAATATAAAGATATAAAAAATGATAAATATTCTTCTGAAAAAAAAATGATATCTATTAAGAGTTATTTAATGAAGAAAGATGGAAACTTACTTGTAAATAGAACTAATACAGTGCAGTCATCTGAAGAAAAAATATCGCTATTAACAAAAGTGGTAGATGATAATAATTGTAATAAAATATTAATTGTTGATATCAAATTTGATGATGATGAAGAAGTACTAATGGATAAAATTAATAATATTTTTGAAGATTATAATGAATGTTTAAATATAATTTTTCAATCTGATAATTATAAAGAATTATCTTTGATGAAAGAGAAGTTCCCCAATTATGATTATCAGCTAATTATAAAAAAAAATAAAGATCTTAAATACTTAGATAGTGAATTTAATTATTTTTGTATAAGAAAAAATTTAATAACTAAAGATTTAGTAGATGATGCTAAAAAGAATAATAATAGAATTTGTGTTTGGACAATTAATTCTTATGATGATTATAAAAGTTTAAAAAAGAAATTAGATGATAGAATTAATGATGTTTATATAATATCTGATTATCCTGATGAAATATGCTATTTAAATAATAAAACACTTAGATTAAAAAAGTAATATAAATATGTTATAATATTATTGTTTTTGGAGGACTTTTTATGAGTAAAGTTTTTTATGAGAAATATATTGTAGATAATGAAGATACACTTTTAAACTATTTAAGAAAAGTAAATACAAAAAATTCAAAGAATAATTATAAAACATATTTATCTAAAGATATGGTTAAAGTTAATAATAATATAATTACAAAGCATGATTTTAATTTAAAAAAAGGTGATGTAATTGAAATAAAGAATAATTATATTATTAATAAAAAATATAATGTTAAAATAGAAATAATATATGAAGATGAAGATATGATTGTAATTAATAAACCAAGTGGTCTATTATCTATATCAACAGATAAAGAAAAAAATAAAACTGCGTATAGTATTATTAGAGATTATTTAATAAAGAATAATAAAAATAATAAAATATTTGTGGTTCATAGACTAGATAAAGATACATCTGGTGTAATAATATATGCTAAAAATTTAAAAACAAAATCTTTACTTCAAAACTTATGGGATAAAAATGTTATTGAAAAAGAATATACTGCAATAATTGAAGGGAAAATGGAAGAGGATAAAGGAACAATAAAATCATATTTAATAGAAAATAATGAAGGATTTGTTCATTCTACTAAAAATAGAGCAATAGGAAGATATGCTCAAACTAATTATGAAGTATTAAAAACTAATAAAAAATACCAAATGTTAAAAGTTAATATTAAAACTGGTAGAAAAAATCAAATAAGAGTACATTTAAGTGAACTTGGTTATCCAATAGTTGGTGATAAAAAGTATGGTTCTAAAATAGATCCTATTAAAAGATTGTGTCTTCATTCGAGAAAAATAGTACTAATTAGTCCAATTAATAAGAGAAAAATGACATTTGAGTGTAAAGTTCCGTTTAATATGAGGTCTATGTTATAAAAGATATTGTATTATATCTTTTTTTTATGTAAAATTATTATGATAGGAGTGAACAATATGGATAAATATAATAATATGACTTTAGAAGAAAAAATAAGCTCTTTAGATCTATTAAAAGAAGAAGTAAATAAAGCAAGAGATGCTTACGAAAACAGCATGAATGAAGATTTAATAGGTGATAGTGAATTATTTAGTAGATATCAATCTTTAGAAAAAGAAAAATTTGAATTATCTAATTTAATAAATAAAGAAAGAAAATTTGAGGAAGAATCACCAACTGAAGAACTTGATGAATTAGCTAAAAAAGTAGTTAGACTTAAGAATATTAAAACTCAATATGATGTTTTAAGAGAGGATATTTCAGCATCTGGAATAGATAATGACTTAGTTAATAAAGAACTTGAACAAGTTGAAAATCAAATAGCTGAAATGGAAAATCCAACACCTTTTGTAAAAGAAGAAAAAGAAGATAAAAAAGAAACAAAAGAAGATAAAAAAGTAAATGAAGATGAATCACCAACTGATAAATTACCAAAAGTAGACACATATGAAATTAGTGATGTTAATATTATTTTTGATAGTAAAAATGGATACTATAAGGTTCGATATTTAAGAAATGGTAAATTAACTACAGAGGTTTTAACTGTAGATAAAAAATTATTTAAAGAAGATATAGATAATAAATATTATAAAGAAATAAATTCAAAATATGATGCAGAAGTATCAAAAAATCTAGATTATCATATAGTTGGATTACTTAAACATTTTGATGAAAAAAATAATACTAATTTAACAACAGATTATATAAATAATACATTAGATGCTAAAATAATGTATGACTTTAGATATTTAAGAAAAATTGATAAAAAAGTATTAAGTAATCAAGATAAAAAAGAATTAAAGAGAATTGCTAAAGAACAAAAAGCTCATAGAAAAGCTAAAATATATAGATTTAATACTAAAAAAGCAGCTGCTATATTATTAGGTACATCACTTGTAGCTGCATCAGTAGGTCTTGCTAATAAAGATAATAAATCTTCAGGAACACCAACAACTGAAATAACTACTGAAGAAAAATCTGAAGAAACAATTACGGATGATAAAACTACTGAATTACCAAAGACAGAAGATGCAAAAGCAGAAAATACAGTAGTAGAAGTAAAAGAAGATGTTCCTGTTATTGAAGAAGAGGACGAAAATGAAGTAGAAATAGTTAGCCCTAACATATATGATAAGATTGAACTTAAAGATGATACAATTATGAAATATGATACATACGGATCTAGTCCAAATGCAATGAGTGATAAATTAAATTGTAGTTATTATAAAATATCATTAATTGCAATTATGAAAGATGGAGAATTTGTTAAGTATTATATTAATACAACAGGTGATAATATTAATTTAGATACAATCAAAAAAGAATGTGAAGATTCACTTGGTGGTAATATATCTCTTCAAGTTAACTTGAATGGTTATGATGAAAATGATAATAAGATATATTCTAATATTGGATGGCTTTTATCAGATGATTTAAAATATGAAAAAAGTGGGGTAAACGTCATAAAAAAGTAATTATGAGCTCAAAAAACTAGTTTTTTTGGGCTCTTTTTATTATAATTGTATTAGGAGGGTATTATGAGTTATCCAAGAGATTATGTAGTGTTTGATTTAGAAACAACAGGGCTTAGTCCGAAAAATAGTAAAATAATAGAAATTGGTGCTTTAAAATATAAAAATTTTGAACTTGTGGATGAATTTAGTTATTTAATAAATCCAGAAGAACCAATTCCTGATTTTATTACTTCTTTAACTGGTATTACAGATAATATGGTTAAAGATAAAGAAAAAATAGATACTGTATTACCAAAATTTTTAGATTTTATTGATGGATTGCCTGTAATTGGTCATAATATTAATTTTGATATATCTTTTATAAAATATTATGCTAAATTATTAAATCTAAATATGAATCATACTGGTGTATTTGATACATTAATTTTATCAAGAAAAGTATTTAAAGAAACTCCTAATCATAAATTACAAACTTTAAAAGAATATATGAATTTAGAATATGATTCACATAGAGCAACTGATGATTGTTTTACTTGTAATTCAATATATGTAATTTGTGCTAAAAAATTAGAGGAATAATTATTTACAAAAGATATTTTTTATAATAAAATAACTATCAGTTTTGGGTGTTAATTATGGATAAAAAAGAAATTATAAAACTTCTTAGATATGAATCAAATTGTTTAAAAGATATTGAAAGAAATACTAATGAAGAAGCAGAAGAAAAAATAGAGGCAAATGATATAAAAAAAAGATTTTATATAAATGCAATTTTGGTTTATTTATTTGCAGGTATATCTATAAAACTTTTATATGATGAGCAATATACACTTGCATTAATTGAATCATTAATACTTATCAATTCATTTGGTAGATTATCTGATTCTTATATTGAATATAAGAATTTTATAATGAAAGAAAATCATAAAGATTTAAATAGTTATGATAATAGTACTAAGATTAATAATATTGAAATGGCTATAGATTTTCTTAGAGACTTAACAATAGAGGAAGAAAGTAAATATTTAAAGTTAAATATTTAACAGGTGGTTTTATGGAAAAAGAAATTATAAATGTATTAAACGATAGAATAGAATTATTAAATGAACAAAAGAAAAATCTTTTATACTTACAAAATGATATAGAAAAGAATTTTAATAATGAAAAAGAAGATTTATCAGATGATATTATTGATGCATATAATATATCTTTAAAACATTATTATACTAGATGGATTTCTTTAATTGCATCTGTTTCAACAACAGGTTTATATGCACTTAGTAAAAATGATTTACTGTTATATGCTAGTTTCTTTTCAATTACATTTACTATTTTAAATGAATACTTTTTACGAAAAGAAAGTTCTAGATTAAAAGAAGATACTTATTTAATAATATATAGAACATTCATTGAACAAATGGATAAAGATTTTTCAAAAGTAAAAGATAATGAATTAAATAAAATAAAAAAAGAAATGGATAAAATTAATACAGCAATTGAATTTATGAATAATTTGACAGAAGAAGAAAAAACAAAGTATTTAACATATAAAATGAATTAGTGAATATTTCACTAGTTTTTTATTCTTTATTATTATATAATATTTTTAGGAAGTGATTACTTATGATTATTGCAAATAACTGGAAAAGTTATAAAATTATTGATATGTCTAATGGTGAAAAACTTGAAGATTGGGAAGGCATTACATTAAGAAGACCAGATCCTCAAATTATATGGGAAAAAGATACTGTTAATAAATGGAATAAACCAGATGCCATTTATCATAGAAGTAATTCTGGTGGTGGACAATGGGAAGTATTAAATAAAATTCCAGATAGATGGAATGTTAGATATAAAGACCTTGTATTTAATGTTAAATTAATGGGATTTAAGCATACTGGTATTTTTCCAGAACAAGCAGTTAACTGGGATTATATGATTGATAAAATAAAAAAATCAAAAAGAAAAATTAAAGTTTTAAATCTTTTTGCATATACTGGTTGTGCAACAGTTGCTTGTGCTTATGCTGGTGCTGATGTAGTACATGTTGATTCATCAAAAGGAATAGTACAATGGGCCAAAGAAAATATAATTAGTTCCAATCTTGAAGATAGATATGTAAGATTTATTGTTGATGATGTTATAAAATTTGTTGAAAGAGAAATCAGAAGAGGAAATAAATACGATGCTATAATTATGGATCCACCTTCATTTGGAAGAGGAAAAAATGGAGAAGTATGGAATATAGATGATAGTTTATTTAAACTTGTTAAATTATGTGAAAAAGTACTTAGTGATGATCCATTATTCTTTATTATTAATTCATATACTACTGGTATGAGTAAAACTGTTTTAGAAAATATATTAAATTTAACAATAAATAAAAAATATAAAGGAAAAATATCTTCTGAAGAAATAGGTCTTCCAATGGTAAATAGTGATTTGATTTTACCTTGTGGAATCTATGGAAGATGGGAAAAAGATGAATAATTTAAATGTACTTTATGAAGATAATCATATTATTGTAGTTATAAAAAAAGAAAATATTCCCGTACAAGAAGATTCTAGTAAGGATAAAGATTTAATAACAATAATAAAAGAATATCTAAAAGAAAAATATAATAAACCAGGGAATGTATATTTAGGACTTGTTCATAGACTTGATAGACCAGTAGGTGGAATAATGGTTTTTGCAAAAACAAGTAAAGCTGCATCTAGACTTAGTGATGAAATTAGAAATAATAAAGTTCATAAAAAATATATGGCAATAGTACATGGTAAAATAGATGAAGAAGGTAAACTTGTTAATAAAATAAGTAAAGATAGTAAGACAAATAATACTTATTTAGATGAAAATGGAAAAGAAGCAATTTTATACTATAAAAGAATAAAATATAATAAAGAAAAAGATTTAAGTTTGGTAGATATTAATTTAATTACAGGAAGACATCATCAAATAAGATTTCAATTAAGTAATTATGGTTATCCAATTTATGGTGATCAAAGATATGGAAGACAAGATAAAAAACAAATTAGATTATTTGCATATGAACTATCATTTATTCATCCTGTAACTAAAGAAGAAATGACTTTTAATACATTACCAAAATTTATGGAGGAAATATGAAAAATTTATATATAGATTTTGATGGAGTTATTTTAGATACTATTACTCCTGTATATAATTTAGCTAAAAAACTAAATATAGATGTAAAAACTCAAACAAAAGAAGTAGGTTTATTATATTCAAAAATAGATTGGGAAACTTTGATTGAAGAAAGTCCTGCTTTAAATGATAGTCTAGATGCTATTGAAAAATTAAGACAATCTAAAAAATTTAATATATCAATATTAACTCATATTAATTCTTTAAAAGAAGCTAAATCAAAAATAGAATTCTTAAATAGTATATTTGATGATTTAACAATTATACCTGTTCCAAAGAGTTGTTCTAAAACTATGATGACTCAAACAAAAGGTGCTATTTTAGTTGATGATTATTCTGGTAATTTAAAAGAATGGGAAGAAAAAGAAGGTATTGGAGTTAAATTTACAAAAGATAAAGAAGATAATTGTAAATATATAAATATTACTTCTCTTGAGGAACTTATTAATTTGTTTTAAAAGCATATTTTAATATATGTTTTTTTATGTATGGAGATTAAAATGAATTTAAAAAAAATAGTTGTAGGATTTTTAGATGAAAATTGTTATATATTAACCAAAGATAATGATGCGGTAGTGATTGATCCAGGTGATGAATTTGAAAAGATAGATAAGGAATTAAAAGGATTTAATTTGCGTGCTATTCTTTTAACTCATGCTCATTTTGATCATATTGGTGCTTTAGATGAACTAATAGATAAATATAAAACTGATTTATATTACTATAATGTTAATAATGAAATTGAATATGAAAAAATAATTAATATAGAAGAAAAAGAATATAAAATAAATGATTTTACATTTGAAGTAATATATACTCCTGGTCATAGAAATGATCATAATTGCTTTTATTTTAAAAATGAAAATATAATGTTTACTGGTGATTTTTTATTTAAAAATACAATTGGTAGAACTGATTTAGAATATGGTAATTATAAAGATATGCTTTTATCACTTAAAAAAATAAAAGAATATGACGATGATATCAAAATATATCCAGGACATGGTGAAGATTCTATTTTAGGTATAGAAAAAATGAATAATGATTATTTAATTTAATTGTTCTATTAAATAAATTTTCCTCATATTATTTATTAGAAAGTGAGGAAATAATTATGGAAACAATTAAAGTTTCATCAAAATCAAATCCAAATTCAGTAGCTGGTGCAATAGCTAATATTTTTAAAGAAAAACAAGTAATTGAAATGCAAGCAATAGGTGCTGGTGCACTTAATCAAGCTATTAAATCAGTAGCAATAGCAAGAGGTTTTGTAGCTCCTAGTGGAAAGAATTTAGTATGCATTCCAGCATTTACTGACATAGTGATTGATGATGAAGAAAGAACAGCTATAAAACTAATAGTTCAATCTATGTAAAAGCTACTAAAATTTGGTAGTTTTTTTACTTGTTTCATTGACTTTAGATAGTATATAGAGTAAAATGTTATATATAGAATAGGGTAGTAGGTAATTAATAAAGAGGTAATAATGAAAGCTAAGTTAAATAAATTTAAAGACATCTTTATTAGTAACAATAAGAACACAATAATATCTATAATTGTTTTATTGTGTGTTTTTGCGTCTTTAACTTATTTTAGATATGCTGCTATTGCTAAAAATTATATTGCTGCTGAAGTTACTTTTAATAATCAAAATACTGGTTTAACATCAAATAATGTACAAGATGCATTAGAAGAAATATATGCAAGATCAAATGGTGCAACAACATTTAATAAAAATTATGTTTTAATTCAATTTGAAACAGATGGTGGAACTGAAATTCAATCACAATATGTTGCAAAAAATTCAGCAATTACAAAACCAACTAATCCAACAAAGGCAGGTAAAGGTTTTAAAGGGTGGAAAGATCAAAATAATAATACCTTTACAAATTTTGCAGGTGGAACTTCAACAAATTTAGTTTTAACAGCTGAATGGGGAAATTTATATACAGTAAACTTTTATAAAGTTCTTAGTAATAATCAAACTGAGTTATATCAAACTAAAAGTGTAGTCTCAGGTGAAACAATATCTAATTTTCCTGGATCACCTGGAATAGTATCAGGGCAAAAATTTGTTGGTTGGGGTACAACAACTGCTTGTAGTACATTTTTTAATAGTACAGATACTGTAACTAAAAGTATGGATTTATATGCATGTTATACTGCTGAAACAATAACTATTACATATGATGGTAATGGTGGAGGATGGACTCAAGGAGAAGATTTTTTAGCAGCCAAAGAAAGAACAGTTGCAAAAGGTGTAAAATTATCTCAATCAGGTAATATTCCTGAAAATCCATCAAAAGCTAATAGTGTATTTAAGTATTGGACTGAAACAGAAACTAATCAAAGTTCTCAAACTGATGCTTTACAAAATAGTTATAATGCTAATATAACTTTATATGCATATTATAAAAATTTATATACAGTAACTTTTGATTCAAATAGTGGTAGTTATGTAAGTTCAATATCCGTCGAAGATGGTAACAAATTTACAAAACCAACTAATCCTACAAGAAGTGGTTATAAATTTAAAGGATGGTATTCTAATTCAACTTTAACTACAGAGTATACTTTTGATAATAATGGTAATTCATCATCTACTGTTACTTCTAATCTTAAATTATATGCAAAATGGACTAAAGTACATACAGTAACATTTGTAACAAATGGTGGTTCAACTGTTGAAAGTCAACTAGTCGAAGATGGAAATAAAGTAACTGAACCAACAACTACAAGAAAATATTATAATTTTGAAGGTTGGTATAGTAATATATATACTTCAGGAAATACTTATAATTTTAATAATTCTGTAACATCTGATTTAACTTTATATGCAAAGTGGTCTTATGATCAAAATTGTTTATTAAAGATAGTTTATAAATTTGATGAATCAGGAATAGATAATCCAGATGGACTTAATTTTATTAAAGATAATCTTCAATTAGATATGACAAATGAAAATATGAAAAATTTATTTGCAACTCCATCTAAAACAAAAAATGATCATAATTATAATTTTGAAGGTTGGGCTTTATCTAGTGATGAGGATGAATTTGTAGGGAATATATATACAGCGGATCATCCTTATGATATAACAAGCTTATACAAGAATAATTCTTTAACCAAAAAAACATTATATCTATATGCTATATATAAAAGTGAACCAAGAACAGCAAGCTTTTATGGACAAGGTGCAACATCTGATAATCAAGAAAATATTACTAAATCTTGTTTTTCATATAATACAAGTCCTACATGTTTAGTGAGTATTCCTAGTTATTCATATAATTCATATAGTTTTGATGGATGGTCTTCTAGTGCTAATTCATTTGAAACTGTTGAATCAATGAAAAATAAAACGAGTATGTCAATAGGTTCTAATGTAAGTTATTATGCTGTATTTTCAACATCTATAGGAAAAACGTTCCATGCTAATAATAATTCTTTTGAAGGTGTTACTGCTGATACATCTACCGTTTCATGTACAATTTATAATATTCAATCATCTTGTGAAATAACAACACCAACAATTCAAGGTAATCAATATACACCTACTGTAATTGGTTATACTACAAACCCTAAATTTACTTATGAAGAAGGTGCTGAAATACTAGGTTCAGGAATTAAAATAACTATTTCAACTAATGGCGGAGATTATTATGCGCAAACTAGTAATGTTAGTCCTGAAACTAATACTTGGACAGCTACTTATAAAACAACTGATGGTATTGATAAAATAGGTGCTAATTCAGATTCTTGTATTATTCCTTATGTTTATAATGGTGAATTAACTACTAATACATGTAGTATTACATTACCAAGTATTGAGTTACTAGAGGGTTATAGAAATCCAGTATGGAATGATGGAAGTAATAATTATGCAGCTGAAAAGAAATATATATTAAGAAAAAATACTGATATTACTGCTACTTGTGCATTAAAGAGTTATAATATTTCATTTGTAACTAATGGTGGTAGTGCAGTTGAAGAAATGAAAGTTGATTTTAAAAAGAAAATTAAAGAACCTACTAAACCTGAAAGACTTGGCTATTACTTCTTAGGTTGGTTTAAAGATGAATCACTTGAAACACCTTGGGATTTTGAAAAAGATGTAGTTATGGGACATACAACATTGTATGCAAAATGGGAATTAATTTTCTATGTAATTACATTTGATACAAATGGTGGTTCTACCGTGGATAAACAAGCACTTAATTATGGACAAAAAGTTGTTAAACCAGAAGATCCAGTTAAGATAGGATATAATTTTAAAGGCTGGTACACAGATCCAGATTTTACTAAGAAATATGATTTTAATACTGAAGTTAAATCTAATGTTAATTTATATGCAAAATGGTCTAAAGATGATGGATCAACATTAGAAATTAAATCTAAAAATAAATCTGGTGGTTCTATAGTAGTATCAAAAAATGATGATGTTACAAGTAAGATTGCTATTTATGAAGATAATGAAGTAACTGGTGCAGAACTAGATAGTATTAAAAATAATTATTTTCAAATAGCAGAAGGAATATATGTAATTGATACTAAAGTAAAAGATAAAGATGGAAATGAACTTAATGTTTCAAGTAGATACTTAACTTATAAGATTCCTGTTCCAAAAGGAATGAGTAAATATGATAACATAATGCTTTATCAAATGATTGATACAAGTGTAACTGAATTATTCTATACAATAGAAAAGAATAATATAGTATTTACTGCTCAAGGTACTGGAAGATATGTAGTTGTTAAATATGCTAAGAATGAAATATTAGATAGTAAGAATAACGAAAATGCAATAAATGTTAATAGTAGGCTTGCTGAAATAATAAAAGATTTTTATGTTTCAGAAGTTGTAGGTACAGAAAAAAGTACAATAGTTAGAAAATTATTTGATTCAGCAGACAATGTATTTATATTTGATACAATAATACTTGATTCAAATGGTGATGAAGTAGAAACAGGAAATGAAAAAATTACATTTATTGTTAAATTACCAGATGATTTTGATGAAGATAATTTAAAACTATATCAAATTGTTGATGGAGAAAAAATTGAAGTTGATTTTGATGTTGTCAATGGTAAATTAATGTTTATTTCTAACAGTGCCGGAAGATTTGCATTAGCAGTAAATGAAGATTCAGAAGATGAAGAAACAGAAACATCTGGTAGTAAGGCACCACTATTTATTGGTCTTGGTGTTGTATTATTAGCAGCAGGTGCTACTGGTGGATTTATGTACTTTAAAAAGAAAAAAAATAATACTATGTAATATTGACATATATTATAATGATAAGTAAAATATATAAGAGAAAAAGCAGTGATGAAAGAAAAGTAATAATATAGTTATTTTATAGAGATCTTATGGCTGGTGGAAATAAGAAATAACTTTTTATGAATCTACTTTCTAGTGTAGTTAATAACTACCGGTTAAAGACCGTTATCTAACTAAGTTAAACAAAGGATGGTACCGCCGTTATGGCTCCTTATTAGGCACCATTCTTTTTTATTTTATGGAGGTAATTATGAGAGAGTTTAAAAAAGGAGATATTGTTAAACATTTTAAAAGAGAAACAATTTCTAATGAAGAATTAGAAAAGAATCCTAATATATATTTATATGAAATAATTGGAACGTCGAGACATACAGAAACAGGTGAAGAAATAATGATTTATAAACCATTATATGAAACAGAGTGTATTAAAGATGTAGATTATGCTGCAAGACCACTTGATATGTTTATATCGGAAGTTGATCATGAAAAATATCCAAATATTAAACAAAAATATAGATTTGAAAAAAATTAGGAGATATTATGACATATAGAAATGAAGTTAATGATTATTCAAATGAACAATATAAAAAAGTTTTAAAACAAATAAACTTGGATAAATTATATGATAATTTATTAAGAGAATATAAAAAGAAAAATGAACCTAAAAAGTTAAAAATAGAATTTGTAAGGAAGGAAAAATAATTATGATAGATATTAATGTAATAAGAGAAAATAGAGATTTAGTTAAAGAAAATATTAAAAAGAAATTTCAAGATAAAAAATTAGTTTTAGTTGATGAAGTATATGAAATGGATATAAAACTAAGAAAAATTAAAGTAGAAGTTGAAGAACTTAGATCAAAAGTAAATTCATTAAGTAAAGAAATTGGTTCTTTAATGAGAGATGGTAAAAAAGAAGATGCTGAAAAAATAAAAGAAGAAGTTAATAAATATAAAGAAAAGATTCCAATGCTTTCAGAAGAAGAGTCTGCTTTAGAAGATGAAATAAGATCAAGAATGCTATTAATTCCTAATTTTATAGCACCTGATTGTCCTATTGGTGAAGATGATTCAAAAAATGTTGAGATAGAAAAAATTGGAGAACCAGTTATTCCAAAATATGAAATTCCATATCATGCTGATATAATGGCAAGTTTTAATGGTATAGATAAAGAAGCTGCTGGTAAAGTTGCAGGTAATGGGTTTTATTATTTAATGGGTGATATTGCAAGACTTCATAGTGCTGTTTTATCATATGCTAGAGATTTTATGATAGATAAAGGGTTCACTTATTGTATTCCTCCATATATGATAAGAAGTGATGCTGTAGATGGAGTTATGTCTTTTGAAGAAAAAGAAGCTATGATGTATAAAATTGAAAATGAAGATTTATACTTAATAGGAACATCAGAACATTCTATGATTGCTAAATTTAAAAATCAAATACTTGATAAAAATGAATTACCTATAACTATGACTTCATATTCACCATGTTTTAGAAAAGAAGTAGGTGCTCAAAATGCTTAACTATACTGTAGAATTATTTAGAAGTCTAGATATTCCAGTAAGAAAACTTGTATGTTGTTCAGGTGACCTTGCTGATTTAAAATATAGATCATGTGATGTCGAAGCATTTTCACCAAGACAAAATGACTATTTTGAGGTAGGTTCTTGTTCTAATCTAACTGATGCACAAGCAAGAAGACTTGCTATAAGATATAAAGATGAAAATGGTAATAAAGTACTTGCACATACTTTAAATAATACAGTTATAACACCACCAAGAATGCTTATTGCTTTTCTTGAAAATAACTATAATGAAGATGGATCAATTAATATTCCAGTTGCTTTAAGACCATATATGGGTGGTAAAGAAAAACTTATACCAAATAATAAATAGTGTTTAAAAAACACTGTTTTTTTTTCAAAAATTTGCAAAATTTACAAATTGTGCTAAAATATAACCAAAGAAAGGTAGTTAAATTATGAACGAGATTATTTCAAAGATAATTAATAATCTAAAAGAAGGCGAAATTTTAGAGGATATAAATGTAAATAAGTGTGATGCAAAAGTAATAAATTATCCAAAAAATAAAAAAACAAAACCTGTATTATTAAAGAAAGGATTAGTAGCTGGAGTACTAGGCTTATCAATAGCACTAGGAGCACCAGCAGTTTTACCTGTTGAACCAACAAAAGTAGAAGCTGCAAAAGATAAGAAAAAACCTAAATTAACAATGAAAGGTAAATCTAGATTATATGAAAATGCTGGTAATACTATTAAATTAGGTAAAGTAACAGCAAAGGATAATGTAGATGGTAATATTACTAAAAAGATATCTGTAACTGTTAAAAAGAATAAAAAAAGTTTTAAATCAATTGCAAAAAAGATTAAAAGTAATAAATCTTTTAAAATTACAGAAGAAGGAACATATGTTATAACTTATACTGTAAAGGATAAAGCAGGAAATAAAACAACAAAAACAAGATATTTAACAATTATGAATTTAAATAATAAACAAGAGAAAACAACAGAAGCTCCAACAACACAAAAACAAAGTACAACTCAAGCAACTAAAACTTCTGTAACTACAGAAAAAACAACACAAGCACCATCAACAACACAAGAAAAAACAACAGAAGAAAAAACAACAGAAGAAAAAACAACAGAAGAAAAAACTACTGAAAATAAAACTAGTGAAACAACTACTGAAAATAAAACTACAGAATATAACACAACTGAAAATAAAACTTCTGAAAAAACAACAGAAGAAAAAACTACACAACAAACTACTACTGAAACTCTTACAACAGAGGATATTCATGAAGATCCAAATATTATTCCAACTGATTTTTCTAAATATAATATTAAAACAACAACAATTAATGGTAAAACATATAAAGTAACTAGTGATGAAGATTTCTATAATGAAGTTATTTTAGAAAAAGGTTTATATGATACAAATATGACAATTGATGTAGAAAATGATTATAATTCATTTATGATGGAATTAAATAATCCATGTTTAGATAACAATAATTACATAAAATATTTAGGAAATATAAAAGTAACTGATAGAAATGGAAAAGATATAACTGACAGAATTATAATTTGTGATTATAAGTTACGTTCTAAAGAATGGAAAGTTGGTAAAACTTATTCTGTTAAATTTTACATTGAAGATGAAAAAGGCTATTATAATGTTAAAACGTTTAATATTGATTTTACTGATGAATCTACAAAAGAATATTATGAAAGAAATCATTTAAACTATCAATGTGTTGATGAGATAAATAATGTGTTTGGTCACGTAAGAGGTACAAATATTAATCTTTCAAAATCTGAGGATAGAGATAAAGTTAAAAAGCTAGTTTTAGCATAAAGATATAATTTAATTATATCTTTTTTTATGTTATAATTTTTATGGGTGTGTTAAATGATTATAGATGTTAATAAAAAGAATGTTAAAAAAGTAATAAGAAGTACTAAAAAGTACATAAATGAAGATAAAATTAAATATAATATAGCATCTGATGTTGATGAAAAATATAAAGTAGAGTTAAAGAATATTGAAAAAGCAATTAATATTAAGAATATTGAAAAAAGATTTAATTTTATTTATGATACAGTTTGTGATTATTTAGATAGTCAATATTTTGGTAAAAACTTATGTGGATTTGATGAAAATGGTGTATGCGAATACTATAGAAAAGTAGATCCAACTCATTATAATGGATGTTGTTATAGAGAAGATAGAAAATTATGTGAATACTTTGATGAAGAACATTCTGTATGTACTGATAGAGGTATTTCATGTAAATTATATTCTTGTCCAGTTCTTAGAAAAAAGAAAATAGAGTATAAAGTAAATGATTTTCCTTTATTAAAATATTTTTTTACTTTTAAACAAAAATTGATAATTAAATATAGTCTTTTAAAACCAAAAGCATATGTTATGTATAAACTTATGGAGACAGTAAATGAAAAAAAATAATATTTTAGAAGTTGATGTTTATAATGATAAAATACTTAAAAAAGTTAAAAAGTTAATTAAGTATTGTGATAAAAATAATATAAATATAAAGTTTAATATTATTAATAATGATGATGAATTATTTGTAAGAGATATTAAAACTATTGAAAAGGCTATTAATATAAAAGATAAAAAAGAAAGATATACATATATTTATGATATAATTTGTTCTTATTTAGATGAAAGATTAAAAGAAGGTTACTGTGAATTTATTGATGACATATGTATTCGTGATAGATTAAAAAATAATAATCATAAAAATGGGTGCTGTGAGTGCATTGGAAGAGGAAAATGCAAATATTTAATTGATAGTACATGTACAATGAAATCATGTATGGCTTGTAAGATATTTACTTGTAAAACTCTTAGAAAAAAAGGTATTAAGCATAGTATAAATGATTATGCATTATCAGTATTTTTTGATAGAAAAGAAAAATATATTTTAGAAAATAGTTTTTGGACTCCGAAAGATATTGTTATAGAAAGATTACTAAAAAAAGAATATATAAGTTCTTGGAGGTGATAATATGAAAAAAATTAGTGAAATAGCAAATAAACTAAATGTAGAAATAGATAATTATGGTAATTATATTGCTAAAATCACATCTATTAATTCTAATAAAAATGGTAAATTAATACTTGTTACATCTACTAACCCAACTCCTTATGGTGAAGGCAAAACAACTTTATCTATTGGATTATGTGATTCACTAAATAAACTTAATAAAAATGCTATTGCAGTTTTAAGAGAACCATCTATGGGACCTGTATTTGGTAAAAAAGGTGGAGCAGTTGGTGGTGGTAAATCAGTAATTGTCCCAGAAGAAAAAATAAATTTACATTTTACGGGTGATATGCATGCTATAACATCTGCTAATAATTTATTATGTGCAATTATTTATAATCATATTTATCAAGGTAATAGTTTAAATATTGATAAAGTAGTTTTTAAAAGGTGTTTAGATGTTAATGATAGATCTTTAAGAGATTCTTTTGTAATTACACCTGCAAGTGAAATAATGGCAATTTTTTGTTTGTCTAAAGATTTAAATGATTTAAAAGAAAGACTTGGAAATATTATTGTTGGTTATACAAAGGAAGGTAATGAAATATATTCTAAAGATTTAAACTGCGTAAATGCTTTATTTAATTTATTAAAAGATGCATTTAATGTTAATTTAGTTCAAACATTATATTCAAATCCAGTTATTGTTCATGGTGGACCATTTGCAAATATAGCGCATGGATGTTCTAGTATTAATTCTATTAAAACTGCACTTAAAATATCTGATTATGTTGTTACAGAAGCAGGTTTTGGAAGTGATATGGGAGCAATCAAATTTTTTGATATAGTATGTAAAAATAATGATATTTATCCTGATGCAGTTATTATTAATACAACTGCAAAAGCACTTAAATATAATGGTGATAATTCTCTTGAAAAAGGAATAAGTAATTTAGAATACCATATTAATAATATGAAAAAATATTCATCAAATGTAATTGTTTCAATTAATAGATTTAACGGCGATACTGATGAAGAAATTAGATTAATAAAAGATTTTTCTAATAATTTAGGGGTAAAAGCTTATGAAAGTACTAATTATATTGATGGTGAAGATGGATGTATTTCCTTAGCAAATGAAATTATTAATTTAAATGGCAATTCCAATCATTATAAAGTTTATGAAAAAGAAGATAAACTTATAGATAAGATTAATAAAATGGCAAAAGAATTTGGTGCGGTCAATGTATTTTTTTCTGAGAAAGCAAAATTAATGCTTAATAAATACAATGATTCAAAACTTGATATATGTGTATCTAAAACACCTATGTCACTTACTGATGATTCTAAAGTTTTAGGATATCCCAAAAATTTTACTATAACAGTAACAGATATTAATGTATTTAATGGTGCAGGATTTATAACAATATATCTTGGCAATGTTATTACAATGCCAGGTTTATCTGCGGATTCAAATTATTTAAAAATGTAAAACTGATTATTAAAAAATCAGTTTTTTTATGTTATAATAACTATGTTTGTGAGGTATACTTATGGAAATAAAAAATGAACCATCATACGTTGATGCTAGAAAAAGATCTAGAGAAAAAATTAAAATTATATCAGATGCATATATAATGGATAACGAAATTAGTAAAATAGGAGTAGGTAAAAAATATCATATTATTACTTATGGTTGTCAAGCTAATGTTCGTGATAGCGAAACTTATGCAGCTATTTTAGAAGATATGAGTTATACAAAAACTGATAATATGGATGATGCTGATCTTATTTTATTAAATACATGTTCTATTAGAGAAAATGCTCATAATAAAGTGTTTGGTATGCTTGGTAGAATTAAACATTTGAAAGAAACAACTAAACCTGATTTAATTACAGTTGTTGGTGGATGTATGTGCCAAGAAGAAGCAGTTGTTAAAGAATTTGAAAAGAAATATAAATGGATTGATGTTGTATTTGGTACTCATAATATTCAAAATTTAGCTAAATTAATAAGTGAATCAATTGATAAGAATGAACTTATAATTGAAGTATTTTCTAAAGAAGGCGATGTAATTGAAAATTTGCCTGTTAGAAGAGAAAATAAATATAAAGCTTTTATTAATATTATGTATGGTTGTGATAAATTCTGTACTTACTGTATTGTTCCATATACAAGAGGTAAACAAAGAAGTCGTAGAATGGGTGATATTTTAAGTGAAGTTAAAGAATGTATTAAAGAAGGTTATAAAGAAGTTACTTTACTTGGACAAAACGTTAATGCATATGGAAAAGATTTAGATAGTAATCTTTCGTTTGCTGTTTTACTAGAAGAAGTAGCTAAAACAAATATTCCTAGAATAAGATTTATGACATCTCATCCTTGGGATTTTACAGATGAAATGATAGATGTTATATCTAAATATGATAATATAATGCCATATATTCATTTGCCTGTTCAATCTGGTAATGATAGAATACTTAAATTAATGGGAAGACGTTATACAAAAGAAGAATATTTAAAATTATTTGATAAAATCAAAAGTAAAATAAAGAATGCTGCTATAACAACAGATATAATAGTTGGATATCCATCTGAAACAGAAGAAGAATTTAATGATACTTTAGATGTCGTTAATTATTGTAAATATGATGGTGCTTTTACTTTTATCTTTTCACCGAGAGAAAATACACCAGCATCTAGAATGGAAGATGATGTTACATTAGAAGAAAAAAGAGATAGACTTGCAAGATTAAACGAAGTAGTTAATAAATATTATAAAGAAAATAATGAAAAACTAATTGATAAAGTAGTTCCTGTTTTAATTGAAGGACCATCTGAAAAAGACAAAAATCTTTATTCAGGATATACAGATACTATGAAGCTTGTTAATGTTAAATGTGATAAAGAAGATATTGGAAATATCATTAATGTAAGAATAATTGATGCTAAAACATGGAGTTTAGATGGAGAAAAAGTAGATGAATGATATTTTAAAAGATGTGGATTATTTAAAAGAATTAATAAAGGATTCAAAAGAATATAAAGAATATAAAGAAATAGAAAATAAACTTGATGATAATAAAGAAATAAATGAAATAGTAAATAGTATTAAAAGTCTTCAAAAGAGTATTGTTAGTAAAAAGAATAATAATTTTGATGATGAGGAAAAATTACAAGAATTATTTGATTTATTAAATAGTTATCCTTTATATAATGAATATATTAAAAAGAGTAAAGAATTAAATATATTACTTACTAAAATTCAAAAAAGATTTGAAGAAGAATTCAATGAAATATTAGTGTAAAATAAATTAAATATTAGATATTGCTTTTTTATAAGTAATATGTTAAAATTATAGTTGTTTGAAAAAGGCAATCCGATGTTTGTAATATGATTGCTGGTTATAGTTTTAGAAAGGAAGAGGAAGATGAAAATGAATATTATTGATTTAATCAATGAAAAACAAATGAATCCTAATGTTCCAGAATTTAGAGTTGGTGATACTGTAAGAGTAGACTACAAAATTAAAGAAGGAAATAAAGAAAGAATTCAAGCATTTGAAGGTATTTGTATAGCAAGAAGAGGATCTAAAGCAGAAGAAACTTTTACTGTTAGAAAAAAATCTTCAGGAATTGGCGTTGAAAGAGTATTTCCAGTTCATTCACCAAAAATCGAAAAAATCACTGTTGTTAAAACAGGTAAAGTAAGAAGAGCTAAACTTAATTACTTAAGAGATAAAATCGGAACTGTTAGAATTAAAGAAAGAGGAAATAAGAAATTTAAAAAAGAGGGGGAATAATTTCTCTCTTTTTTATGGTTTAATAAGGATAAAAGGTGATTTATATGAATGTTATATCTAATTTTTTTAAGAGTAATACTGTACGAACTATATTAAGTTATATTTTAATAATAGTGGTTGTAGTTTTAATAAGAATGTTTATTTTTGATCCAGTAAGAGTAGATGGTACTAGTATGGATACTACATTAAAATCTGGAGAAATAATGATTTTAAATAAAATCTATTATAGAAAAAATGATATTAAAAGATTTGATATTATAGTAATAGATGAAGGCGATAGAGATTTAATTAAAAGAGTTATTGGACTTCCTGGTGAAACAATAGCTTATAGAAAAAATAAATTATATATTAATGGTGAAGAAATCTCTGATCCATATCCAAGCACTAAAACTGATGATTTTAGAATAGAATCAATTGGATTTACAAAAATACCTAATGATAGTTACTTTGTTATGGGTGATAATAGAGCAGTTTCAGCTGATAGTAGAGTATCTGAAATAGGTGTTATTAAAAAAAGTAAAATAAAAGGTAGAGCTAAACTTGTTATTTGGCCTATTAAAAAATTTGGATTTGTAAAATAAATAGATTAACTATTTATTTTTTTTGACTAAAAATATATATTGTGCTAGAATACATCATAATTTAAATGGGGTTTATTATGAGTGAATTTGATAGTATTATTAATTATCTTGGTTATGAAAGTAGTAATTTATATAACTTTACTATTTCTTCTTTTAATAGAGAATATAAGAATAATAATGTTTATTTAAATAAATATAGTAAAGAAGAATTAAAAGAGATAGTAAAAGAGTTTTATAGATACTTCTTTTCTGTTAATAATGTATATACTATTTCAAAATCTAATATACATAAAAATGTAGCTGACATTGGAAAAATAGATAATGAAAAAGATTTTTATAAAAAAATAGATTCAATACTTGAAATAAAAAGTCCATTTGATATTGATATAAAATATAATGATAGTTATGAATTATGTGGTAATATACATAAACCTATGATTTACAAAGATGAATTTATTTCATCAGATAATAGAAAAGTATATTTTTCATATATTGATTTAAGTAAAAATATTAATGATTTAACATTATGTTGTTACTCACATGAAATATGTCATACACAACTTGAAAGTAATATAGGTTATTCAAAAGATTATTTAAATAAAGAAGTAATAACTATGTTTATAGAAAAACTAATGGCTCTTTATTTAAATCCTGATTTACTTAATAAAGTAAGTTTTATTAGAGAAAAAAGTTCATATAATTATTTTTTAAAATTAAAAGGTAAACTTTGCTATGAAGAAAAAATAAATGCTTTAATGTATATTAAGTCATATATTTTATCAAATGAGCTATTTAAAACCTTTTTAAGTGATAAAAGACATGATAAATATATATATGATATTCAAAGTATTTTTAATGGAAAAATAACTGTTGATGATTATTTAGATAAATATGGTATAGAGAAAAAAATAGTTTTAAAGTAGTATTAACTATTTTTTTTTGCTATAATTTATTATAGGTGATAGTATGAAAAAAATATTAAATGATTTTTTAGATAATAAAATAATTCTAAATAAAAAAGAAAAGATTATTCTTTTTCTATTACTAGTAGTAGTATCAGGTGTATTTGGATGGTTATATGAATTTATATTTTACTTTTTTAATGATGGCCATTTTTCTTTTCAAGGAGGTAATTTTCTTCCATTTATAAATATTTATGCATATGGTTCATTACTTATTTTATTTGTTACAAAAAAGATAAAAAAAAGTCCGTTATTAGTGTTTATAACATCTATTATATTAACTGGTATACTTGAATATTTATCAGGTTATTTTATATTAAAACTGCTTAATCAAAGATATTGGGATTATAATATTGAAATACTTAATTTTGGTAATCTAGGTGGTTTTGTTTGTTTAAGAAGTGTTTTAATCTTTGGATTATGTGGTTTATTTTTAATATATTTTGTTATTCCATTTATTATTTATATTATTAAAAATACTAATATAAATAAATTATTTATAATTAGTATAATTTTATTTTCAATTTTTATAATTGATGAATTATATAATTTAATTATTCCAAATATATCGTCATTACCGAGTTCAAGTCAAATATATAAAAATATTGGGATAAAATAAAAGAGTCTAAGACTCTTTTTTTATTAGTGTATTTATATTTATTTTCATAATGTTTTTTATTTTTGGATATGCATAAAAATATGTATCAGAACTATTTTCAAATAATATATATAAATCATTATCTTTATAAAATAATTCTTCTGCCATAGGTGGTAGTTTAATACTTTTAATTTTATTGTTCTTATTTAATTTATAATAGGGGATCTTTTTATTATTTAATGTATAATAGCTTTTTTTATTTTCGATAACATTATTATAAATACTTAAATCAGATTTAATTAAATTAGTAAATGATCTTGTAACAATTATGTTATTATCATCAGTAATCGCAAGTCCTTGAACCATTTTAGGAAGAGAAATAATATATTTTGGTTTATTATAATCTAAGTTTTTAGTATCAAATGCCATAAGAAGAGGATTATTATCTTTTATTTTATAAAAAGGATTTAAGAAAAAATCTCCAATATATAAAGTGTTATCTTTATAAGTACAAAGATCACCTCTATTAAGTAATTTTGTTTTCTTTTTACTAACTACATATTTTTTATTAGTATTAATTATTTCTTTTAAATTATATTCATTTACTTCAAAATCATTAGTTATCCATAAAGTCTTATTATCAGTTGTTATTCCACCAACATGTTTTTTATTTATAGTATTATCTGTATTTCTTAATTCTACTTCTTTTAATAATTTATTATTATCAAAATCTATTATATATACTTTACTTACTAAATGTTTTGAATTATATGAAGAAGAAATTATTACATTATATTTAGATGAATAAGTAAGACCTTGCGGAGTGTATTTATCTTTATTTCCATAGATTTTAACAGAATAATCATATTTATTTATCTTATAAGAAATATTAAGCCTAATATAGTCTAGTATTAGTCCTAAAAACAAAATAAGTATAATTACGCAAATTATTTTAATTAGTTTTTTTATTATCTTCATAATATTACCTCTTATAAAGTAATTATAACACACTACTTTAATTTGCTAAATATTTAATTATATGGTAGAATACTTTAAATTTTTTGGGGGCAATTATGAATTTAATTAAAAATGTTAAAAAGGTAGAATATACTAATATTAATGATTTTAAGAATAAAGTAAGAAGAACTTCAAGAATGACTATATGTTTAACAGCTTTTGGTGTGTTTTTAATGTCAGGTAGTCAAAAAATAAATACAATACATGCTATTGATAATGAAAGAACTTTAGGACATTGTTCTCTTGAAGTTGAAGAAAAAACAGCTTCACTAAAAGATCTTTATATTTTAAAAGCAAAAGAATTAATTAGTAATTTATCATCAGATGAAAAAAAATATATTAAAGATGAAATTATTGTAGATTATATAAATGAACTTATAAATTATGATAGCAATTTTATGTTTGAAAATAATATTTTTGAAGATGAAACAGATGGTTTTATGAAAGAAATAGATATTATAACTTTAGAAGTAATAAATTATCCAAATAAATATGAAGAAGTATATGATAGTATTTATTCTGATAATATTGAAGAATATTTGGGTGAATATAAATTAACTGGATATTGTCCTTGCGAAAAATGTTGTGGAAGTAATTCTCATAAAACAGCATCTGGTGCTATACCTAAATCTAATCATACTATAGCTGCTGATAAAAGTATTCCTTTTGGAACTAAACTTTTAATAAATGGAACAATATATACTGTTGAAGATGTAGGTAGTGGAGTTAATGGTAAACATATTGATGTATTTTATGATACACATGAAGAAGCTATTAAAAATGGTACTAAATATGCAAAAGTATATTTATTAAAAGAAGATAATGTAAAAAGAATGAAATAATGTATTATTTAGTACATTATTTTTTATGTTATAATAGAAATAGAGGTGTAATTATGAATATAAGGAAAGAGTATTTTAAAATTCTTTCACCTGAATTTCCTACTTGGTTAAATGAATATATAAATACAGATAGACTCCAAAAACAAAAAGATGTTAGTGTTACATGTGGTAAAGTATATTCTAAATTATTTGATTTAAATGATTTTTCATCTTTAGATCATTCAATTGCAGTTGCATTAATAATATGGAATTTTACTAAAAATAAAAAACAAACTTTAGCTGGCTTATTTCATGATATATCAACACCATCTTTTAAACATTGTATAGATTTTATGAATAATGATCATTTAAAACAAGAATCAACTGAGGATTTAACTTATACTTTTATAAAAGAATCAAAAGATATAATGAATCTTTTAAAAAAAGATAATATAAAAATAGATGAAGTATCTGATTATAAAAAATATCCAATTGCTGATAATGATATTCCAATGCTTAGTGCAGATAGATTAGAATATACTTTATCAAATTCTTTAATTGTATTTAAAATAAGTAATTTAGATGATATAAGAATGATATATAATGATATAGAAATTCAAAAAAATGAAAAAGGTATTATTGAACTTGGTTTTAAAACTAAAAAGATAGCAAGACTATTTGTAAAATTATCAAGTGAACTTTCTATTAAATATAGAGATGATGAAACAAGATTTTTCATGCAAGCAATTGCTGATATTCTAAAAATGGCATCGAAAGATAATATTGTTTCTAAAGATGATTTATATAAATATGGTGATTTAAATGTTATAGATATAATAAAAAAATCAAAATATAAAGATGATTTAGAGACACTTTTATCAATAAAAAAAGTATTAACTTCACATAATAAACCTATAGACAAATATAGTGTTAATCAAAAAGTAAAAGTTAGATATATAGATCCATTATATAATAATAAAAGAATGTCTAAAGAATGTACTATAGCAAGAAAAATGATTGAAAAAAATTTAAATTATAATATGAATAAATACATTTATATAAATGAAAATCTTAAATATTTAGATTAATTGATAGATTAGTATATAATCTATCTTTTTTATGTTATAATCAATATAGAAAGAACAATAACGATTATAGGGAGGTTTTTATGACAAGAGAAGAAACAATTAATACTATTAATAATGTTAAACAAAATTCAAAAACAAATAATTTAGTTATAGCTACTGATGATAATTCTATATTAAGTGAAATAAATGAAACATCAGATATATCTTTTGAAGATAATTTAATTAATGTAAATAAAGCAGTTAATATTAAAATAGATTTAGAAAAAGTAAGAGTTGAAGATATTCTTAATTATTCAATAGATTATTTAAAAAAGCAAAAATATATAGATTCTTCATTTGTATATGATTTACCGTTTTGTGATAGATTTGATTTATTAAAATTTAATATTATTCTAAGAGATTACAACATAGTAGTACAATTTATATTTTATAATGCAGACAATTTATCTAAAGATTATAATATGCTTTTTAATGAATTATATTATTTTAATAGTGTACGTTTAAATGTAATTACAATAATAAAAAATCACTTAAATACTTATTTTTTAGCAAACGGAGATGTTTTAGATAATAGAGAAAACTATGAAAGAATTGAAATAAAGAATCCAAAAACTTTAAAACTATAGAGGTGATTATATGTTAATACATTTAGATGAGGATATTTTTGAAGTTGTTAAAAATGGAACTAAAAAAGTAGAGATGAGATTATATGATGAAAAAAGACAAAAACTAAAAAAAGGTGATATTATAACATTTCTTAAAAGACCTGATGATAAAGAAAAAATTAATGCTGTTATTGAAAATTTATCATACTATGATAGATTTGAAGATTTAATTAATGATTATCCAATAGAAGAATTATATTTAAAGAACTATTCTAAAGATGATTTATTAAATCTCCTTAGAAGATTTTATTCTGAAGAAGATGAAAAAATATATGGTACTGTTGCCATTAGTTTTAAAAAAATATAAGGAGTTTTTTATGAATGGTATATATGTTTCAATCTATCCAAAACATACGAATAATATTGAAAAAAAGTTAAAAAATTATGAATTTAGAAATTATATTCCAAAAAAGGAAATAGAATACTTAATTGTTTATGAAACTGTTCCAACATGTGCAATAAAATATATTATTAAATTAGGTGATATAGTTAAATATCCTGATAAAATAAAAGAAAATGGTATAGGTAATAAAGAGTTTAATACAGGTGAAAAAAATATTAAGTATGCCTATGAAATAAAAGAAATAAAGAAACTATTAAATCCTATTTCATTAAAAGAATTAAAAGAAAAATATGGCTTTATGCCACCACAAGGATACGCATATTTTGATAAATATGAAGAGCTTACAAAAGATATTTTTAATTCTAAAGTAATAAATTTATAAAAAATAATAAAAAAGAATAATAATATGTTAAAATAAATATTGTATGAAAGGAGGATATGATGGGTCTATTTTCGAATTTATTTTCTAAACAGGCATGTAGTTTATGTAATACTGAAGTAGGTGCTCTTAATAGAACTAAATTAAAGGATGGTCTTTATATATGTAAGACTTGTAAAAAAGATACTAGTGCTTTTTTTAAAGCAGAAAACTATACTTTAAATCAAGTTCAAAAACATATTGAATATATGGAAAAGCAAGATGAATTATACGATAAAGAATTTTCATCTCTTCCTAAAGATAAAATTGATAGAATAGTTCATTTAGGGTCTTATGGTATAGCATTTGCTGATGATATAGCCATGTTTGAAATAATTACACCAGAAACATCTAAAAGAAGTCATAAAGAATTATTTAGATATGATCAAATAAAAGATTTTGAAGTTTATGGAAAAGAAAATATAAATACACAGTCTGGTGGTAAAAAATATAGTGAAACAGGAATTAGAATATTAATGAACTGTGCAAATGATATATCAAATATATCATCTAGTAAAGATGCAAAAAAGTTTATGCATCCATATGCATGTGAATTTATTATTCCAGTATCAAGAAATGTTGATTCTAAAGATGGTGGACTTGCAAAACATCATTTAAATAGAATATTTGGACGTCCTGAAGAGACTTTAGTTGGTTCAATAAAAGAAAAATTTACTGGAACTAAACATCAACAAACAGGCGGAAAAGCTGCAAAAGAAGCAGCATCAGCTCTTGGTAGCTTAATTAAAGGCGACAAAGAAAAGGCAAAAGAAAAATTAAATTCAGCAATTGAAACTGGGCTAGAATATGCCACAGAAAATAGAAGTAAATATACTAAAATAGCTGATAAAGTTGAAAAAGACTTTATGGGTGAAACTTTTAGAGAATTTTTGGAAAAATAGTAGGAGGAAAAAATGAAAAAAATATTTAGTTTAATTATTACAACACTAGTACTTACAGGATTTATTTTTGTAGTAACTGGTTGTGACAAAAGTAAAAAAGTAGAAAAGAAAGATAATACAGTAGAAATATCTTATGAATTTGGAAAAGGAACATTTAAATTATCTGTTCCTAAAGATGAAGAAGGAAAAGCAAAATATGAATTCACAACAGAAAAACCAAAAGAAATATCAACTTATTCATCATTTTATTTAGTAACTGATAAATCAGTATTTGGTTTTTCAACAAGTGGTTTATCATATAATACATCTAAAGATTATAAAGCAAAATATGGTGATACAAAAGCTACATTTGATGGATATTTAGAATTTATTGAAGATGAAGACTTATTTAATAAATCATATCTTCCAGGATTAAAAAAATTAAAAATAAATAATAGAAAGGCAATTAGATATTATAATAGAGTTGGTAGTCCAAATAACTATAAATATTATGGATTTTTCTATTTAGTAGGTGCTGATGATATCTATAAAGGATCTAAAGTACAAATGACTGTTAATTATAAAACAGATGACAAACCAACTGAATCTAAAAAATTAGATAGTGAAACATTATCTATATTAAATTCATTAAAAATTGTTTCTAATACAAAATAATTAAAAGTAGGAGTAAAATCCTACTTTTTATGTTATAATTTATTATAGAATAGGGAGGTTTTCATGGGAACTTCAAAAAAAAGAAATTATAACATAGATTTACTTAGAATATTTTCATGTATTATGATTATTGCATTACATGAAACAGGTTTTGTATATCCTTATTATTTTAAATGGACTTGTCTTCAAAGTGTAATAAGACCTTGTCTATGGGTATTTTGTGCTATAAGTGGATATTATTTATTAAATTCTAAAGATGATATAAAATCGTTTTATAAAAAAAGACTTAAAAAAATTCTAATCCCATTTGTAATATATTCTTTCTTCTTATTATTTGCTAATAATATAATAAATCATCAACCTATATTTACTAATTTGAATAAAAGTTTTTTATTTAATCTTTATAGAGGAGAAAATTCAGGTCATTTATGGTTTATTTATAGTTTACTTGGAATATATTTAATAATTCCTTTCTTAAAAAAAATGGTAGAACATTTAACTAATAATCAATTGCTAGTTCTTTTATTTATAATGTACTTTTTTATAGGTATAAATCCTGAAATAGAATCATTTGGATTATCTACTAAAATAGTTATGCCTTTAAATAGTGTTATGTTATTTTATTTTATACTTGGCTATTATATAAGTAAACTTAAAGTTAATAAAAAAGGATTTATAATACTTTCTGTATTTGAAGTAATAAATATATTATCAATTGTTCTATTCTTAAGAAATGCTAATTTTATAAAAGCAACTTTATATACATCAAGCTTTAATATGATTTTCGGAGTTGTATATTACTTTATATTCTTTGACAAATTAAAAATACCAAAAAAATTAAATAATATAATTGATTTTATAAGTAATAGAACATATGCTATTTATATAATACATTTATTTATACTTTATAGAGTTAGTCATTATGTAAATAAGCCATATACGCAAGGTAATATTATTTATTTAGTTCCAATTAAAGTATTTTTAATATTTATTGTATCTTTAATTATTACATCAATAATATATTTAACTGATAAAATTTTAAAGAAAGTAATAGATAATATTTTTATTCCAGTTTTTGATAAATTACATGAAAGAAGAGTTTTTATACATTCAGTTGAAGAATCTTTTGTAAATGTATTTAATGAACCTATGGAAGAATTACTTACTGTTAATGTGGAAAATACAATTGACTCTTTTGATGAATCAATTGAGTCAGTAGAATAAAAATGAAAGGAATGATTTATTATGATGAATAATACATCTAAATGGACAAGTGAAAAACAATTAGAAGCAAGAAATGAAGAATTTCATGAATTATAATTAAGAATGCCTGAAAATGTGAGATTAGATGATTTTATTACAATAACAAATGAACAATCTAATAATCTAAGAAAAATATTTTTTAATAGAGAGAATCAAGAAGTAATCAAAGTGTTAAAAAAATTAAAGTATATTAAAAATAGTATGGAAATTAAGTCATTGATTAGGAGAATATAAAAATGAATGAAGATAGTAACAAAATAATTAAGGCAAGAAAATTTTGCGAAAAAGTAAAAGAACTTGCTAAGGAGTATAATTTATCATTCTTTCTGGTTACAGAAGGAGCTAGTGCTATAAACAATAATGGTTGTGAAGCTGTTAAAAATGCTAGAGATAATCACATAAAATGGGAACTAGAACATGGTAGCAATCCATACGATGATTGGAGTAAATAAAAAAGAGTTGATCTTTAATAAATAATTATAAAACTAATATAAATTGGTTGATATTGATTTAGTCAAAGATTCATTTAAACTCTTATAAAATAAAGGAAAAATGAATTTATACTTGTTACATAATTTAATAAAAAGAGGTGAATTATATGGCAATATTTTGTACAATTTATTATATATTAAGTTATATTGAAACTGTTCCACAAATAATTAAATTGATAAAAACTAAATCAAGTAATGATTATAGTTTAGGTATGATATCAATACAACTAATAGCACTTATTAGTTGGTCAATATATATATTCACTTCTGTTCAAAGCATAGTAGTGTATGTAGGGACAATTATTGATTTATTACTTTTATTGTTTGTAGATTTTCTAATAATCATGTATTATAAATTTAATAAAAAAGGAGTCGAGTGGGATGAATGAAAATAAAACTAATATAAACTGGTTGATTACGGTTTATAGTAACTTTTTAAAGAATCCTTTATTTAAAAGGCTTTGCAAAGATTAATATCTTACATGTTTTGTAAAAAATATGTTAAAATAGATTAAAAATTATTAAAAATGGCTAAAATATACTAAAAACTGTATAGGAATTAAGGCATTGATTACGGGAAAGTAACTTTATCTAATAAAGCAGATGATTATAATTCGTGTCATTGAAAACTCAAATAATGAATTTAAGTTTTTTTATGTAGAAAAATATGTTATAATAATCAGCAATTTATATAAGCAAATGGAAGGAAATTAGTATATGGAAAATATACATAGATACAATGGCTCTTCATTAAATACTAATAAATTATTTTTTTTAACTGACAAAGGTTCTGAATTTATAGTGTATAAATATGATACATTTGCATTAAAAATATATAAAGATAATTATAAACTTTCACATCTATCTTTAGAAGAACTTAAATTATTTAAAAGTATTTTAACAAAAAGAATATTGCTTCCATCTGATTTTTTATTAAATAATAATGATGAATTAATAGGGTATATGATGCCATATATAGATGGTGAAAAAAATTTATTATATGATTCAGTAAGTAATTTATTTAATGAATTAGCTGTATTAAAAGAAGACTTAGATTCATTATCTAGCAATTTAATTATATTACAAGATATAAATACTGAAAATACAATATATAATGGGAATTTATACCTAATTGATCCAGGTAATTATGCTATTAATCAATTAGAAGGAATAATATTTCATGTTGAAATTGAAGATACAAAACTTTCAAATGAACTTACAAAAATAGCTATTAATAGTGAGCATTATAAATTAAGAGAATTAATTAACTCTTTAACAAAGCAAGAGAAAGAAAAAATAATAAAAACTTGGAATTATGAAAAAATAAATAAACTTATGCATATGATGATGTTTTCAAAAATGGAAAATATTGACCCATATACTTTTAGACAAATTGTACAATTTATTATAAGTGAAAGAAAAAAGCATAAATTCACTTATGATTTGGATATTCTGAAAATATATTTAAATGAAGAATTAACTATAGCTGATGCTGTTGATGAATTTGTTAAAAATAATATAATGGATAATATTAAAGAAAAAGAATTATACAAAAGATTTATAAATTTATAAAATATAAAATAATGAAGATATATTACAATAATTTATTATGTTATAATTATTTATAGATATAAAGGAGTTGAACGGGATGAATGAAAATAAAACTAATATAAATTGGTTGATATTGATTTAGTCTAGCCATTCATGAAACTCCTATAAAATAAAGGAAAAACAAACACATACTTATTGCATAATTTAATAAATAATTACTAAAAAATATATAATATAGATAAAAAATAACCAAAAATAGTATAGTATTTAATACTTGGTATTGACGGTTAACCTAATAAAAAAGAGGAGATGATAATATGTCAAAAATAATAGTAGCAATTGGTGGTGGAGAATTTCCTAGAAAAAAATCAAATGGTGATATTACTCCATATGAAATAAAAGAGATTCATAGAGAAATTGTTTCTATAGCAAATAAAGAAAAATCAAATATATTAATATTAAATCATGCTTTAGAAAATGATGAATTTGAAATTAATGGATTTAATTGTTTAAAAAATTGTTTTGAACAAAACTTTATATGTAATTGTAAACCATTATATAAAAACGAATTAGAAAATAATGAAAAAGTTGATGAATTAATTGAATGGGCAGATATTATTTATGAGAATGGTGGTAATACAGAATTTCTCATGAATCTTTGGAAAAAAACAGGATTTGATGAAAAAATAATAGAGGCTTATAATAATGAAAAAGTAATAAGCGGTGTGTCTGCTGGTGCAATATGTTTATTTAATTGTGGAAATTCTGATAAATATCTTAATCAAGAATTAAATAAAGTTGATGGTTTAAATATAATAGATGCATATTTTTGCCCACACTATAATAACAGTGGTAAATATGAATCAGTTAAAAGTAGTTTAAATATATTAAATATGGTTGGAATATCTTTAACTAATAGTTGTGCTATTGAAATAATTGATGACAAGTATAGATTAATAAAAGGTGATGGAACTAATTACAATATCGATCCATATGGAATAAAATCTTATTGGAAAAATGGAGAATATATAGAAGAAAAAATAGATGATTCTTTAGAATATAAAGCAGCTAAAGAATTATTTGATACAAATTACAAAGTAACTTAAAAAAATAAGGAGTTGATCCAAATGAATGAAAAAAAAACTAATATTAACTGGTTGATTACAATTAATTTAAACCCCCTATGAAAAGTATTGTAAAATAAGGAAAAACTCAAAATAACATCTTGCATGTTTTATATAAAAATATATTAAAATAGACAAAAATTAGTAAAAAATGACTAATTCTAATGAAAAATAGTATAGGAATTAATAAGGTGGTTACAGAAGTTAAACCCCTACTAAAAAAGTGGTGAGTAATATGAATTATAAAATTGAAAAAGAAAATGAAAATAATAGTATTGACTATATACATGTGAATGTTTTAGCTATGAAACAAACATATAAAGGTATTATTAATGATGAGTTTTTAGATAAGATAAATAGCGAAGAAGAAATTCAAAAAATGGTAAAAGTACATAATAATAGAATCAATGATAAGAGTGATAGATCTTTTATTTTATATGTAGATGAAGTGCCTACTGGAATTATTAGGGTAGGTAGTTCAAGAAGAGATAAGTATAAAGAATGTGGTGAATTTAGAGCAATATATTTATTAGATGAATATAAAAAACAAGGATATGGTAGATTATTATTTGAATATGGGATTAAAGAATTGATAAATATGGGCTATAATTCAATGATCATAGATTGTTTAAAAGATAATCCTACTAATTCTTTTTATCAACATTTTGGTGGTATAATAATAGAAACTGTAGTTGCAAAATTTGATGAACAGGAATTAGAAGAAAATATATATTTATATAATGATATAAAAGCAATGATTTAAAGGAGTTGATCCAAATGAATGAAAATAAAACTAATATCAACTGGTTGATTTCAATTTAATTAAGAACACTTCAAAAGTATTATAAAATAAGGAAAAATAAAAAAATACATCTTACATATTTTTAATAAAAATAGCTA
>CADANX010000013.1 GCA_902789425.1 uncultured Erysipelotrichaceae bacterium
AAACTAGAATATGGAAATGTAGTATATGATGAAGTAAAAGTAATAGTATTAGGAGATATAGATGAAAATGGACTAATAAATGTAACAGATCAAACAATAATACAAAACCATATAGTAGGAATAAGCATAATAGATGACTATAGAATATATGCAATGGATTTATCACTAGATGATAAAATTAATGTAACAGACCAAGTAGAACATATAAATTACTTAATTTCACACTAAAAAAAGAGGAATTTTCCTCTTTTTTTATTTTGTTTCACCATTGGTGCATCACTTATATTGGAGACATTATAGACAATTATTAAAATACGTTAATCAAATATATTGTTCAGATAATATATTCTTATTTAAGTAATTATTTGTATTTCTTGCTTTTTTTTATACTTTGTGATATATTTTATTTACTATTAAAAAGGGTGATTAAAATGAAAAAAACTGATTTTGAGCAATTAATGTTAAAATATGAATTTGCTAAAGAAACATTACTTACAGAACTTGATATATTAATTAAAGAATATGAATTTAATAATGATAGAAATCCAGTAGATCATGTAAAATCTAGAATTAAAACTAAAGAAAGTGCTATTGGTAAACTTCAAAGAAGAGGGTATGAAGTTAATTTAGATAATATTTCTAAACATATACATGATATGGTAGGTGCAAGAATAATTTGTCCTTTTATTTCTGATGTATATGAAATAGTTAAAATTATAAAGAATTCTAAATTGTTTAAGATACAAGGTGAAGATAATTATATTGCAAATCCTAAAGAATCTGGTTATTCTTCTTATCATTTAAATATTCTTGTACCAATTCATTTAAATAATACAGTAGATTATATAGAGGCTGAAATTCAAATAAGAACTATGGCAATGGATTTCTGGGCTAGTTTAGATCATAAAATGAGATATAAATATAAAAAGGATATTCCAGAAAGTATAAAAGATCAAATCCATAATGTTTCTGTTGATGTAAAAAAATTAGATGATAAAATGGATAAAATAAATGATATTATTAATGAAAATTATAGATAAAAATAATGCATAAATATATGCATTATTTTTTTATTTCTGAATTATATAATTCTTTATAAGCTTTACACTTTTTAAGTAATTCATTATGTTTACCTTCGGCAACTATTTTTCCATCATCCATAACTAATATTTTATCACTATTAATAATAGTACTAAGTCTATGAGCTATTATTAAAATTGTGTATGTACCTTTCATATTATTAATAGCTTCTTGTATTTGTTTTTGTGTTTCATTATCAAGAGCACTTGTAGCTTCATCAAATAATATTATTTCTGTTTCTTGAAGTAATGCTCTTGCTATAGCGAGTCTTTGTTTTTGACCACCTGATAATGTAACACCACCTTCACCAACAATAGTATTATATTTTTTAGGTAAAGTCATAATAAAATCATCGAGACAAGCTATTTTACAAGCTTTTTTAATTTCTTTATCTGTTACATTACTTTTTACTAGTTTTAAATTATCTTTAATACTTAAATTAAATATATAAGGATTTTGAGAAATTATAGTCATATTTCCTCTTATAGAATCTTTATCAAGTTCATTTATATTAATATTATCTATTAATATTTTACCGCTATTTGCTTCATACATTTTACATAAAAGAGAGAATACTGTACTTTTTCCTACACCTGATTTTCCTACAAAAGCAACTGTCTCATTTTCTTTTATTTTAAAACTCATATTTTTAAGTACATAATTTTTATCATATTTAAAATTAACATTTTTAAATTCAAAAGTACCATTAACTTTATCAATATGTTTATTTCCAAATTTTTCTTTAGTAAATTCATTTCCTTCTAAAAGAGAATATATTCTACTTGCTGATAAATTAAAGTCTTTACTGCTTTCAAGTAATCTTCCTAAATAATAACTAATATCACCAATTCTAGTTACATAATTATTTATAACAAGTGCACTAGCTATTGTTATTTCATTCTCTTTAATTAGTATTACCAACATTACTATAAGTGATAAATCAAATATATCTCTGATTGTGCCACCAATAAAATTATATATTCTAGTAGGTATACTCATTTCATATGCTTTTTGATTGTATTTGTATACTTTTTTATTTAATTCTTCTTTAAATGATTCTTCTGCATTAAGCATTTTAATGTCTCTGGCACCTCTAACTATTTCACCAATAAAACTTGATATTTTTTCTTTTTCTTTTCTAAATACTTTATCTTTTTCAATATATTTTTTAGTTCTAATATCATCAACTAAATATAATACTATTACATAGAATAGTGAAAAAACAAAGGCTTTTTTATTTATAATAAATATAGCTCCAAATATACCAATTCTAGCAACAAATCCCGACATTAAAGAAATAAGATCATTAATAAAATCACTAATTCTAGATGTATCATTAGTCATTCTTTGAATAAATACTCCAGAACCATTTTTATCAAGTGTTTCATTATCTAATCTGAGTATTTCATTACTTACATCTTTTTGCATTTTATAAAGAGTTTCTCTAAATATTTTTTGCATACTTTTACTTTCAAAAAAATGTATTACATTATATAACATTTGTATTACAAATATAATTAAAGCAAATTCTATTATTTCTTTAAAATTACCTAAAGATAAATTTATAATTATTTTAGCTGATAGAATAGGCAATAATAAACTACAAATAACAGATAATATTTCTACAAAAATATATACTGCTAAATCCTTTTTTTGATTTTTTATATAATTATAAGTGTATTTTAAATTCTTAAATAAATCTTTCATTTTACATCTTCCTATCTATTATAATTATAGAAAAGAATTATTTTTATTTCAAGTATTTAAAAATTATAATATATATGTTATAATTACAAAGGAATTTATAGGTGGGAAATATGGGAAAATTATATAGTTTTAATAACAATAGAGAAGAATTTAATAAGAAGAAAGATTCGTATATTATATTATTTAAAAATGGTTTTAGAAAGTTTTATACGTATGATCAAATTACTCCTTTGTTTAAGGAAGATAATTTAGTTGATGTATTTGAAATAGATGATGATGTAATAGAAAAATATGCTAATGAAGATTCTGTTACTTTACCAAAAAGCTTTTTTATTGATTTATTTTTTGATGATAAAGTATTAAGTCAAATATATTCTAAATATGATATTATATCTTTTAATAGAGATGAGCTTGAATTATTTTATGATTGCACAATTGATGTAGCACAAAAAAGAAATGGATTAATTTTGAGATAATCCTTTTTTTATTGTATAATTATATTAGGAGGAATAAAATGATACATAACATAGCAATAATATTTATATCAATATTTTTTGAAAGTTTACCATTTTTATTATTAGGTTCACTTATTTCATCTGTAATAGAAGAGTATATAACCGATGAAAAACTAGCAAAAATGATTCCGAAAAATGTAGTTTTAGGAACTTTAACAGGTATATTTCTAGGATTTTTTATTCCGGCATGTGATTGTGCGGTTATACCTGTTTCTAAAAGATTATTAAAGAAAAAGGTACCAATAAATGTAGCAGTTTCATTTATGCTTGCATCACCAATAATTAATCCTGTTGTACTTTTATCAACATATTATGCTTTTTATAATACTAATAAAGATATTTTTTATTTTAGAATAATATTTGGCATTCTTATTTCATTTTTAGTAGGTATTATAATGGGAATAATATTTAGAAAACAAAATGTTATTACAAATAATATAGAATGTAATTGTCGTGATGAATTGATTGATCTAGAAGAAGAAAATCATTGCCATTGTCATTCTCATCATCATGAAGAAAATAAATTTGTTTCTATTATAAAACATGCTACATATGATTTATTTGAAGTTGTTAAATATCTTATGTTTGGCGCACTTATAGCAAGTATTATTCAAGCAGGATTAAATAGAAGTATATTACTTATATTTAATAATAATGAAGCATTATCAATAATTACTCTTATGATATTTGCATATTTAATATCACTTTGTTCTACATCAGATTCTTTTGTAGGAAAATCACTTCTTAGTTCATTTACTAAAAGTAGTATACTAGCATATTTATTACTTGGGCCTATGATTGATATAAAAAATACTTTTGTATTATTAGGAAATTATAACAAAAAATTTGTATTAACATTAATAAGTGTAATATTTATAATTGTGTTTATATTTAGTTATATGGTGGTGATAATATGAAAAAGAAGTTTTTAGGTTTAATTTCAATGCTATTTGCCATATTAATAATTTATGTATGGATAAATAATGATTTAAAAAATTACTTAGCACCACAAATGCAAATTTATATAAAAGTAGCTGTATTTCCTTTAATTATTATGTCATTAGTTTCACTTTTTTCTGAAAGTGAGTATAAGTTTAAAATAACTGATTTAATATTATTACTTCCAATTATTATGATTATTTTAGCTGGTAATGGAAGAATTACCTCAACTATAGCTAGTAATAGAACTATGACATCAAAAGTAAAAAGAAATGCTATTAAAGTAGAGAATAAAGAAGAAAAAAAAGAAATAAAAGAAGAAGAAAAAACTATAATGAATATTGAAGTAGAAGATACTAATTATATGGATTTATCTGACTTTATAACATATTCACCAAAGGCATTAAAATTAGAAGGCAGTAATATTACTGTAAAAGGATTTGCACTTCTTGGTGAATCTTATGTGCCTGATGGTTATTTTGTTTTAGGTAAATATGGAATAAGTTGTTGTACTGCAGATGCAATGTTTACAGGATTTATAGTTAAAACAAATACTGATATTATTTCAAATGATTCTTGGTTTGAAATAAATGGTAAATTAGTAAAAGGAAAAGATAAAGAAGGTTATGATATTTTATATATAGAGCCAAGTGAAGTAAAAAGAATTAATGAAAATAGTGAAGAAAGTTATGTTTATCCATGTTACTCATATGGAGACGATAACTGTCAAAAACTTATGAAATATGGTTTTGGTCTTTAAGATATATTTTTAAATATATCTTTTTCTTTTTTTATTTATTTGTTATAATTGACTTGATTGGAGACATAAAAATGAAGAAACTATTTAAAGTATTATTGGTTTTAGTAGTTGCTTTTAGCGTAACTGCATGTAAAGAAACTGATGCAAAAAGATTTAAAAAAGAATATGAATCACTTAATAATAAAAAAGTAGAGGGAACAAAAAATAAATATAGAAAGGTAAAAATAAGAAGTAATAATTCTTTTATATATAAGGATGCATCTGACATTATTGAAATGATCAATAATAAAGAATCATTTATTGTTTATTTTGGTTTTAGTGAATGTCCATGGTGCCGTAGTGTAATAGAAGAGTTAGATAAAGCTAGTAAAGATTTAAATTATAAAGAAATATATTATGTTGATATAAAAAATATAAGAGATAAATATGAACTTGATAGTAAGAATAAATTAGTTTTAAAAGAAAATGGAACATCTGATTATAAAGAATTAATACAATTACTAGATGAAGTTTTAGATAAATATGTTATAACTACAAAAGATGGAAAAGAAATAAATGTTGGTGAAAAAAGAATATATGCTCCTAATATTATTTCAGTATCAAATGGAAGAGCAAAAAAACTTGAAACAGGTATAAGTGATAAACAAAAAGATGCTTATCAAGAATTAAACGATAAAATGAAAAATGAAACATATAAAAAGTTTAAATGCCAAATAAAATGTCTTATGGAAGAAGAGACTAAATGTACTAGTAAAAATATGTGCTAAAAAAAAGAATAACTATCTATATAATAGAGTTATTCTTTTTCCTTTTATTTCAATAAAACCTTCATCTTTTAAAAATTTAAGTTCTCTAGACATAGCACTTCTATCAATTGCTAAATAATCAGCTAAGTTAATAAAATTAAAAGGTAAATAAATATATTTTGATCCATTCTTTTTAGACATTATTTTAAAATACTCAAGAAGTTTGTTTCTTATTGTCTTTTTAGTAAGTATTTCTATTCTTTCATTTTTATCAGTTAATTTTTCATTTAGAATAATAAATAAATTTTTAATAAACTGATTATATACTTTATCATTTTCGTTATAATTAATAAGTTCTGTGTAATCTATAATTATAATATTTACATCTTCTTTAGCAATAATTTCATAATCATCATCTATATAAAAAGTAGATGAAGAAAAAGCATCATTTTCTTGAAGAGTATCAATTACATTAGATGATCCATTATAATTGTTTTTTACTATTTGTAAGTAACCACTAACAATAATACCGATTTCATTTTTATCAGTTATTATTTCTGTTATATTCGTATTATTTTTATAATTTACAGTATGTGATTTTAGATTTTTTAGTAGTTTTTCTTTATTTTTTTTAGAAATATTATCGAATGGATTTTTCATAAGTTTACACCTCTAAAATAAATTTTATCATTTTTTCTAAAATGTTGCAAATGCAACATTGTTATTTTAAAAAAGTGTGTTATACTTTAATCAGAAAATAGGAGAGGTAATGTTATGAAAGTAATTAAACGTGACGGACATATTGTTGATTATAGTCCAGATAAAATAGAAAATGCAATTAAGAAAGCTAACTCTGAGGTTGAAGAAGAAGATAAAGTAACTGAAACTCAGATTAAAAATATAATAAAATTTATTGAAAATCTTAAGAAAAAAAGAATGCTTGTTGAAGATATCCAAGACATAATTGAAGTAAGATTAATGGCACTTGGTAAATATAAACTTGCTAAACAATATATTACTTATAGATACACAAGAGAACTTGTAAGAAGAAGTAATACTACAGACTTAAGTATTAAAGAATTAATTAATGGTGAAAGTGAATACTGGAATACAGAAAATTCAAATAAAAATGCAACAGTTGTTACTACTCAAAGAGATTATCTTGCTGGTATAACTAGTACAGATATAACTAGAAGATTCTTACTTCCAGAAGATATAGTAAGAGCTCATGATGACGGAATAATTCATTTCCATGATGCAGATTACTTTGCACAAAATGCACTACATAATTGTGATTTAATAAATCTTGAAGATATGCTTCAAAATGGTACTAATATAAATGATGTTATGATTGAAAAACCACATAGATTCCTAACAGCTATGACAATTGCAACTCAATTAATTACATCAGTAAATTCATCACAATATGGTGGATGTACAATAACTCTTACACATTTAGCACCATTTGTTAGATCAAGTTATGAATCATATGTAAGAAAATATGAAAAAAGAGGATTTTCTAAAGCAGATACTGAAAAATATGCAAAAGAAGATTTAGCAAAAGAAGTTACTGATGGAGTTCAAACATTCCAATATCAAATAAATTCAATGACTACAACAAATGGTCAAGCACCATTCTTAAGTGTTTGTTTATACTTAGGAGAAACTGATGAATATAAAGAAGAACTAGCAATGCTTATTGAAGAAGTTTTAAAACAAAGAACAGAAGGAATGAAAAATGAAAAAGGTGTATACATTACTCCAGCTTTCCCAAAACTTCTATATGTTCTTGAAGAAGATAATATTCATAAAGATAGTAAATATTACTACTTAACTGAACTTGCTGCTAAATGTACAGCTAAAAGAATGGTTCCTGATTACATTTCAGAAAAAATAATGAAAGAACTTAAAATTAATGAAAATGGTGAAGGAGATTGCTATCCATGTATGGGTTGTAGAAGTTTCTTAACACCTGATAGATCAATTTCTTTAGGTAATATAGCAAAAGCTAAAAATTACAAAGAAGGTAAAGCTAAATATTATGGTAGATTCAACCAAGGTGTTGTTACAATTAACCTACCTGATATTGCACTTACTTCAGGAAAAGATATGGACTTATTCTGGAAAATCTTTGATGAAAGACTAGAACTTTGTCATAGAGCACTTCAAATAAGACATAAAAGATTATCTAAAATAACAAGTGATGTTGCACCAATATTATGGCAACATGGAGCACTTGCAAGACTTGAAAAAGGTGAAAGTATTCATGAATTATTACATCATGGATATTCAACTATTTCTTTAGGATATGCAGGTCTTTATGAATGTGTTAAATATATGACAGGTCATTCTCATACAGATGGCGGAAAAGGTCATGATTTTGGTATCAAAGTAATGGAATACTTAAATGATGCATGTAAAAAGTGGAAAGAACAAGAAGATATAGATTATAGTATTTATGGAACACCAATTGAATCAACAACTTATAAATTTGCAAAAGCTTTAAGAGAAAGATTTGGAAAAATCAAAGGAATTACAGACAGAGATTATATTACAAATTCATACCATGTTCCTGTATTTGAAGAAATAGATGCATTTACTAAGTTAAGTTTAGAAAGTGAATTTCAAAAATTATCTCCAGGTGGAGCTATAAGTTATATTGAAACACCTAACTTAGAAAATAACCTAGATGCAGTCCTTGAAGTAATTGATTTCATTTATAACAACATAATGTATGCTGAATTAAATACTAAATCAGATTACTGTCAACAATGTGGTTACACAGGTGAAATATTAATAGATGATAATTTAGAATGGTATTGTCCTGAATGTGGAAATAGAGATCATGATAAATTAAATGTTGCAAGAAGAACTTGTGGATATATTGGAACTAATTTCTGGAACAGAGGAAGAACACAAGAAATAAAAGAAAGAGTTATCCATATAGATAATAAAGATGATGAATAATGAGATATAGTAAGATTAGAAAAATGGACATATCTAATGGTCCAGGTGTAAGAACTTCAATTTTTATGCAAGGATGTGCATTTCATTGTAAAGAATGCTTTAATTCTGAAACATGGGATTTCGAAGGTGGGAAAGAATTTACTGATGAAACTATAAATAGAGTTATAGAATTATCAGATAAAGAATTTATAAAAGGTTTATCAATACTTGGTGGTGAGCCTATGCATCCAAAAAATATTGATGGAACAACAAAACTTGCTAAAATGTTTAAAGAAAAATATCCAGATAAAACAATATGGGTATGGAGTGGTTTTACATTTGAATCATTAAAAGATAAAGAAGTTTTAAACTATATAGATGTACTTGTTGATGGACAATTTAAAATAGAATTATTTAGTCCAAAACTTAAGTGGAGAGGTTCTTCTAATCAAAGAGTTATAGACATGAAAAAAACACTAGAAAAAAATGAAATAATTCTTTATGAAAACTAGAAAAAATAATTAAAAATGCTTTACAAATAAAGCATTTTTTTAGTATAATGTATATAGAATAGTAAAGTAGTGAGGTGGACAGCATGACTAATTTAGATTATAGTAGTGAAGAAGTAATGAAGATATTAAATAATCCTGATTACGATGAATCACAAAAAAAGGCACTTTTTGAAAAATACAAAACAAATTTAAAAAATTTAAGAAGAAAAGAAATAATTGCACAAGTAAGTGAAGTAGCTAAAAATATACCTACATTTACTGAAGATGATTATGTTAATTTCTTAAAAAAATATGAAAATGATAATCTTTCAAAACCTTTTGAAACAATAAAAAAAGAAATTCTTGCAATGCAAGAATCTAAAACAAAAGAATATAATGATTATCAAGAAAAAAAGAGATTAGAAGAAGAACAAAGAAGAATTGCCGAAGAAGAAGCTACTATAACACCAATTAATACAGAAGAAAAAGAAGAACTAGATGAAATAGTACCAGATATTAGAACAAGAAGTGAAAGATTTGCAGAGGAAAAACCATTAGAACAAACTAATTTGGAATTAACAGTTGATAATAGTGTATTAAATGAAGAACCAGAAGTTCTTGCAAAACCATTATTCTCTGTAAATGAATCAGAAACTAAAGAAGTTATGCCAGGTACAGTAGATGAACCACTAGGTGAAAAAGGAAATGCTAGTGCAATCATCATTAGTATAATTGCAATAATCATTGGTGCTGTTGCAATGTATACATTACTTAAATTTAATTAAAATAAGCCCTGTATAAACAGGGTTTTTATAAGGAGTAATATTATGAATGAATTTATGAAAATAGCAAAAGAATTATCTGATGATAATTTAAAAACTAATGTAGGTGGACCATTTGGTGCTTGCATTGTAAAGAATGGAAAAATAATAGGTAAAGGGTCAAATCATGTACTTGCAAATAATGATCCTACTGCACATGCTGAGGTAATGGCAATAAGAGACGCTTGTAGGAATATTAATTCATATGATTTAAGCGGTTGTGAATTATATACTTCATGTTATCCTTGTCCAATGTGTTTATCAGCAATTATATGGTCAAATATAAACACTGTATATTATGGTAATACAAAAGAAGATGCAGCTAATATAGGATTTAGAGATGATTTTATCTATAATTTTATAAATAAGCTAAATAATAATGAAAAAGATGATGAAGTACTTAGTTTAAATAGTATGGATAGAGAAGAAACGATTAAATCATTTAATGATTTTGCTAATAAAGAAGATAAAACTATATATTAAGTTTTATCTTTTTTTTAAATAAAAAAAGTTGCCTTAAGCAACTTTCTTTCCTTATATGGGGCGTAGTAAGGGAATCGAACCCTTGCATACTAGTGCCACAAACTAGCGTGTTAACCACTTCACCAACTACGCCATAAAAATTACTCTAATAATATAACATAATTTTAAAGAAATAACAAGTCCTTAAAAAAAATTAATTTTTTTTGAATAAAAATAATTTTTCTAACTATAACAAACATAGAATGAATTAGGAGGAATTTTATGTTTGGAAGATTTTCAGAAGAGTCTCAAAAAATAATAGTTTTATCCAAAGAAGAAATGAAAAAACTTATGCATCCTTATGTAGGAACAGAACATTTATTATTATCAATACTTAAAAATGATAAAGAATTAAGTGATAGATTAAAAAAACATAATTTAACATATAAAGTTTTTAGAGATGAACTTATTAATATAGTTGGAAAAGGTAGTGAAAAAGTTAATAATTATGTATTTACACCTCTTTATAGATTAATATTAGAAAGTGTAACAGTAGAATCAAAAGAAAATGAATCAATAGTTCAAGTTCAAGATTTACTTTTTACATTATTAAATTCAAAAGAGGGAATAGCATATAGAGTATTATTAAGTTTAAATATAGATGTAGATAAAATTAAAAATGAACTTAAAGTAAAAGTAATTAAAAAAACAAATAAAAAAACATTACTTGATTCACTAGCAACTGATTTTTCAAAGATGAAATTTGATGTAGTGACTGGAAGAGATGAAGAAATAGAAAGATTAATTGAAGTCCTTTCTAGAAAAAATAAATGTAATCCTCTTCTTATTGGTGAAGCTGGTGTTGGAAAAACAGCCATAGTTGAAGAACTATCAAGAAGAATTAGTTTAAAAAAAGTACCTAATAGTTTAATTGATAAAAAGATATATTCATTAGATATGGCAACAAGTGTTGCTGGAACTAAATATAGAGGTGAATTTGAAGATAGAATAAAAAAGATAATTAATGAACTTGAAAATAATGAAAATATTATATTATTTATTGATGAAGTTCATACTTTAGTTGGAGCCGGCGGAGCGGAGGGTGCTATTGATGCATCTAATATATTTAAACCTGCTTTAGCAAGAGGAACTCTTAAAATAATTGGTGCAACAACAATAAAAGAATATAAAAAGTACATTGAAAAAGATAGTGCTCTTGATAGACGTTTTCAAAAAATATATGTGGATGAACCAGATGAAGAAAAACTAAAAGATATACTTTTAAACTTAAAAACTTCATATGAAAAATATCATAATGTTATTATTTCAAATGAAGTAATAGATAATATAATAAATCTATCAAAAAAGTATATATATGATAGATTTGAACCAGATAAATCAATAGATATATTAGATGAAGTTTGTGCAAAAGTATCTTTAAAAGAATTAAAAATAGAAAAAGATCTTATATCTTTAGAATCATCATTAAGAGAAATAAAGGAAAAAAAGAATAAATATATTTCTTTAAATAATTTAGATAGAGCATATTACTATAAAGATAAAGAAAATAATCTTATTCATAGAATAGATAATTTAAAAAATAAATTAAGTGAAAATAAAAAGATAAAAACAGTAAGTATAAATGATGTAAAAAAAGTAATAAGTAGTAAAAGTAAAATACCTATATATGAAATTAATAATGATTTAAATAAAATGGTTAAAATAATGGAAAAGAGGTTAAAAGATAATATAATAGGGCAAGAATGTGCAGTAAATTCTTTAATTGATATAACTAAAAAAATAAAACTTGGTTTTAAAGATAAATGTTATTCTTTATTATTATGTGGTCCAACAGGTGTTGGAAAAACATATATATCTAAGATTTTTTCTGAGACTTTAGTGGGTAAAAATAACGTTATTAAAATTGATATGGGTGAATATATAGATAGTGCTAGTATTAATAAATTAATTGGATCTCCAGCTGGTTATATAGGTTATGATGATAATAAAAGTATACTTGAAGAAATAAGAAATAAACCATTTTCTGTACTAATATTAGATGAAATTGAAAAGTGTAATAAAAGAGTACTTAATTTCTTTTTAAATATTTTAGATGAAGGAAAATGTACTCTTGCTAATGGTAATGTTATTAGATTTGATAATGTAGTAATTATTATGACATCTAATGCTTTTATTTCAAAAAAAACAGTAGGATTTAATAATTATTCATTAAATACTTTAAATGATTATTTTTCTAAAGAATTCTTAAATAGAATAGATGAAGTTATTTCTTTTGATAAACTCTCTATAAGAGATATAAAAAGAATATATAATAAAGAGGTATTAAAATATATTAAAAAATATAACTTAAAAGATAGTGCTATTAAGAAAATAGAAAAGAAAGTAATTAAGGATAGTAACTATGAAGAATATGGTGCAAGAAAACTTTGTAAAATGATTAGAAATAATATAGAAAAAGAGATAATAGGTTTAATAACATTAAATACTTAACTCTTTTTTTCTTTGTTTATTTATGATAAAATTATATTAATTAAGAGGTGAAAAATATGAAGTTATATAATACTTTATCTCATAAAGTTGAAGAATTTATTCCTAATGATAAAAATGATGTAAAAATGTATACATGTGGACCTACTGTATATCATTTTGCTCATATTGGTAATTTAAGAACTTACATTTTTGAGGATATATTAGAAAAAACGTTAAAATTAATTGGATATAATGTAAAAAGATGTATGAACATAACTGATGTAGGACATTTAACATCTGATTCTGATTCCGGTGAAGATAAAATGCTTAAAGGTGCTAAAAGAGAACATAAATCAGTTTTAGATATAGCAAACTTTTATACAGAAGAGTTTAAAAAAGATTGTAATTCTTTAAATATTAAATGGCCTGAAATAGTATCAAAAGCAACTGATAATATAGATGAATATATAAAAATAATAAATGTTTTACTTGATAAAGAATATGCATATATATCAGGTGGAAATGTTTATTTTGACACATCTAAATTAGATGATTATTATGTTTTAACTAATCATAAAGAAGATGAAATGGTTGTTGGTGTTCGTGATGGTGTTGAAGAAGATTTAAATAAAAGAAATCAAGCTGACTTTGTTCTTTGGTTTACTAAATCAAAATTTGATGATCAAGAATTAAAATGGGATAGTCCATTTGGAACAGGTTATCCAGGTTGGCATATAGAATGTTCTTCAATTGCTATTAAAAATCTTGGTGAAAACCTTGATATACATTGTGGTGGTGTTGATAACATTTTTCCACATCATACAAATGAAATTGCTCAAAGTGAAGGCTATTTAGGACATAAATGGTGTAATTATTGGTTACATGGAGAACACTTGAATGATCAAAGTGGAAAAATGAGTAAAAGTAAAGGCGAGTTTTTAACAGTTAATCTTTTAAGAGAAAAAGGTTATAATCCTTTATCATATCGTTTTATGTGTTTAAATTCTCATTATAGAAAAGTATTAGTTTTTTCATATGAACAATTAACTCAATCTGAAAATACTTATAAAAAATTAAAAAATAAAGTAATGTCATTAAATGAAGATGGAGATTTAAATAAAGAATTATTTGATAAATATTTAAATTTATTTGCAGATAATTTAGCTAATGATTTAAATACTGCTAATGCTATTAGTACTTTAAATGATGTTTTAAAAGATAATGATTTAAATGAAACTACAAAACTTTCATTAATTAAAGAATTTGATAAAGTATTATCTCTTGATTTATTAAAAGAAGAAAAAGTAGATGAAACTTTAGTAAATAAAGTAAATGAACTTATTAAATTAAGAAGTGAATATAAAAATAATAAAGAATATGATAAAGCAGATGAAGTTAGAAAACAAATTGAAGAACTTGGTGCAACAATAAAAGATACAAGAGAAGGTGCTGTTATAATATGGAATTAGAATATTTAATAATTGGATCAATATTAGTTTTATTTGCATCTATTCTTATCGATTTAACATATAAAATTTTTTCTAAGAAAAAAATACTATCAGGATATACTGGTAAAGATGTTGCTTTAAAAATATTAAATGAATATGATATAGATGTAGAAGTAGGTAGAGTATCTGGTAATTTAACTGATTACTATAATAATGCATCAGGAGAAATAAGATTATCTGATGGAACATATGATAAATCTACTGTTGCAGCTGTCGCAGTTGCTGCTCATGAATGTGGACATGCTATTCAGTATAAAGATGGATATAAACCAATAATACTTAGAAATATGTTAATACCTGTAATTAATTTTAGTACTATAATTGGTTATGTAGTTATATTTATTAGTATTATTTCATCATTTTTTAAAAGTCTATTAATACCTGGAATAATACTTATAAGTCTTGGAATTATTCTTGAAATACTTACTTTACCAATAGAAGTAAATGCTAGTAGAAGAGCTAAAAAAGCACTTTTAGAATTAGAAATAATTGAAAAAAGAGAAGGATTTGGTGTCTCATTAATGTTAATGTCCGCAGCATTTACATATTTTGCATCACTTGTTTCATCTATTCTTCAATTAATTAGATTAATACTAATTGCTAAGGATAATGATTAATGAATGATATTTTTGATAGATTATCAAAGTCTAAATTCAGAAGTTCTTTTCATTTAAATAAAGCAATGAAAGATTATGTAAATGAAAAAGGTATGGAAACAGTAAAGTCTCATGCTTATGATTTTATTAATAAAAGATTAAAACCTAAAGGCATTTTAAATGATGGAAAACAAACACCAATGAAAGGACATCCAGTATTTATTGCTCAGCATGCATGTGCTTGTTGTTGCAGAGGCTGTTTATATAAATGGCATTATATAGATAAAGATAAAGAACTTACTGATAATGAGGTTGATTATATTGTAGATATATTAATGAAATATATAGATAAAGAGATGAATAATTAATTCATTTTTTTTTTGACATTTTATTATTTTTAAGTATAATAATTTCAAATTAATTAAATTGGGGTGGTTTTATGTTTATAGAATTTTTAACACAAAATAAATTCTATGATAGATACATAGACTTATTTGCTTCAAGATTAACAGTTGAAAATATGGAAGCAGAAGATTCTAATATTGATATTGGTGATGAAAGAAGAGCTATAGAGTTTTATAATAGTAAACATGCTATAACTGAACTTATATCATCAAAACCAGATGAATTAAATGCAACAGTACTTTTTGATCTTGAAGATAATTTAACTGAAGATTTATATTTCTTTCAAAGAGGGTATAGAAAAACACAAGTAATTGTAAAAAAAGCAAAGACTATAGTTCCACCAGCAGGCTTCGAAGTTCCAACTAAAATGATGTATTTAATATATTCTTATAATAAATCTGAACTTCCTGTTTATGAAAAAGAAGCAAGATTTCATATTGATTTAGTTAGAACACAACCTTTTGAGGATTGTAATAAAAGATGTGCTAAAATATTAACTGCTTATAATTTATTAAAACAAAATAAAGCACCAATTATAGTAAAAGCATCCGAAGCTGATGAATACTTTGATTATATAGATTATTATGATGTTGATGGTATGACTAAATTCTTAGAAAAGAAAAGTAAAGAAGAATTAAATGTTATGATAGGTTTATATAAAAGAATTGTTGGTAATGATATAATTGCACCAGAAAAAAATGAAGGAAATGTATCATTAGTTGATTTTATTGAAAATGAAAATAGAATTTCAATGAATGCAACTTTACAAGATGTACAATCTGCTAAAAAACTAAGTTTAAAAAAAGTTGATAATAAGTAAATTATATGATAAATTTAACTAAAGGAGAATGAAAATGGATTTAAATAATATGTCTTTAAAAGAAAAAATTGCACAAATGTTAATACTTGATTTTGATGCTAAAACATCAGAAGAAAAATTATGTAATATTATTAAAAATAATAAAATAGGCGGAATCTTACTATTTAGACGTAATTATTCTGATTATAATGATATGGTAAGATTAATTAATACTTTAAAAAATGCAAATAAAGATAATAATATTCCTTTATTTATTAGTTTAGATGAAGAGGGTGGTAGAGTAAATCGTCTTCCTAGTGAAATAGAAAAATTTAAACCAGCTTTCACATATTCTAAAACTAAAGATATAAGTATTATTAAAAATTCTGGTGCTTTAATAGGTGAAATACTAAATAAAACAGGAATTAATTTAAACTATGGACCAGTATTTGATATAAAAAGATTCGAAGATAATCATGCTATAGGTGATAGATGTTATGGAGAAAATGCAGATGATGTAATTAATTATGCTATACCTGTTTCAAATGAAATTAAAAATAAAGGTGTAGTATCAGTAATTAAACATTTTCCAGGACATGGTGCAACTAGTAAAGATACTCATTTATTCTTACCAAGTATAAAAAAGAGTTTAAACGAACTTGAAAATGAAGATATAAAAGTATTTAAAAGTGCAATAGATGAAAACGCTGATGCTATTATGCTAGGTCATTTAATAGTAAAATCATTAGATAGATTAAATCCAGCATCATTATCTAAAAAAGTAATTAGCTATTTAAAAAATGAATGTGGTTTTGATGGACTTGTTGTAACTGATGATTTAAAAATGGGAGCAATAAGACTTATTTATAGACCAAAACTTGCTTCATATAAAGCATTAAAAGCAGGTAATGATTTAATACTTGTTGGTGCAGAAGCAAAAAATATTGATAAAATAATTAATTATATTTATAAAAAAGTAAAAAATAATGATGAATTAATTATTAAAATAAATGAAAGTGTAAATAAAATAGCTGAAGTAAAAAGTAAATATAAAATATCAGATGAACCTGTAAAGGGTATTGATATAGATGAAATAAATAAAAAAATTATTAAACTAAATAATAATATTTAAAAAGTTAGCATTAATTTGCTAACTTTTTTCCTTGATAAGAATCTCTTCTTACAAGTTCTTTATCTATTTCATTAAGTACACAAAACTTTTTAGTAAGCCAATGTGGTTCTATTAAATTATTTATATCAGGATCACCAGTAATTCTATTAATTACAATATTTTTATTTAGATATTCAAGTTGATCACAAACGATATCTACATATTCTTCTTTTGTAAGTACGTGGAATTTTTCTTTTTTATATAGTTCATATAATTTAGTATTTTTAAGAATATGAAGCATATGAATTTTTATACCAAGTATTTTTTTATTTGATAAATATTTAGCTGTTTCTATCATATCTTCTTTTGTTTCATAAGGAAGTCCATTTATTATGTGGACAACTACATCTATATTTCTTTCATTAAGTTTTTTTAAACAATCTTCAAATTCCTTTAAAGTACTACATCTATTAATAAGTTTTGCAGTTTCATCATGTATTGTCTGAAGTCCAAGCTCTATTACTAAATTAGTTCTATTATTTAAATCAGTTAAATAATCAAGTACTTCATCACTAATACAATCTGGTCTTGTAGCAATATTAAGACCAATAACACCTTCTTCAAGAAGAATTGGTTCAAATCTTTTCTTTAAATTATCCACAGTATCATAAGTATTACTATTTGCCTGAAAATAACCAATATATTTAGCATCTGGCCATTTTTTAAGCATAATATTTTTAACATTATTAAATTGTCTAACTAAATCTTTTTCATATTTATTACCAGATCCATTTAAACAATATATACATCCACCATATCCTTTAGTTCCATCTAAATTAGGACATGTAAAACCAGCATTTAAAGATACTTTAAATACTTTTGAGTTATATTTTTTCTTATAATAATAATTAAGTGTATGATATCTTTTGTTATCAAGTGTATATTCGAACATTTTTTTCACCACAAATATTATAACATATGTTAAAATATAATGGGTGAATAAAAAATGCCAAGTCATAAAATACATATAAAAATAGGTGAAGAAATTAATAAAAGATTAAATTTAAATGATGATTTATTCTTAATAGGCTGTGTTTTACCAGATCTCAGTGAAAAGATAAAACACTATAAATCTCATTTTAAAACAAATAAAGAAGATCATCTTTTTTACAATATTGAATTATTTGTCAAAGAATATGATATGAATAATCCTGTATTAAAAGGATATTTAGTTCATTTACTTACAGATTATTACTATAATATATATATGAAGAATAATTATTTTATAATTGATAAAAAATTAGTTGGTATTAAAACAAAAAAAGGTGATTATTATAATATAGCAAGTGTTATAACTAAATTAAAACAAAAAGAATTTACAATGTATGATTATTATTTACTTAATCATCATAAGTTTAAAAAACTTAGTTATAATGAGAATATTCCAAAAATAAAAGAATGTGATTATAGTTTAAATTATATAAAAGAATATATTGATTTATATAATGATCAAATTAGTCATAAATGTGATAAAAAAATAGATTATAAAATATTAACTCAAAAAGAATTAGATGATTTGTTTGATAATTGTATTAAGTTTATAGTTAATTATTTAGAAAATTTTAATCTAATTATAAAATAAGGAGGTTATTATGATTAATAATGATATTAAAGATTTAGATTTACATGCAAGGACATATAATAGTTTAAATAGAGCTATGCTTAATAATAAAATGAACACATTAGTTAGTGATTTGTTAAAAATAGATTTTGATGTTTTATTTTCAGCAAGAGGACTAGGACAAGAGGGTTTAAAAGAAATATTTGATAAAGTTCATGAAAATGATCTAGTATTTGATTTTGAAAAAATAATAAATACTGAAGATACTATTTCTCTTGATGAAGTAAAAGATTCAAAGGAAAAAGAAAAAGAATTAATTAATGTTTTACTTGAAAGACAAAATTTACTAAAATCAGAAGTAGAAGTAGATGTAATAAACACAAATAAATATGAAAAAGAATTATGCTTTGAAATATTATGTTTGCAAAATAGAGCATTAAATGCACTTAATAGATTTGGTAATATTAAATCTGTAAATGAACTACTAAGTAAAAATACTGATGAGTTAAAGAAAGTACGAACTTTAGGAAATGAATCTATAAATGATATATTAAAATCAATACATATTTTAGGTTATAAACTTCAAGATGAAAACTTAAAAGAAGAAAATTTAGATATAACAGATAGATATTTTTCAAACAGTGAAATGCTTATTACTGAATATAATGAATACTATAAATTAGAAAGAAAAGAAAGTGAAATAAAACAAAAAGAAAAAATAAAAGAAAAATTAGATTCATTTAAAAATCGTAAAAAGATATTAAAGTAATTGAAAAAAAATAATTTTGTGATATAATTATTTGTAATTGGCAATGAAGAAAAGTAGTAATAAATATTTTACTTAATAGAGAACTAGTGGTTGGTGGAAACTAGAAGTAAGAGTTTATGAACTTGTTTTGGAGCTAAATACGTGTTTCTAGCGTTAATGGAATAAAGAGCATAGAATTCTATGAAGTAAGGTGGTACCGCGATTATTCGTCCTTACATCATAGGATTTTTTTTGTTAAGGAGGAATAAAATGGAATTTTTTATAACATGTATAATTACTTTTATAATTATTTATTTATCTTATTATATATTTATAATAAGATATCAAAAAAAGAGAAAATATAGAAAACTCTCATCAGACGCACTAATATTTAAAGAGTATTATAAGATTGATATAAAAAAGATTGGGTATATGAAGTTTTATAGAATACTTGATTTAATAAATTCTTTATTACTTACTTTTTTAACAGCTGTTGTTTATAACATAAAAAGTAATACAGTAAAAATTATTATATTAATTATTCTAATGTTACCAACAATATGGTGTGTATATTATTTTGCATCAAAATTATTTAATTATTTAGAAAGAAAAGGTGA
>CADANX010000014.1 GCA_902789425.1 uncultured Erysipelotrichaceae bacterium
TTTTTTTTCATATTAATTAACCTATTGACTTTATTAAAAATAAATTTTATACTAAAAATGTATAGTTTAATAAAAATTTAGGAGGAAAATATGAATGGAATAATATTTTCCATACTTGGATTATTTTTGGGAGTTTTATTAACTATAATTATTACTGCGATTATAAATAAATCTAAAGATAAAAAATATGATAATATAATAGAAAAAGCTAAAAAAGAAGCTGAAAAATATAAAAGAGATGCAATATTAGAATTAAAAGAAGAACAACATCAAATGAAAAAAGACTTTGAGTCTGAACTTAAAGATAAAAAAGAAGAAGCAAAAAGTATTGAAGATAGATTACAAGCTAGAGAAGATAGTATTGATAGACGTGATCAATTACTTCAAGATAGAGAAAATTTATTATCAGAAAAAGAAAAATCTTTAGAAAATAAACAAAAAGATATTCAATTATTGGAAGAAAAAACAACTGAAACATTAAAACAAGAATTAGAAAAATTAGAAAAAATATCTGGTTTTTCTAAAGCAGAAGCAAAAAAACAAGTAATGAAACAAGTAGAAGAATCTATGACTAAAGAAATAGCTGCATACATTAAAGATAAAGAACAAGAAGCTAAGCTTAATATAGATAAAAAAGCTAAAAATTTACTTGTAGCATCAATGCAAAAATATGCAACAGATGTAACTAGTGAAGTAACTGTTACAGTTATTGATCTACCTAATGATGAAATGAAAGGTAGAATAATTGGTAGAGAAGGAAGAAATATAAGAACAATAGAAGCAGTAACAGGAGTAGATTTAATTATTGATGATACACCTGAAACTATTGTAATTTCATCTTTTGATCCATTAAGAAGAGAAATAGCAAAAGTTACTATAGAAACTTTAATTAAAGATGGAAGAATACATCCATCTAGAATTGAAGAAGTATATGATAAAGTATGTAATGATATACATGCTAAGATTATTGAAAAAGGTGAAGAAGCAGTATTTAGTCTTGGATTAAGTAATGTTGACGCTGAATTAATTGAAATAATAGGTAAAATGCATTTTAGAACTAGTTATGGACAAAATGTATTACAACATTCTATTGAGGTTGCAAATCTTACTGGAATACTTGCAGGTGAAATTGGTGAAAATGTTTCACTTGCTAAAAGAGCTGGTTTATTACATGATATAGGTAAAGCAATTGATAGTGAAATTGAAGGCAGTCATGTTGAAATTGGTGTTAATATAGCTAAAAAATATAATGAAGATCCAGTTGTTATTAATGCAATAGGTTCACACCATGGTGATTGTGAAGTAACTAGTATTATATCTTCATTAGTAGCAATTGCAGATGCAATAAGTGCTGCAAGACCAGGCGCTAGAAATGATAGTTTAGAAAACTATATTAAACGTCTAGAACAATTAGAAGAAATAGCTGATAGTTATGATGGTATTGATAAGTCATTTGCTCTTCAAGCAGGTAGAGAACTTAGAGTAATAGTTAAACCTGAGGAGATTGATGAACTTAAAGCAGTTAAACTTGCTAGAGATATCAAAAATCGTATTGAAGAAGAAATGCAATATCCAGGAACTGTTAAAGTAACTTTAATTAGAGAAACTAGAGTTATAGAAGAAGCTAAATAAAAAAGCAATATTATTGCTTTTTTTTCATATACTTTTATAGGTGATTTTATTGAAAAACTCTATAAACTATTATTATGACATTTATATAGATGAAATACATAAAACTAGAGATTATTATTACTTTTATTTAAATAATCATGAATATCATTTAAAAGTATATGATAGACCAGAAGAAGAAATAAACTATTTATATAGTTTAAATGAAGAAATGATAAAAAGAAATATTCTTGTTCACAAAATTATAAAAAATATAAATAATAGTCCAGTTACTTTAATAGATGGAAAATTTTTTGTTTTACTAGAATTATGTGATTACAAAAATGATAAAGTCTTGTTAAATGATTTAAAATACTATAATAACTTTACGAGTAATCTAAATAATAAAAATTTATTTAGAAATGATTGGATATATTTATGGAGTAGTAAGATAGATTATTATGAATATCAAATAAGTGAACTTGGAAGAAAATATAAGTTATTAACAGACTCACTTAGTTATTATATTGGTTTATCTGAAAATGCAATTAGTTATTTAAATAATAATAATGTAAGTAATAATAGCTTTATTGTTTCTCATAAAAGAATTAATATAAATGGTGGAAGTAATGATTTTTATAATCCATTAAATTTTATTGTTGATAATAAAATAAGAGATATATCTGAATATATAAAAGAAAGTTTTTTTAATAATGATTTAAATATTTATGAAGTTAAAGAATATTTAGATAGTATTATTATTGATAAAAGTGAATATATTTTACTTTTTTCAAGATTATTATTTCCTAGTTATTATTTTGATATTTATGATGAAATAATAAATAATAATCTTCCTGAAGAAACTATTATTAGTATAATAGAAAAAAATAACGCTTATGAGGCGTTTTTAAGAAATATATATAAATATATTAGATATGAAAAAAACACCTTTATAGAGCCTATAGAATGGCTTATAAGGTGATTTAAAGTACTTGTTCTACGGATAATACTTCTGGAAGTTCAGCAGTTATTACTTCTTCAACCATATCTTTAATAGTATAATCTGCCATAGAACAATTCACACAATTACCAAGTAATCTAACATATACAATATTTGTTTCTTCATCATATTTTACAAATTCAATATCACCACCATCACCTAAAATGTATGGTCTAACTTTTTCTATGATATGTTTAATTTTTTCAACAGTATTATCCATAAAAACCTCCAATTAAATTATACATTATATTTGTAAAATTATAAAGTAGTAATTTATTTTATAATAAAAACATGTTAAAATAAACCAAGAGGTAATTTTATGAAAAAATATAGTCCAAATGATATTATTTCAGTTACAATTACTGCGATAGAACCTTATGGTGCATTTGCAATAGTAGATGATGATTATACAGGTTTAATACATATATCAGAAATAAACGGTAAATTCATCAAAGATATTAACAAATTCATAAAGATAGATAGTAATATAAAAGCTAAAGTCTTAGAAGTAGATGAAGATAAAAAACAAATTAAACTTACATTAAAAAATGTGAAAGAAGTTAGAAAGAAAAATATACTAAAAGAGGTAGGATCAGGCTTTGAAATATTGCAAAAAAATCTACCAAAATGGATAAATAATAAGAAAAATGAAATAAATCAAATAAAAAATGAAAAAAAATAGTATTTCTCATTGACAAAAATGTCTACAAATGTTATATTTATTGATGTCAATGTTTGAATTTTTTGGATTCTTAGCTCAGTTGGTTAGAGCACCTGCCTTACAAGCAGGGGGTCACAGGTTCGAGTCCTGTAGAGTCCACCATTTGGGGAGATAGCGAAGTGGCTAAACGCGGCGGACTGTAAATCCGCTCCTTAGGGTTCGGTGGTTCGAATCCACCTCTCCCCACCAGAGTTTGCCTTGTAGCCAAGTGGTAAGGCATCAGACTTTGACTCTGACATGCGCAAGTTCGAATCTTGCCAAGGCAGCCAAAATATGATCCGTTAGCTCAGCCGGTAGAGCACTTGACTTTTAATCAAGGGGTCATGAGTTCGAATCTCATACGGATCACCACTGCCGAAATAGCTCAATTGGTAGAGCAACTGACTTGTAATCAGTAGGTTACGGGTTCGATTCCTGTTTTCGGCACCACTTTGGTTATATAAAAAGAACTTTATTAGTTCTTTTTTTTATGTTAATTTGACTTATTTATAAGTTATAGTATAATAATCCACAAAAAAAGGGAGTTACTAATGAAAAAAGTAGAATTATCAGATTTTTTAAATCAAAATATTGTTATTGATAGACATCAATGCTTTGATATATTTTTTGTTTCAAAATTACATTCAATATATGAGTTTGCTCTTAGTAAAAATGAAAAAATAGTATATAATAATCAAGATTTATTAGAGTATATTGAAGAACAAAAACAATCTATTTTAAATGCACCATCTAGAAATGAAGTACTTGAAAAAGTTGAAAAACAAGATAAAAAAAGATTTATATTTCGTTCATTATATGGTACTTCAATATTCTTATTTGTTATAGGCTCTCACGTATTTTGTAAAGATTATTTAATTCATGAAAAAAGTAATGTAAATAATTCATATGGATTAATAAATGAATTATCTTATGAAGATAATGAAATTACAAGTATTAATACTTCTGATTTAAAAGATATTAATGATTATTTTGATCCTACATCTGATAAATATTATAAAAATACTAATTTATTTTATAATTTAACTGATGATTTAAGAGTACTTGATAATATATCAATAAGTAAAGTTTTAGATAATAAAGGAATAGATGTTATTCAAATAGATAATAGTTTATATTCTAAGACTGGAAATGTTACTATTGTTAATTATACTGATAATGAACATATAAAAACACTAGTAACATCAAAAACATTTACTAAAGATGATGAAATTATTAAATTATTATGTTCTGAAAAAAAGGGTAGATATTTAATTATTAATAAAGAAGAATTACCTGCTTTAAAATTTGAAGAAATACCTTCAGTATACAAAAATAAAAATACAGGTGAAGTAAGCGTTAAGAACCCATCAAAAGTTAGAAAATTAACATTTGAATTTATAAATAAGCATTTTAATTAAAAAGAACTATTTTAGTTCTTTTTTTATTTTATAAGTAATATTTTTATCTAATTTTTATATAATATAGTATTAGAAGTAGAAAAAATAAAAAAAGTCTTGCAAAATAATGAAATATATTATATAATTTAGAAGTCCAGTGCAATTGGATATGGTGCTGCCTTAGTGGCGGAATTGGTAGACGCACAGGACTTAAAATCCTGCGTGAGTTAAATCACGTGCCGGTTCAAGTCCGGCCTGAGGCACCATTTTTTTATTGGAGAAATACCCAAGTCTGGTTGAAGGGACCGGTCTTGAAAACCGGGAGGTCGAGCAATCGGCGCGGGGGTTCGAATCCCTCTTTCTCCGCCATTTAAAATTTGTATCGCGGGATAGAGCAGTCTGGTAGCTCGTTGGGCTCATAACCCAGAGGTCGTAGGTTCAAATCCTGCTCCCGCAACCATATGATTTTTAAGAACTTAATTGTTCTTTTTTTATTGTAATAATATTATTCATATGTTAAAATTATTTTATGGAGGTAAGTATGAGTAAGAGTAAGATAATTTTAGCTTTCGTTCTAACATTTTCTGTATTATTTATTGCTGGTTGTTCTCAAAAAGAATCTAAACTAGTATGTACACAAACTACAAGTGGAATTGATATAGAATTTAATGTTGGTTTCAAAGGTAATGTGATTAAATCTATGGATTTCAATTATGATATGGATTTATCAAAATATAGTGATACTCAAATTAAAGCAATTGGAAAACAAGATTTTTGTTCAACAGTTAAAAATTATATGAGTCAATTTAAAGATGCTTTTTCTAACTGTAAACAAGATATTGGTAGTGATAAACACTTAAAAGTTGCTGCTGAATTTGAAGTAGACAAATTAACTAAAAGTTATCTAGACAAAATATCTACACCAGCTAAAACTAAAAAAGAATTAGAAGCTAGTGGATATAAGTGTACAATTAAATAAAAAATGCTTTTTATAGCATTTTTTATTTTATTTATTTTTTTTTTCAAAAGTATTGACATATTTACTAAAAATTTAGTATACTAAAGTAGCGTTTTAGTTAATTGGTTCCGTGGTGTAGTGGTTAACACGTCTGCCTGTCACGCAGAAGATCGCGAGTTCAATCCTCGTCGGAACCGCCATTTTTTTTTATTGGCTCCATAGCTCAGTAGGTAGAGCAGAGGACTGAAAATCCTTGTGTCACTGGTTCGAATCCCGTTGGAGCCACCATTTTAGAAAAATTAATGTGCGCTAAGTATGCGCTCTTAGCTCAGCTGGATAGAGTGTTTGGCTACGAACCAAAAGGTCAGGGGTTCGAATCCCTTAGGGCGCACCATATACCGGGGTGTAGCACAACTTGGCAGTGCGCTTGGTTTGGGACCAAGAGGTTGCAGGTTCAAATCCTGTCACCCCGACCATTTATATAAATAAGATGATTATTCATCTTTTTTTTTCGAAAAAAAATAGATCAAATAGATCTATTTATTGCATCCGCAAGTACAATTACCTTTGCAAGTACATTTTCCTTTGCATTCACATTTACATTTTTTCTTTCCCATACAATACTCCTTATGACTATTATATATAAAAAAAATCATATTTTGCTAAAAAATGTAGTATTTTGACATAAATCGACATTTTTTTTATATTTTCTTTGATAAATTATAAATATGAAAGGAATGATATGTTATGTATAAGGTTTTAAATAAAAAAGAAATTAGTAGTTTTGAAAGGAAATATCCTTTTATATTATGTGATGATATAAAAGATGTTTCTTTAATAGAATATAATGGAGTGTGTGAATATTTAATAAATAATAAGTATTTATTTAAAATAAATGGAAAAAGTGTGTTATAATACATGTAAATGGGGTGGTTTTATGGATTACGGTAAATGTTTTGTTTGTAAAAAAATAATTCAATTTGATAAGATTAATATATGTGATAATTGTATTCAAAATGAGATTAAAAAAATAAGAGATTTTGTTAATGAACATGGCAAAAAGCCTATAGATGATATTCATGAAAATACATGTGTTTCAAAAAAACTCTTATTTTATCTATATAATGAAGGATTATTATATTCTGATGAAGAGTATTCAAAAGAATCAAGAGAAGAATTATTAAAAAGGAAAAAATTATTATTAATACATGAACTTAATAATTCAATTAAAGAAGAAAATAAAGAAACAAAAGTAGAACGTAGCGGTGCTAGAATGTATACTTATAAAAAAAACTAGAAATTTTTATTTCTAGTTTTTATATGCAAGTTCATCTAATTTATAGTTACCATCTATTATTTTATATTTACTATCTTTATTATGAATAAGCTCTTTAATAAAATATTTACAAAATTCTGGATTTCTTACAAGCAGTGGACCAATTACATAACTACCATAAAAGTTCTTCTTTTTAACACCTTCATCTTCAAATAAATGTTCTTCTTTACTATTTAAATATCCTGGATGATTTTCAAATCCAATAATATTTTTATTTATTAAATTACATTTATAATTTACATCTTTAACGATTCTATCTTTTAAATCATAATCATATTCTACAAAATAGTTAAATATATTTAATGTTTTAATTACATTACTTTTAATTCTTATATATTTACCAAATAATTCAAAAGAATTACCAGTTGCTAATATAAATTTATTGTTATCAATGTATTTTTTTATATCATTTTTATAATTTTTAAGATCTTCAAGTGCTATTAATAAGTTTTTATCAGTTCCAGATCCAATATATACAAGATCATATTTATTAAAATACTTTTTATCATTAACAGATAAATATTTTATAGTAACATCTATTTTTTGTTCTTCAAGGTGATATTTTAGAGCCATTATATTTCCAACATCTCCATAAAGATTTAATAAATCATGATATAAATAAGCTATTGTCATTTTCATTATTTATCACCTCTTATTTTGTTTTTAAAAGGCTCTATATAGTCAAAATTAAGTATTGCATAAACATCACCTTTTGTATTTTTTAAATCATTTTTAATATTATCTAAATTATATTTAATAATTAATTTCTTTTCATCAATACCAGCATATTTCATTCTAAGTGCTATATCATATTTATAAGGACCAGCACATATTATTTTATCTACTGATTTATCATTTAAAAGTTCAAAACTACTTCTGCTTATTTCGTTAAGACCAAGTACGATGGTCTTTTTTTCATTACTTAAACTTGTATATAATAATGCAAGATTATAAGTGGCATTGTTTTCCGCTTTACAATTTAAAGTAATATATTTTCTATCTTTTATTATAATTTCTTCATATATTTTATTATCAATTCCTAAATTATTTAGTGAATCAATTATTTTATTTCCATCAATTTTTAATAAGTCACAAACAGAATAAACTGTAATAATGTTATATAGATTAAATAATATATAATTTGTAATATTTATTTCATCTTTATTATTAATTGTAATTGTCATTTTTTTCTTATCAATATTTGTTATATCATAACTAACATTTTCTCTTTTATAACCACAATTATTACATTTATAATCACCGACACTACCATAATGATAATAATTAAATTTAAGTTTGCTATTACAATTTGGACAATATAAATTATCTTTTGTATAATCTATTTCTTTATCAGTACTCATAAAGTTTTTTTCTATTCCATAATATGTAATTTTTCCTTTATGGTATAATTCAAAACTCTTAGTAAGGGGGTCATCTGCATTAACAATTAAATGCATATTTTTGTAAATGCCTTTTTTTATTTCGTTAAATACAAATTCAAAAGATGTATTTCTTGGTGGTTGGTCTCTAGTTATGTTGTTGATAACTAAATAATCAGGTTTAATATACTTAGTGATTAGTTTAAGATATCTTTCATCAACTTCATATACAATATAATCTGTTTTTATTTTACCATTTATAGATGAATCATTTATAAGCATCGTAATAAATGCATTCACTAAATTTGATCCTTTATAATTTGTAGTAACAGTATATCCATTATCTAAAAGAACTTTAGTAATCATTTTTGTTGTACTACCTTTTCCAGTAGAACCAGTTACAAATATTGTTGTTTTAGGATAAGTAATATTATTTAAAATATCTGGACAAATCTTTTTAGCTACTGATCCTGGAAATACAGATGCATTGTATTTAATAATCTTAAATTTTCTTAATAATTCAATAAATTTAATTAAAAATTTCCCTACAAATATACTTATATATAATCTCATAACATACCTCTTAAATAATTATATCATAATTTAAAAAAAATGTAATATACGAAAAAGTAATGCATATAGTTTAGTAAAGAAAGTAGGGATTAAATGGAAAAATTAGAAATTATTAAAAGTATATCAAATAGAACTAATGGTGATATATATTTAGGTGTAGTAGGTGCAGTTAGAACAGGTAAATCTACATTTATTAAAAAAGTTATAGAAAATTTAGTAGTACCAAATATAACTGATGAATTTGAAAGAAAAAGATGTTTAGATGAAGTACCTCAAACTTCACAAGGGAAAAACATTATGACAATAGAACCAAAGTTTGTTCCAAGTACATCAGCTAAGATAACAATTGATAGTTTTGAAACAAATATAAAGTTAATTGATTGCGTAGGCTACATAATACCAGGTTCATCAGGTTTTGAAAATGAAAATGGTGAAATTAGAATGGTTAAAACTCCATGGTATAGTGATGAAATTAGTTTTGTTGAGGCTGCTGAAATAGGTACTGAAAAGGTAATAAAAGATCATTCTACTATAGGTATTGTAATGACTACAGATGGAAGCATAGGACAAATTCCAAGAAGTAGTTATGTTGATGCTGAAAATGAAGTTATTAGTGAACTTAAAGAAATAGGTAAACCTTTTATTGTAGTATTAAACTCTACTCATCCAGAAAGTACAGAAACGATTGAACTAGCAAGAAAGATAAAAGAAGAAAATGATGTTCCTGTTTTACCTATATCTGTTGAAAATATGAATGAAAAAGATATTTATCAAATTTTAAAAGAGGCATTATTTGAATTTCCTGTTATGAACATAAAAATAGATATACCAGATTGGATAGCTTGCCTAAATCCAGAACATAAAGTTAAACAAATTTATATGAATGCAATAAGAGAATGTGTAGTTGAAGTAGATAAATTAAAAGATGTAGAGACTATAAATAATCATTTTACTCATTGTGATCAAATTGAAGATTCTTATATTTCATCAGTTGATACAGTTAGTGGTGATGTTACAATAACTCTAAAAGCACCAGATTCACTTTATAATGAAGTATTAAGTGAAATTATGGGAACAAGTATAAATAGTAAATCTAAATTAATATCTGTTTTTCAAGAATATAATTGCATAAAAGAAGAATTTTCTCAGTATAAATCTGCACTTAATATGGTAAAAGAAGTAGGTTATGGAATAGCAATTCCAACTATAAAGGATATGAAACTAGATAAACCTGAAATAATAAAACAAGGTTCAAGATATGGAGTAAAATTAAAGGCAGTTGCACCAAGTATTCATATGATTAGAGTAGATGTTGAAAGTACTTTTGAACCAATAATTGGATCAGAACTTCAATCTAAGGAGTTAATTGATTATTTAACTAAGAATAATGAAGACCCAGAAAATATATGGAAAAGTGAAATTTTTGGTAGAAGTTTAGACGAAATTGTACAAGAAGGAATACAAGCAAAACTATCAATAATGCCTGAAAATTTAAGGTATAAATTACAAACAACATTATCTAAAGTAGTTAATAAGGGTTCTAATAATCTAATAGCTATAGTTATATAGCTATTTTTTTTCATATTTTACTAGACTTATAACAAATAAAATGTTATTATATTATATATAGTAGAGGAGAATAAAAATGGAGAATGGAGTAAATGTTGTAACTAATTTAGATGAAAACTTTTTAATCAAATTAGAAGATGGTAAGATTAAGCCAGCAACACCTATAACTAGGATAAAAATAGATGGTACTGACACAGAATACTTTTATTATGCTATTGATGATGAAAATGATTCAAATAAAGCATCAATATTAGCATCAAGATTAATAGTTGAAGATAAAAATGGACAAAAGACAGAAGTATTAAAAGATTTACAAGATGAAGATGAAAGAAAAATTGCTTTTAAATTATTTCAAGAAGCATATTCAATTATAAAGGAAAAAAATTCAAAAAAAGATAACTAATGGAGGTGTAAAAATGGCCGTAGATTTTAATGAGTACTCAATAGAGACTTTGAGAAGCCTAAAAAATATTAAAGATAAAATATCTATGCGCAAGACTAATATAGCTCAAATCCTCCAAGAAATTAGAGATAATTATGATTCAATGAATGAATTAAAAGAGATTTTATCAAATTCAGAAAAGGAATATAATGAGATTTCAGCTAAAGGTGCAGAAAATATAACAGCTAGTGAAGAGGCTAGACAATCAGCTATACTAGATGAAGGAATTGAACTAAAAGATAAAATTAGTAAATTAGAAGATGTTATTCTAAATTTAAGTCTTAAAAAAGAAGCAGAAGAAAAAGAATTAAAGATTTTAGAAGAAGAAAAAGAAAACATTAATTCTAATAAAATAACTAATGATGAAACTGAAAAAACAGATTTTTATAATGGTAATATAACTATAGAAAGAGATATTAATGCTGTTTTTGAAGGTAATCATAAAAATAACTTTGTGGCTGAAGTAAATTCTCATAGAGAAATAAATTCATTAAGAAGATCATTCTTTATTGCTCCTAAAGAATCAATAGAAGTAAGCCCTGAATTAAAAAGTATTATTAATGATAGAGAAGATATTATTTTTATAGATATAAAAGATGGTTCAAGAGAAAAATATTTAAATGAATTAAAAAGAAAAAGAACTTTAGAAGAAATAGAAAAAGAAATTCAGAATATTGCTTCTACTTCAAAAGAAGAGGAAGTAAGCTTAAAATCTTCTCTTGGAGAAGAAAAAGAAGTAAAAGAAGAAGTAACCGAAATTACTCCTGAAGTAACAGAAGAAACTCCAGTTGTTACTGAAGAAGCAAGTGAACCAGTTATTGATGAACCAAAACTTGATGATACAGTAGAAATTACTAAAGAACAAGAAATAGATATAAATAATGAAGAAACTAAAGAAGAAGCACCATCTCCAGTTAATTTAGATGTTCCATATATTCCAGAAAGAAATATTGAACCAATTAAAGATGAAAATGTGGTGCCAACTATAAATGCTATTGAAGAACCAAAAGTAGAAGAAACTTCAACTATTACTCCTCTTGAAGTTACTACAGAAACTCCAGTAGTTAATAATATATTTGAAAATATAAATAATGAAGAAAATATTCCTGTAGTAAATGAAGAAAGTAATAAAATAGCTACAGCTCCTAAAGAAGAATCATTTACTCTAGAAGCTAATTTTATGAAAAATAAAGTGGCATCAACTACAATGGAAAAGAAGGGAAATATAATTACTAATTTAAGTGAACCTAATAATAAATTAATTGCTAAAGTTGATGAGAATAATAAAATTGTTGATTTATCAAATTCAGAAGGTCAAATTAACAAGGTAGAACAAGAAGAAACAGTGGCTCCAGTAGCTGAATCAGCTAATATTTTTGCAGCTGCTCAAACTAATATGTCTAAAAATGAAAATAATCCTATTAAATTAAGTGCATAATAGGATTTTTTCTTTATTTTTAAACAAAAAATGTGTAAAAAAGTATTGTATTATTTGAAATTTAATGGTAATATTATTTATGTAAGCATAGAATGCTTAAAATATGGAGGTAGAATAGAATGAACAAATTAGAATTAATCGATGCTATTGCAGCAAAATCAGGATTAACAAAAGCAGATTCAGCTCGTGCTTTAGATGCATTTATGGCAGCTGTATCAGAAACTCTTAAAAAAGGAGATAAAATCACTTTAACTGGATTCGGAACTTTCGCAGTAAGCAAAAGAGCTGCTAGAGATGGTAGAAATCCAAGAACTGGTGAAATCGTTAAAATACCTGCAAGAAATAGCGTTTCATTCAAAGCTGGTAGCAAATTAAAAGATTCAGTAAACTAGTTAAATAAGCCATTTTTATGGCTTTTTTTGTGCTATAATATAAAGGGATGTGAAAATATGTTTGAGTGTGCAAAAGAACTCTTAAAAGTGCTTGAAAATAAGAATTACAAGGCATATATTGTAGGTGGCTTTGTAAGAGATAAAATACTTAATATTAATTCTAAAGATATTGATATATGTACAACAGCAACTCCATATGAATTATCAAGTATTTTTACTGATATAAAAATATTTGAGGCATTTGGTGCAGCTAAAGTAGTATATAAAGGTTATTATTTTGATATTACATCACTTAGAAAAGATATTAAATATGGATTATCAAGAAGAGATGTAACTATTGATTATGTAAATACAATAGAGGAAGATGTATTAAGACGTGATTTTACTATAAATGCTCTATATATGGATAAAGATGAAGAAATATATGATTTAGTAAATTCAAAAGAAGATTTAGATAATAAGATCATAAAAACAATAGGTGATCCAAAAAAATCTATTTGTGATGATCCAATTAGAATACTTAGAGCAATAAGATATGCTGTTAAATTAAATTTTTCATTAGATATTGATTTATATAATGCTATAAAAGAAAATAAAATAGTTTTATTAAATTTATCTTACAGTAGAAAAAAAGAAGAATTAGATAAGATATTTAGGTTATCTAATTTTGAATATTTTGAACAAATAGTAAAAGAATTAGAATTAGAAAGAGTTTTAGATATTAAATTTAATAATTTGGAATATAATTATGATTATTTAAATGTATGGTCACAAATAGATTTTTCTAATAATTATCCTTTTACTAAAGAAGAAATAGAAATTATCAATAAATATAGACAAAACTAATAAAAATATGATAAATATATAAGTAGGTGAAAAAAATGAATGAAAATATTTTAAAAGATATTATAAATGTAAATAAAAATTATATAATTCCTAATTATGTTATAAAGTATTATGATAAATTAAATCTTGAAAATAAAGAATTAATACTATTAACATATTTATTAAATCAAAAAGAAAATGTTATATTTGATTTAGAAAGAATATCAAATGATATTTATATTCAAACAAATGAAGTATTGGATTTAATAAATAGTCTTAATGAAAAGAATTATATTTCAATCGAAATGAAAAAGAATAATGGAGTAATAGAGGAATTTATTTCTCTAGAATTATTTTATAATAAAATATTTTCATTTATTATTGATAATAAAGAAGAAAATGCATCAAATGATATATTTATGTTAATTGAACAAGAATTTGGAAGAACACTTTCACCTATGGAATGTGAAACTATTAATGGATGGAAAGAAAAGAATATTAGTGAAGAACTAATTAAATCAGCATTAAAAGAGGCTGTATTAAGCGGAGTAACCAATTTAAAATATATTGATAGAATTCTAATTGAATGGACAAAAAAAGGGTATAAATCAAGCGAAGATATAAAAAGTACAAAGATTAAAAAAGAAGATAATTATGTAGAAGAAATATATGATTATGATTGGATAAATGATAATTAAAAAAAGGAATATTTAAATTCCTTTTTTATTTTACATTAATAATTCTAGTTGCTGTATAAGTTTCACCTTCATAAGTAATTGTATAATCTATTTTATATTGTCCTTTAGCAGTAAATGTATAAACTGAATCAATACCAGTTCCTGTTTTACTAGCACTAGTATTAACAACTACATGTGCATTACTATTTGTTATATTAACACCATTTATACTAAATCCTTTCTCAGTATATGATACTTCATTTCCTGATAGTGTTAAATCTATTTCAGAGCTATCATTAAATGTTACATTATCTTCAGGAACTGATTCTATTTCACCAGTACCAGCTACTTGTGTTGATATACCACTACTTGAAGAACTTTTATTGTTACTATAACATGTTTTTACAATATATTTTGCATCACTAACAAGTCTTTTTGTAGTAAATTTTGTACTTTTAGTGAATCCTAATGATGTAGTAGTTGTAGGTGATTCTACAAATACTTCATAACCAAATTCACCATTAGATGAAATTATTTCAGCAGCTTTTTCATTAGCTTCTTTTAAATATAAACCTTTTAAAGATACAGCTAAAGCTTCTTGATTATAATAATTATTACTACTTGCAGCATTCCATGATAATGTTACTGTATCATCACCAACAGATGCATTAAGTGATCCTGGATTATCAAGTGTTGCATATCTATTTGATACTTCACTTGGAACAGTTCCTTTTTTAAAGTATTCTGTTACTTTCATATCATCTGGTGTATTAGCACTTGGAAGTAATCCTGGAAATGTTTCTTTTTCAATTGTTCCTTTAACTACACTACTAGGTACTTCAAATGTTTTACCTGGTGTAGAAATTGAACTAATAATTTGTCTAAATAATTGACCACGAGCAGAATAACCTTCACTACCACTATAGTAACCAGCTTCAATAGAAGCATAACCATACCATAATGATACAGCATATTCTGGAGTAAATCCTGTTACCCACATATCATTGTTTGCTGATGCTGGGAAACCATATTTTCTTCTTGTTTCAGCATCAAAGTTTGATGTACCAGTTTTAGCAGCTAATTGAACTCCATCAACACCACCACCGATATTACCATAGCTATTAACAGCATATAATAGGGCATCAGTAATCATGTAAGCAGTTGAATCAGACATTGCTTTTTTTCTTTTTGGTTTTAAACTAACTGTTTTTTCATTATCTATATATTCAACTCTAGATACAGTATATGGTTCAGTATAATAACCACCATTTGCAAATGCAGCATAAGCACCAGCAAGCTCTTTTGGATTAGAACCATTAAATGCTCCAAGTGCATGTGCTTCATGTAAATAACCATTACTATCAACTTCAGGTTTAATACCTAAATTTGTAACAAATTCTTTAATTTTAGCATTATCAACAGATTGGAATACTTTAACAGCAGGAATATTTCTCGATGCTGCCATTGCGTATTTATATGTCATTAGTCCGCCATAACTTCCATCAGCATTCTTTATCGATGTTCCATTTGAATATGTATGAGGTGCATCAAGAACTTGCGTTGCTTCAGATGCATTATTATATTCATATGCAGGACCATAATCGAATAATGGTTTTGCACAAGAACCAATTTGTCTATTAATCATTGTTGCAAAGTTATATTGTCTTTCACCAGTTTGGTTTCTACCACCACCAACTGCAACTAGTTTACCAGTATTAACATCAACTATAGCAATACCGGCATTGATTTTATCATCTTTCCATTGCCATGTTTCACCAGAGTATATTTTATTTAATACGTCTTGTTTTGATGGATCTAAGTTTGTGTATATTTTCATACCAGCAGTATATGGATTATCTCCAGTTTTCTTTTCAACTTCTTCTATAACAACATCTATATAAGATTGATATTGAGATGAATTAGATTCATCACCACTGCCATGATTTAATAATGATTCAATAGGAATACTTTGTGCCATTTTTTGTTGTTCTTCAGTTATATAACCATGTTTTTTCATTAAGTATAAAACAGTATTTCTTCTTTGCTCAGTTGTTTCTGGATATCTATATGGGTTATATGAAGTAGGTGCTTGGAATAGACCTGCTATTACAGCTGCTTCAGATAAGTTAATATCAGAAACTGATTTACCAAAATAACTTTGACATGCTTGTTCAACACCATAAGCTCCGTTTCCAAGGAAAGGTGTATTAACATAAAATTCAATTATTTCTTCTTTTGAATATTTCTTTTCTAATTTGAATACTGAAATATATATATCAGTAAATTTTCTAACTATTCCGTCAAAACCAGATGATACTGTAGATGTATAATCATTTTTAACAACTTGCATTGTTATAGTAGAACCCCCACCGGCATTTCCACCATTATGAGCAAGTTTATTTATTACTTGTCCAACAGATGCTTTAAAGAAACGAGGTGCATCAAATCCATTGTGTTGCATAAATCTTGAATCTTCTGTTGCTATAATTGCATCAACTAATACTTCAGGAAGATCTTCATATGTTACATTCTTTCTTTTTTCTATACCTAGTTTAGTAATTTGTTTTCCATTAGCATCATATAGTACAGATGCTTCAGTTTTATATAAGTTTTGTGGATCAAAGTCTGGTGCTTTAATTACTATATATATACAAAATACAACAGCTAGAATAAGTAATATTAAGAATAAAAATAAACATGTATTAATAATAAATCTTATAATCTTATTCTTCTTTTTGTTATTTTTTCTTTTACTTTTAAGTTTTGCTTTAGTCTTTTTCATATCTTCCTTTTCTTCCTTTTCACTATCTATAATATATGGATCATCTTTTAGTTCATATATGCTATCAGCTGAAAACTCTTTAGTTTCATCTATTAAGTTTTCTGTTTCTTCTTCTTTTTTATTCATAATATCTTTTATAAACTCAAGACCACCAGTCTCAATAAATAGTAAATTAAGAATTAAGTCAATAATTAGAAAAATAATTCCTAATTTAAAATTAAGTATTAATAGTATTAAAAATAATACAAAAAATACAATGTTTATTATTGAATATATTTTATTTCTTTTATAAAATCTTTTTAAATATTTTATTATTCTTTCTTTTTTCATTTTTACTCTCCTAAATAATTCTTATCTATAATTTTTAAATAATCAATTCTTGGATTATACTTTTCTTCTATTAAATGTCCGTATTCTTCTATGTAATTAAGTGGAATAGATTTTCTTTCATTATTATTAATAAAATCCTTTAGATATTTTGCGTCTAAAAAAAATGTTTTATTTAGTTCAGTGAACCTTATAATAACAAATGCAATTCCACCATGATCTATTACTGAACATAAATGATTAATTTGATGAGAATGAATATTTCTTAAAGAAAAAGATGTTTTATTCTTTGTTTCTTTTGCTTCAAAGTCTATATATTTACCTTTATATATTCCGTTATAATCAGTAGTTGATGGTACTTCATAATAAGCTTCGTTTATAGTAATACCTTTTATTTCATTAAATGATGTCTTAACGATTCTAATTGGTGTAGGCTTTTTATAAATTAATGCTTTATCTATACTTCTATAGTATATATTAGATTCATTAATATCATTTTCAAGGTTCATTCCTCTTTTTCCGTAATTAATAAATTTCTTAGTTGCTATTTTCTTATTTGGATAATTCATTTTATCACCATACTAATTATACTATATAATTGATATTTTTGGTAGAGTTTGAATTAAAAAAAATAAAATAATTATCTAACTTTGTCGAAACTATATTCATAATAAATAAATAGTGATATTGTCTTTATAAGGAGAAGAATATGAATAATTTATACTTGGTCTATTTATTTAATGTATTAATAGATGATATAGATGATATTAAGCTTGATTTAATATCTAAAAGTTGTAAATAAAAGTAATAATATGTAAATTGACAAATACGTTATTTTTTGTGATAATAGAGGTGTCCGAGGTGATATAAAAATGAAAAGTGATGAAATAGTATTAACACCTGATATGATTCTTAATTGGGATTTTAAAGTTGATGCAAGAGGTTATAGACCCCAAGAAGTTGATAAAGTTCTTGATATGGTAATAAATGATTATTATGCATATAATAAAAAAATTAAAGAACTTGAAGTAAAAATGGGTGAAATGAATAACGAAATATTAGACTTAAAATACAAATTAAGAACAGCAAAAGCTAATATGGATATAGTAAAGAATAGTGAAAAAGAAGTAACTAATGTAGATTTACTTAGAAGAATTTCACAACTTGAAAAAATTATATACGGAGATAAAGAATAGTTTTTTAGATAAACGCTGCATTTTTATAATGTAGAGGAAAGTCCATGCTCACACCGATCTGCGATGACGGTAGTGTTTGTGTATAAGGAAAAAATAACTTATAGTAGAGCAATCTAACGGCGGCGAATTATCCTAAAGGTAACTATGGGTATAGTAGCTATAAAAGTGCCACAGAAACGAGTTTTTCTTGAAAAAGAAAAAATGAAACGAGGTAAACCCCGCAAGTGAGAAACCCAAAATTGGTAGGGGAACTCTTGAAGAGGAATTGAACGAATCAAGGGATGAGCAATCATAGATAAATGTTTATCACCAAGTAATTGGTACAAAACATGGCTTATTAAAAACTATTTTTTTATTTTATTTAAAGGAGTTGAATTATTTTGAATCAAATTAGTGAAATATTGCAAAAAAAGAGAGAAGAAACAGGAATTTCTCTTGAAGAAGCCGCTAATGATTTAGATTATGATATAAAAGAATTATCAGATATAGAAAGTGGTAATTTTAAAAGTTTTAAAGATATTTTTATTTTAAAAGTAATAATTAGTGATTATGCAAAATACTTAGGATTAGATCCAGAAAAAATTATTGATGAATTTAATGATTATGTATTTGAATCTACATCAAAAATACCAATTGATGAAATACAAAGAGCATCAAGAGAAAAAGAAAAAAATTCTGATGATAAGATTATGTCACCATATACAGCACCTGATAAAAAAGGTAATAATTTAATAAAAGTATTAGTAACAATAATGATTACATTAATAATAATTGCTATTTTAATACTAATTCACAATAGTGGAGTAAAAGGCAATGATGATACTGGATTAAAAGTAAGTTATGAAGTAGGTGAGTTAAATGAAGAATAAAGATTTACCAAATCAATTAACTATTTTTAGAATAATACTTTCCATTATAGTAATAATTATTTTATTATTTCCATTTAATATGGTAAATGTAACATTTCCAAAATATTTAATTGATGGAACATTAATATTAGATATAAAATTAGTCATATGTGGTGTAATATTTGTTATAGCATCTATAACAGATGGAATAGATGGTTATATTGCTAGAAAATATGATTTAGTTACTGATAAAGGAAAAGTACTTGATGCAATAGCTGATAAAATATTAGTTAATTCAATACTTATTATTTTATGTGGACAAGGTTATATTAATCCACTTATTCCAGTAATAGTAGTAACTAGAGATACAGTTGTTAATACAATAAAAATGATTGCAGGTCAAAAAGGAACAGTGGTTGCTGCAATTAAAACAGGCAAATTTAAAACTGCGTGTTTAATGATTGGTGTATCATTAAAATTATTTGGAAATTTTCCACTAGGTTTATATAATATTGCACTTGATGATTTCTTCTTAATAACAGCTACAGTTTTATGTGTAATGTCTGGTTATGAATATTATAAAATTTATAAAAAATATTTTAAAAATTAGGTTTTTGTACTATAAATATTACAAAAAGCAAAATTTTCTATAGCAAAAATTCCTTTATAGTACAACAAAATTTACAATAATGCAAACAAATGTACGAAAAATGCTTGCATTATTTTTTTTTTCGGTTTATAATTAAATTGTATTCAGTTAATAAGGAGGATATTTAAATGGCTACAGCTAAAGATAAAGATAGAATTTTAGAAGATGTATTAAGAGATATGGAGAAACAATTTGGTAAGGGAGCAGTAATGAAACTTGGTGATGAGGTTGATAAAGAAATAGATGTTTCATCAAGTGGTTCACTTACATTAGATATAGCTCTTGGAGTTGGTGGTTATCCAAAAGGAAGAATAATTGAAATATATGGTCCAGAATCAAGTGGTAAAACAACATTTGCACTTCACGCTATTGCAGAAATTCAAAAGAAGGGTGGAAGAGCTGCTTTTATAGATGCAGAACATGCCTTAGATCCTGTTTATGCTAAAAAGCTTGGTGTAAATATAGATGATTTACTATTATCTCAACCTGATACTGGTGAGCAAGCTTTAGAAATATGTGAGGCCCTAGTTAGAAGTGAAGCAATAAATATAGTTGTAATAGATTCAGTAGCTGCACTTGTACCACAAGCTGAAATAGATGGTGAAATGGGAGATTCGCATGTTGGTCTTCAAGCAAGACTTATGTCACAAGCACTTAGAAAACTTTCTGGAACAATTAATAAAACAAATACAATTGCTATATTTATAAATCAATTAAGAGAAAAAGTAGGTGTATTATTTGGCAACCCTGAAACAACACCAGGAGGAAGAGCTCTTAAATTCTATTCATCAATAAGACTTGATGTTAGACGTAATGAACAAATTAAACAAGGTGAAAATGTAATAGGAAATAGAACAACAGTTAAAGTAGTTAAAAATAAAGTTGCTCCACCATTTAAATCTGCTCAAGTAGAAATTATGTATGGAGAGGGTATTAGTAAAGAAGCTGAAATTATTGATTTAGCAGCTGATGCTAATATTATTGAAAAAAGCGGTTCATGGTATTCATATGAAGGAAATAAAATAGGACAAGGAAAAGAAACAGTAAAAGCTTTATTAAAAGAAAATACTAAATTAAGAGACGAACTTGAAGAAAAAGTAAGAGAATATCATAATATTTCTAAAAAAACTAAAAAGGATTAATATCCTTTTTTTTGATTATACTAATAATATGGAGGTATTATGTCTTATTTTATTCATTTGTTTATGCTATTTTTAATATATAGTGTAATTGGTTTTATACTTGAAACATTAAGTATTTTTCTAAAATTTAAAAAACTTGTAAAAAGAGGTTTTTTATTTGGGCTATATCTACCTATATATGGTTTTGGTGGACTTATTATTTATTATACTGATATACTTTCTTCTTCACTAATTATTAAGATTATAGTGCTTACTATTTTATTTTCGATTTTAGAATATTTTACAAGTTATATTTTAGAAAAGCAGTTTAATTTAAGATGGTGGGATTATTCAAAAAACAAATTTAATATAAATGGAAGAATATGTTTATACAATATGAGTAAGTTTGTTGTTCTTGGAACTATTTCACTATTTTTAAATAAATACTTTTTAGAATTTATTAATATTATTCCGTATAAACTATGTTTAGCATTTTTATTACTTTTTTCTTTCGATGTAGTTATATCTCTAGTAATTCTTTTCACAGTAAAAGTAAAAAAAGAAAAAAATAAAGATAATACTCAAAAAATTCATAAAATAATCTTAGATTTATTATTTAATAAATAGTATTATGTTATAATTATTTTAGGTGATAAGAATGAATAATATATTTATAAATAATAGTATTTTAATAATTCCAAATGAATATAAAAGGGATGTTTTAATTAGTCTAAATAAAATGGACGAAAAATATAATATAAAGATTATGTCACTAAATGAATTTGTAAGTTTATTTACATTTTCTTTTGATGAAAAATCTATATGTTATATTGTTGAAAACTATGATGTTAATTACAAAGTTGCAAAAGATTATTTAAAATATATTAGATTTCTTGATGATAAAAAATATAAAAGTGAAAAATTAAACTTTTTATTAAAAATAAAAAAAGAATTAGATGAAAATGATCTACTTATTTATGATGATAATTTTACAAATTTTATAAATAATAAACAAATTGTTGTATATGGATATGATTATATAGATAAATTTTCATTAAATATATTAAATAAATATAACCCAATTATTATTAATAAAGAATATAAAACTTATGAACATGAAATATATGAATTTAATTCACTTGAATCTGAAGTGACTTTTGTTGCTGAAAAAATATGTGAACTTATTAAATCTAATAAAAGCATAAATAATATAAAAATTGCTGGTATTAATGATAAATACTATTTTACTTTAAAAAGAATTTTTTCTTTATACAATTTAAATATAAATATTAATAATTTACCTAGTATTTATTCATCTAATATAGTAAAAGATTTTTTAGATAATTTAGATGATATAGATATTACTTTAAACTATATTTCGGGTAAATATAATATGGATAATCCAGATAATTTATATGTATATAATAGTATTATAAAGATATTAAATAAATACTATTTTATTAATGATTTCTGTGAAATAAAAGAAATACTAGAAGAAGAATTTAAAAGTATTAAATTTAAAGAAAAAAAATATAAAAATAAAATAGATATTATAGATATTAATAAATCTATAATTAATGATGATGATTATGTGTTTTTACTTGGCTTTAATCAAGGTTTGATACCTAAAATTTATAAAGATGAAGAATATTTATCTGATAAAGAAAAAGAAGAGTTAAATATAGAAACATCAAAGGAAAATAATATAAAAGAAAAAGAAATAACATTAAATAATATAAAAAATATAAAGAATTTAATAATAACATACAAAAATAAATCTTCATTTGATGAATACTATCCATCATCACTTATATATGATTTAAATATGCCTGTTATTGTTAATAAAGAATTAAATTATTCTTATTCTAACTTAAATAATAAATTATTACTTTCAAAAAAACTAGATAACTTAATGAAATATGGTTCAAAAGATGATAAGTTAGAGGTTTTATATACTAGCTATAAAGATATACCATATAAAACATATTGTAATAAGTATAATAAAGTAAATAAAGATAAACTAAAAGAATTTTTAAAAGAAAAATTAACACTATCTTATTCTAGTATGGATAATTATTATAAATGTCCATTTAAATACTATTTAAATAATATACTTAGAATTGACAATTATGAAGAAACATTTGATATGTTTATAGGTAATTTATTTCATTATATTTTATCAATTTGTTTTAATGAAAACTTTGATTTTGAAACAGAATATACTAATTATATAAAAGAAAAAGATTTTTCATTTAAAGAAAAGTTTTATATTAATAAATTAAAAGAAGATCTTAAATTTATAATAAGTACTATAAAAAAACAATATACTCATATGTCATTTGATAAAGCTCTATATGAAGATGAAGTAATTGTTAATTATGATAAAAGTATTAAAGTAACATTCAAAGGATTTATAGATAAAATACTTTATACAAATAAAAATGATAATATATATGCAATAATTGTAGACTACAAAACAGGAACACCTGAACTTGATTTAAAGAATGCTTATTATGGAATAAATATGCAACTTCCGATATATATTTATCTAGCTAAAAATAATAATAAAATAAAAGATGTTAAAGTACTAGGTTTTTATCTTCAAAAGATATTAGATAATCCTACAAGAAAAGAAAAAGATAAAACAATGAAAATGTCTAAAGAAGAAAGATTAAAACTTCAAGGATATTCAGTAAATAATGAAGAATTATTATCAATTATTGATGATTCTTATGAAAATAGTGAAGTAATAAAATCATTAAAAATGACAAAAAATGGTTTTTCAAGCTATTCTAAAATTATTTCAGAAGATATCATAGAAAAAATTTCATCTTTTACAGAAGAAAAAATTAATAATGCTGTTGATAACATAATAGATGCTAATTTTGATATAAGTCCAATTATATTAGATGGTAAAAATGTTTCATGTGAATACTGTAAATTCAAGGATATATGTAATATGACATATAACGATGTTAAAGTACTTGATAAAAAAGAAAATTTAGATTTTTTAGGTGGTGAAGAAGATGCCAGAGTGGACTAAAGAACAAAAACTTGCTATTGATAAAGAAGGATCTAATATAATTGTTTCTGCAGGTGCAGGTAGTGGAAAAACTGCTGTACTTACTGAAAGAGTAATAAGAAAACTAAAAGAGGGAGTATCTATTGATGAATTATTAATACTTACCTTTACAGAAGCAGCTGCTAAAGAAATGAAAGATAGAATCAGAAGAGCAATAGTAAAAAATGAATCTTTAAAGAAAAATTTAGAACTAATAGATTCTGCTTACATAACTACATTTGATAGTTATGCTCTTTCAGTTGTAAAAAAATACTATTATTTACTTAATATATCTCCAAATATAAAGATATGTGATGAAAATATTTTGTTTTTAAAAAAATCTGAAATACTAGATGATATTTTCGAAGACTATTATAGAGAAAATGATGAATTATTTATAAAACTAATAACTGATTATACAAATAAAAATGATACATTTATTAAAAATAATATATTAAGTATTAATAATAAATTAGATAGTATTATTAACAAAGAAGAATTTTTAGATAATTATTTTTCTAATTATACTGATGAAGATATAGATAAATATATAAGTGAATACAATAATTTACTTATTAGAAAAATAAATAGTATTAAAAATTTAATTCATTCATTATCATTTTTTGTAGAAAACACATATATTGAAAAATTAAATAATGAATTAAAAAACTTACTTAATTCTAAAACATATAATGAGGTTAAAACTAATTGTGAAATAAAACTTCCATCACTTCCAAGAAATTCTTCAGAAGAAGCAAAAGCATATAAAGAACTTATAAAATCTATGCTTGATAGTGTTAAAAAATTATGTACTTATGAAAATGAAGAAGAGATTAAAAGTAGTATTTTCAAAACAAAAGACTATGTAAAAGTAGTAATTGATATATTAAAAAGATTAGATAATGAAATAAAAGAATTTAAGAAAGAAAATGAATTATATGACTTTTTAGATATAGAACTTCTTGCAATTAAAGTATTAAAAGAAAATAAAGAAGTAGCAAAATCTATAAAAGAAAGTTTAAATGAAATAATGATAGATGAATATCAAGATACAAATGATATACAAGAAGAATTTATTTCATATATTTCTAATAATAATGTTTATATGGTTGGTGATATAAAACAATCAATATATAGATTTAGAAATGCTAATCCATATATATTTAAAAGTAAATATGATAGTTATAAAGATGGAAACGGATTTAAAATAGACTTAAATAAAAATTTTAGATCAAGAGAAGAAGTACTTGATGGAATTAATAAAATATTTTCAAAAATTATGGATGACTCAATTGGTGGTGCAAGTTATATAGATTCTCATCAAATGATATTTGGTAATCTTGATTACAATAATAATGGTAAAGTAAATCAGAATAATAATCTTGATATTTATAATTATACTTTTGATAAAGAAAGTGGATTTTCAAAAGAAGAATATGAAGCTTTTATAGTTGCAAATGATATAAAAGAAATAGAGATTTAGGTAAATCAAGAAAAGCTAAATATAATGATTTTGTTATTCTTATAGATAAGTCAAAAGACTTTGATTTATATAAAAAAATATTTGAATACTATAATATTCCATTAAGTATTTTAAAAGATGAAGATTATAAAGATGATATTATATTAGCAATAATAAAAAATCTAATAAATATAACTATTAAATACAAAAATAATGAAATTGATAGTGAGTACAAACATTCATTAGTATCAATTATGCGTAGTTTTCTATTTGAAATTAAAGATAATGAAATATTAAATATGTTTATTAATAAAGATTTTACAAATAATGAAGTAATAAACATTATAAAAGAGATAAATATAGATAGTATGAGTACAAGTATGCTTATAAATACTTTTATAGATAAATTTAATATATATGAAAATCTAATAAAAGTAGGTAATATTAATTCATCACTTGTTGTACTAGAATACTTAATAAATAAAAGTAGTGAATTATCAGAACTTGGTTATACAATTAATGATTTTAATAATTATTTAAATGATGTTATTGATAATAATTTATCAATTAAATTTTCAGTAGAAAACGAAGCATCTGATTCTGTAAAAATAATGACTATTCATAAATCAAAGGGTTTAGAATATAGTATATGTTATTTTCCAGAACTATTTAATAAATTTAATTTAAGAGATTTAAATGATAACATTCTATTTGATAGAAAATATGGAATAGTTATGCCATACTTTGATGATGGTTTAAATAATTCTATTGTAAACACATTATTAAAAGATAATTATATAAAAGAAGAAATAGGTGAAAAAATAAGACTATTTTATGTATCTTTAACAAGAGCAAAAGAAAAAATGATAATGATATGTGATTTATCGGATGATTATATGTCATCTAAAGATGAAAATGGACTTGTTGATGAAGATAAAAGACTTACATATAGTTCTTTTAAAGATATAATAGAGTCTATAAAAGAAGATTTTAATTCAAATATAAAAGAAATAAAAACTGACTACTTAACAAATGATTATAAGAAAGTATTAGATATTAATGTAAAAATTGATGAAACAAATAATATAATTACTGTAAATGAAATAGATAAAGATGATGAGATATTAAATGAAAAACATTTTTCAAAAGATCTTGTTAAGTTAAATACAAAAGAAGAAATAGAAAACATGAAATTTGGTACATATATGCATTATTTACTTGAGACAATTGATTTTTATAAAAGAGATATTTCATTTGTAGATGAAAAATATAAAGATAAATTAATTAAATTTTTAGATTTAGACATAATAAAAGATTTAGATGGTGCAAAAGTATATAAAGAATATGAATTTATTGAAATAGATAAAGATGATGAAAATCATGGTATTATTGACCTTATGATAGAAAGAAAAGATTATATAGATATAATTGATTATAAACTTAAAAATGTTGCTGATGAATCATATTTAAAACAGCTTAATGGTTATAAGAATTTTATTACAAAAAGATTTAATAAAAAAGTAAATATTTATTTATATTCAATTATAGATGAAAAACTATATAATTTAGATAATAAAGAGTTAGTAAAATAATGTTTGAATTAATTAATTTATTATGATAAAATAAGAAAGAAATATTTAACTGTGATGAAAAAGAAGAGTAAAATATTAGTTATTTTATAGAAAGCTTATGGTTGATGGAAATAAGTAATAATTATATTTGAAGAAACTTTGGAGTAGTTCGTAATTCTTGCGTTATAAGAAAAAAGTGCATAGAGTTCTATGAAGTAGGGTGGTACCGCGAATTTTCGTCCCTACATTATAGGGCTTTTTTTATTTAAAAGGAGAAATTATGAACGAAAAATTAGAAGGACTTAAAAAGGTATTAGAAGTATTTTCTAAAGAATATAAAGAAGAAACAAAATATAGAGAGTTTATGGAACAAAATATAGATAAAATGAAATTCTCAGATTATGATTTTGAAAGTCCTGATGATATGGTTAAAAGAATAAATAAAAGAAAGATAAATATTAGAATGGAGGAAAGTATTTATGACTAATAAAGAATATGCTGATATTTTACTTCCTGGTGTAGAGCATACTTGGGAAGAATATGAAAAAATGTATCCTGAAAGAGATTTAAAAGAAGGTGCAATAGTAACTAGATATGCACCAAGTCCAACAGGACTTCCACATATGGGAAATTTATTTCAAGCATTTATTTCAAAAGTATTTTCAAATCAAACTGATGGAGTATTTTTTATAAGAATTGAGGATACTGATACTGAAAGAACTATTGAAGATGGTGTTAAAAAAATACTTGAAGCTGTAGCACCGTTTGATATGAAATTTGATGAAGGAGCTATTTCTGATACTGAAGAAGTAGGTGAATATGGCCCTTATTTTCAAACAAAAAGAGGAGATATTTATAAAGCTTATGCAAAAAAATTAATTGAAGAAGATAAAGCATATGCTTCATTTGCATCAAAAGAAGTACTTGATGAAATAAGAAAAGAACAAGAATTATCAAAACAAAGACTTGGTTATTATGGTAGATGGGCTAAAGATAGATTCTTATCAAAAGAAGATGTAATTAAAAGAATAAATGAGGGTGAACCATATATTATAAGACTTAAATCTCCAGGTAATTTTTATGAAAAAGTTGTTTTAAATGATGCAATAAAAGGTAAAATAGAAATGCCTGAAAATGATATAGATGAAGTAATAATTAAGAGTGATGGACTTCCAACATATCATTTTGCACATGTTATTGATGATCATTTAATGCATACAACTCACATAATTAGAGGTGATGAATATGTTTCATCAACTCCAAAACATTTACAAATGTTTGAAATGCTAGGTTTTAAAACACCTAAATATTGTCATATAGCACCACTTAATAAAAATGATAATGGTACAATAAGAAAATTATCAAAAAGAAAAGATCCAGAAGCAAGATTAATGTTTTATATAGAAGAAGGTATTCCTACAGATGCAGTTATGCTTTATTTAGCAACTATTACTAACTCAAATTTTGAAGCTTGGCTTGATGCAAATCCAACTGGTAAAATTGAAGACTTTAAATTTGATTTTAAAAAAGCTAATTCTACAAATGGAACATTATTTGATTTACCAAAACTACTAAATATTTCTAAAAATTATTTAAGTAGACTTACTAAAGATGAAATATATAATAATTTAGTTGATTATACAAAAGAATATGATAAAGATTTCTATGAAATAATTACTAAATATCCTGAATATACAAAAGATATATTAAATATAGAAAGAGAACAAAAGAAACCAAGAAAAGATTATTCAAAATATTCAGATATAAAAAATGGTATTTGGTATATGTATGATGAATTATTTAATAATAAAGAGCTTATTTATGATTATCAAAGTATTACAGATAAAGATGAAATTAGAACAATAATTAATACATACATTGATAAATATTATGATGAAAATGATGATAAAGATACTTGGTTTAGTAAAATGCAAGAATTATGTGAAGAATTATCTTATGCTGGAAATATGAAAGAATATAAAGAAAATCCAGATAAATATAAAGGAAATGTTGCAGATGTTTCAACAGTAATAAGAGTTTCACTTACAACAAGTTCTCAAACACCTGATTTATATGAATTATTAAGATTAATAGGAAAAGAAAGAATTAAAGAAAGATTTAACAGAATTTAATTCTTTTTTTGTAAACAATTATAAAATCTATTTAATTATTATGCTTTTATGGTTATAATATACTTAAGGGTAGGTGTAAAAATGAAAGAAATAACAATTAATAAAGGCAGATTAAAAGATAATGAAGTTACTGAAGTAATAGAAAAATCAAGAATAGTACTTAGAAATGAAGATAATGATATTACTTTAACTAGATTTAACAGAGTATACTTTTTACCAGGTGGAAAAATAGAAAATGGCGAAACACCTGTTGATACTATAAAAAGAGAAGTAATGGAAGAAACAAATATAAATATATTACTTGATGATATTGAACCATTTGTTGTAGTAAAACACTATTTAAGAGACTATAAATTAGATGATGGTTCTGTAGTAAATAGATTATTTAAAACATATTATTTTACAGGATTTACTTCTAAGGATAATATAGAATATTTTAATTTAACAGTCGAAGAAAAACATGATCATTTAAGAGCTTTCTTTGTTGAAATGGAAGATGCTAGAGAACTTTTAAAAGAATATGATAAAGAAAATCCTAAAGCAACATATTTAGCTATTGAAACAATGAAAGTATTAGATGAGTATGAAACTTTAAATATAGATGAATAAAATAGGTTTATACCTATTTTTATTGTTTTATTTTTTTATTTATTGTATAATACAAAAAAAGAAAGAAAAGGAGAAGTATGTATGTTTGATAATTTAGAAAGAAGAACTAGTACTTTTTTAAGAAAATATCCTTTAACTATTGCACAAAGACTAAGAGCACATAACAAAATAATTGAAAAGCATTTAAATGTTGGTGAAGAGATAATATATATGTTTCCAGCACAAAAACAACAAGGTGGACCATTTTCAACTTGTATAGTTTGTTGTACTGATAAAAGAATTTTAATTGGTCAAAAAAAGGTGTTCCCAGGATATCATATTAATTCAATTACACCGGATTTATTTAACGATTTCCAAGTATATAAAGGATGGATCTGGGGAAAAGTTACAATTGATACTGCAAAAGAAATAGTAACATTTACTTATATTAACGGCATTGTCTGAATATTTCTTAACAGCTAAACAAAAATACTTAAGAGCAAAAAAGGATGATTAATCCTTTTTTTTTGCAAAAAAATATATTATAATTAAAATAGAGGTGATTATATGGATATTATAAAGGGGATTTTAACATTTCTAATTAGTTTTACACTTGTAATATTAATAAGTGCTTTAACTCTTAGAAATACACTTGAAAAAGTACAAAGTAAACTATTACTTGAGGTATCAAAACAATTAGTATTATCAAATGATAATAATTATTCATCAGAAGAATTACAAAAAATAAATAAGTTAAATGAACTTGAGGGAGCAAATGAAGTTATTAGTGCAGTATTAAATGATTACATTAATTATGTTGATAACAATTCACAAATAAGTGAAGAAACAATTGATACAATTATTGATTTTTGTGTTAATAATGTAACAGTACTTGAAGAAATATCAGGAGAACAACTAGATATTAATGAAATAAGATCATCATCTGCAAGAGAAAATTTAAGAAATACTCTTACCGAAGCTTATGATAATATAAAAGTAGAAAGTGATTCACCAGTAAAAACTGTTGTTGATATTTATGCAAAAGTTCTTTCAAATAGTTTTAGAAATATATTATTAGTTTCTATAATTGTATTATTCTCATTAATGATACTAGTAAGTTTTTCACCATATAAATGGCTTAGACCTGCAGGTATAACTGTTTTATCAGCTGGTGTAACTGTATTATTAAATTCTGGATTATTATATTTCTTATTAGTTGCTGCAAGACAAGGTGCTAATATGAATATTGATATAGATTTAAGTCAATTACTAGTTTATGGAATAATAGAATTTATAGTGGGTGTTTGTGTATTAATTATTTTCTCTATTATTGACAATAATCACAATAAAAAAGTAAACCAAATAGCATATTAAAAGAACTTCGGTTCTTTTTTTATTATATATGATATAATAAAAATAATGGAGGACTATATGTATAATAAAGATTCACTTAATTTTCTAAGAGTTATTAATGATATTAATAAAGAGATACAGTTTACAAAAATGTTAAATCTAAATAATTTAGTTCTTAAACTTTTTATACGTTACGAAAAACTTGTACCAATACAAAAGCTTAAAGAATATGTGGCAGAAGATGCAGATAATTATTTAAATTATTTTTCAGAAGTGTATCATGAGATTTCTACGGATTATAATTATAGATCTATTTACGCCTTATTGAATACTTATATACAAAATCTTACAAATTATTATTTTTATATTTTTCATGAAGATGCGAGTAAATTTGATCGTTATATAGAAATATCAAGTGGACGTATGCCAGATAAAAATATTATTAAAGATGAACATATAATTATGGATTATGAAGAGTTACAAAGATCCATGAACGCCTTAAATGAGGCCGTAAGAAGATATTATGAAATATACCATAATAAAAGATTAATTGCTGATTTTTCTAACAATGAAAAAATGGAATTTAAAATAAAAGAAGCAGAATTATCTCATGTTTTAGGTTTAAATATGAAAAAAATTGTTTTAGATGATAAATATAGAGAATTATTTCATATTACTGATGCTGAAAAAGAGGTAGTATTAGATACTACTTTTACCTTAGATCCAGAAAGAAAGGTTATCGTTGATTTACTTCATAGAATAATTGATTTAAATCCTGATGATATTTATCAATTAGAACATGATAGAATAAAAAAATTTAATCAATTTAGTTTTAAATATAAAGAAGAAGAAAAACCAGATGTTTTATTAAGACAATTTTCTAAGGTAAATATGAGAAGTAAAGCTTTTATAGATTTTAGACCTCTTGAAGAATTGTCATTGGCACTAGATTTTCCAGAGGGTTATGATATGTTTAAAGTTTCTAAAAAAACGAATTCTAAGCATGGTTTATTAATTTCAAAAAATTCTTTGTCAAGGATTTTTAGATATTCTTCATTAGTAACTAATATTGATAGAACTAATAATAGACGTTATTTTCAATCTTTATTAATTAAACAACCAGATGAATTTGAACAATGGCAAAAAGATGCAATACCTTCAATCACTCTTAAAGTAGAATTAGCACCTGATGATCATTCTGGTGGAGGATCTGTAATTTCTGTCTTTTCAACTGAGCAACAATTAAGATTTATTTATGAAGTAATTAATGATTTTAAATATATTAAAATAGAACCTTTAGTGGATTACTTTAAGAATATTACAAAAAAAATGGACACAAAAATAAAAGATGTTGATAATTCTCCTTATACAAAAACTAATAATATAAATAATTATGATAATATTTTAAATGTAAAAAATGATTATTTAACTGATTTAGATAAAAAATATGCACAAAATAATAATAAAGATATATATTTATATAAAGATGTAGAAAGGTTATTAAAACAAGAAAAAGAACGAAGATTAGAAGAGGAAGAAAAGAAGATAAAAAGAAAGATTTAAATATTTTTCTTTTTTTATGCTTGACAAACTATAAAAAAAAGAGTAATATTGTTCTCCTGCCTTCAAAAAGGAGGTTACTATGGACTATTTAAATTTGCTTAAATATCAATTTATAAAAGCAAAAGGATATCCAATTTCTTATTTAGATGAAAAGGATATAAAAGAAGAATTTTTAAACTGGTTATATACACTTAAAAAAAATGTAAATGAATTTAGTAATTATGCAAAGTATTTAGGTTTAGATATATATAATTATATAGAATTAGATAAAGGTGTATACGATACAGTAGATAGTAAAACTATAATATCACCACACGCAAATACACTGAAAAAAGAAGATTCAAGATTGTTTATGTATCAGGGGGAACCTCTAATTATTAGTGGTTCTAATATAAAAAAAGGACAGGTCGCTGATACATATTTATCTCATAATCCTTATAATTTGGATAACTATTCTTCTATATTTTCTCTATGTAAGAATGGTTATAATATTTGTTTTTCAGTTTTTGGAAATAAAAGTGATAAAGATATAAAAGAAAAAATAATATTATTTAGTGAATTAAAAGATGTTGGTTACAATTTAGCGTGTGAAGACGAAGAATTTGACGGGAATTATTGTCTTGTGCTATACTCTAAAACAAAAAAATTAAGAAAAGGGGGACTTATATTATGATTATAAAAGAAGTATTATATGATTTAATAAAAGAGAATAAAAAGTTAAATATAAATGAAGCAAAGGAATTATTATTAAAAGCTAAAGAAACTGAAAACAAAGAAAAACAAAAGAAGTATTTGAATGAAGTTGTATTAGGAACTTTATATTTTTTATATGATCATTTAGATGCAAATGTACTAAATATACTTGCTGAAACAGATTATGATATAGAGGATATTATTAGTTCATTTACTGAAGAATGGATTAAGAATATTTATAATTATTCATTACTAAATGTAGATAGATTTTCAAGATTATTTACTAAGAATTTTTATACAAATCTAGTTTCTAATTTATGTGGTAATGCTTATCCAATAGGTGATTTTACTTGTATTACTTCTGATGTGTTTTCAAAGATTTTTATTGATTATATGCAGTTAAGAAATAACAATCATGTTGTGTCATTTAATGATTTTAAAGAATTATTAAATAAAAATAAAATAGTTAGAGATTATTTCTATGAAAATGAAGCTAAGAATTTATATGTATTATTTAATAATATATATGCGTCAATAAAAAAGGATGAATTAGGTGAATGTAATGTAACTGAAACAAGATTTGATTTTTTAAAACAATTATTAATAAACAATGCTTTAGAAGAAGGTTTAAATGATAATGTTTCTTATGAAATAGATTTTATTCATAGAGTAAATATAGAACAAATGCATGATGAATTAAACCAATCTAGATTATCTAAAAAAGAAAAAGAATTAATAAAGGATCGTTATGGACTAAATGATGGAAAAGCAAAATCACTTGAAGAAGTAGGAAAGAATTTTAGTGTTACAAGAGAAAGAGTAAGACAGGTCGAAGCAAAGGCATTTAGAAAATTAAGATTGAGTAATTCTCTTAAAGAATATATTTAAAAATGACTAATATTAGTCATTTTTTTA
>CADANX010000015.1 GCA_902789425.1 uncultured Erysipelotrichaceae bacterium
ATATCATATTCACCAAGTCCATCTATGCTAGCTAAATCACTACTTGGTCTTCCACTTACTGTTAACTGTGTATCATCCACACCAAGTGTTATATTATAACTTTCATCTGTTGGATCAAATGATTTGTTCCAATTACCTTTATCTGTAATTAAAGTTGTTAAATAATTATCTTTTGATAATAATGCCTCAACAATTCTAACATGTCCATTACCCATCTTAGCATAATCAGTAACAGGATCACCACTTACAAGATTTGTTGTATATGTCTTTGTCAATTCTTCACCAGATGTAGTACAGTTATAACATGTCATATGTTTTTCAACATAACTATTAGATTTTAAATCATCAGATGCTATATATGATGATCCACCCGAAGCACCTTCGAACACTGTAGAAGTACCACCCCAGTATCCTCCACCAGCACCGGCAATTAGATTTAAATCTATTGGACTGTCATATTTATCAGCACCTTGTCCAAATGATCCAGGTCTACAATTGGTTATGGCCCAATCTGTTCCTCTACAATAACCTGGACCAGTTTGCGTTCCACCTACAGATGTGACTCTATTTGCATAATAAGCACCATAATTTGTATGTAATGCTGAAACTCCAAGTATTCCTCCTCCTGATCCAAGATAATCAAGAGTTCTATATTCAGGAGTTTGATGGTCATAATAACCTAAAGCTCCACCTCCTCCGGCTGCAACAATGATAATATCATCTTTATCATTAACTAATGAAGATAATAATCCTGATTTTGTAGCAACGTGAGTTGCTCCGCCTCCAGAACCAGCTGAATAAATATATGAATTATAATGATAATTAACATCTCCACCACCATTATATCCACCTTTTATTACTTCGTTTGTTTCTGTTTTATATGAATATTTAAATATTCCTTGACCACCTGTATTTATATAAAGAACTTGATTCTTTTCAAGTTTAACAGTTCCAACTGCGTAAGCTCCATATCCTCCTGGATATTCTGTAGAAGTATCATCACGAAGATAAGCATTTCCACCTTGGGCTCCCCATACTTCTATAGTGTAGTTTGCTGTTCTTGGTACAACAAATTCTTGTTCTTCATTTAAATAGTTAAATTCAATTGAAGATAATTCTTTAGATTTATAATAATTAATTGTATAAATCGTATCTGCTACATGTGGTTCATGAACTGTTATTGTAATAACTCCACCATCATCTTCTAACCTCTTATTTCCAACAACAGTAGTAGTTGCTTCACTATCATATGGTATTGGAGTAATAGATAATTCTACTTCATTTTCATATACATACAAATCATAACTATTAATACTTGGTTGAAAATCATCAATTGTATAATAACCTTCATTTACTATAACGTTATCAAGTTTACTAGTGTGTTCATTTGAAGGAAGTTGTTCTCTAGTAATAGTAAAATGATATAATCTTATTTCACCAGAATCACTAATAACTGTAATATCAACTTGTTTAGTTTCACCGAAATCTAAATAATAAGTTTCATTAAGGCCTGTTGAAGTAGCAGTTTCATCAGATAATTCACCAGACAATGTTACACTTCTTTCATATTTATTTAAATCAATTGTATAACTATCAACTAAAGGATCAAAAGGTTCAGATATAACTCCGTGTTTATTTGTTAAATATAAAATATAATTATTTCTGCTTTTTGTTTCAAACATAGGAGTAACAATAGCATAACCTGCTCCAATTTTTGACTTGTCACTTTCAGGTTCGTCAGACACACTTGAATTAGTATATGTTTTCGTTGAAGCAGCATTAGAAGTTTCACAATTATAACAAGTCATATGTTTTTCTACATCACCATAAGTTGAAAGGTTTGAAGAAGATATATATGATGATCCTCCAGAAGCTCCAGCGAATGTTCTAGTTGAACCTCCAAACCAACCACCACCAGCACCAGAAACTAATCCATTTACTTGTGGTGATGTCCAAGTTGTTTGCCCTTGCCCAAACGTTCCTACATAAGTTGAAGATCCTCCTGATGTTTGTGTTGCACCTGTTGGCATAACACTACTAGCATATCCTCCACCATAATTTGTATGAAGTGGAGAATTACCTTTTATACCTCCACCTGAACCTTGATAATCAAGTGTTGAATAATATCCATTTCTTTGAGAATCATAATATGCTAAAGTTCCTCCGCCTCCCGCAGCTACAATTAAGATTTCATTAGAAATATTTGAACCACCAGTATCTTTATAAGAAGATAAGTTCTTTAACAAGCCAGGAACTGTAGCAATATGAGTTGCTCCTCCGCCAGAGGCAACAGTATAAGTGAACGTAGAATAATTAGCAGTTCCAGCTCCTCCACCGTTATAACCACCTGTTAAAGTATAATTTGTATTAACACCAGTAGTATATCTAAATGTACCTTGTCCACCTACATTAACATAAATATTATTGTTTCTTTTTAAATTACTTACACCAATCGCATAAGCTCCATATCCTCCTGGGTATTCATAAGAAGTATCTGTCCTATAGTATCCATTTCCTCCTTGAGCTCCCCAAGTTTCTAATTTATATCTAGCTGTAACCGGAATTAATAAAGTTTGTTCAGAACCTTTATAGTCAAATATATATTTATCATCAACATCTACTTTAGAATAATTAATTATGTATATTGTTTCACCAACATTTATTGTAATAGTGCCTTCATTATTTCTCATATGTCTATTATTAATAAAACTTATTTCATCTGATGAATTTTGTTTTGTGTAATTAAAGAATAAATCTATTTCAGAAGAAGGTATAACTATATCATATGAATATACATTTGGATCAAAAGCAGGAACTAATGCATTTTCATAACCTATCACTTCAAGTGAAGTTAAATCACCCGCTTTTACATTTTTAATTGGAATGTAAAAAACTGTTAATATTACTATTAACATTAGAACAAATTTATAAATTTTCTTTGAGAAAAATTTGTCCATTTTTAACACTCCTATTTTATATAAATATTATAGCATTTTTTGTGTTTCATAACAAGTGTTTTAATCTTATTTTACAATGTATATTTGTACAACTCTACCGCATATCTCTTTTTAACTAGGTTCTTATTTTATTTTTTACTCTCCTTATTTTCCTTTATTTTTAGTCAAAAAAAAGATTATTTTATAATCTTATAAATAATCTTAATATCCTGTGGTTTTTCTTTAGTTAATATAAAGTTTTTTTCTAATTCTTTTATTTCAAGGTTTTCTTTTGTGTAAACTTCAAATAAAATATCGCCTTTATTAACGAAATCACCATATAATTTATTTATTCTTATACCAACTTTCTCATTTATTACATCTTTTTTATTTTTTCTACCCGCACCTAAATCATTACACAATTTTGCCAAATTTAATGAATCAATATCCCTCACATAACCTTCTTTTGAAGAAACCACTTTTATTACATCTTCTTCAACTTTTATTTTATTAATATCTCCACCTTGTGCTGAAACAAATTCTTTAAATTTTTCTAACCCTTTTTTTGATAAAAATGCTTCTTCTACGAGCATACTCGCACTTTTTATATCTATATTTTTTGCCATTGAAACCATATAAGATGCTTCATGTAAACAAAGTTCGGTAAATCTTGTTTCTCCTTTATTATCAAGAGTATTTATTGCTTCTATAACTTCTAAAGAATTACCTATCGTTCTTCCTAATGGATAATCCATATTCGTTAAAACTGCAATTGTTTCTTTATTAAATCTTTTACCAATTTTTACCATTTCTTTAGCAAGTAGTGTTGCATCAGTTATATTTTTCATAAACGCACCTTTTCCTACTTTTACATCGAGTAATATTTTATCTGCACCTGATGCTATTTTTTTACTCATAATACTTGAAGCTATTAAAGGTATTGATTCTGTTGTACCTGTAACATCTCTTAATGCATATATCTTTTTATCAGCAGGTACTAGATCTTCCGTTTGAGATATTAAACTCATCCCTATATTATTAACATTTTTTATAAAAGTATCTGTTTTTAAATCTGTTTTAAAACCTTTTATACTTTCTAATTTATCAATTGTTCCACCTGTGAAACCAAGACCTCTTCCACTCATTTTTGCAATTTTTACACCTAATGAAGTAGCAATTGGTAAAACTACTAAGGATGTTTTATCGCCTATTCCACCTGTAGAATGTTTATCTACAACTACGCCATTTATCCCAGATAAATCAAGAATTTTCCCGCTTTTTATCATTGCATCTGTTAAATTAAAAGTTTCAGCTTCATTCATTCCATTTATTACAATTGCCATTAAAAGTGAACTCATCTGATAATCAGTAATATTATCATTCATGTAGTTTTCCACAACATAATTTATTTCTTTAGAAGTTAAAATTTCTTTATTCTTTTTCTTATTAATAATATCTATAATATTCATAGTATCACCTAATTTTATTATAAATCAGTATAAAAAAAAAGACAATTAAGTCTTTTTCTTCTTTACATTAATTACTTCTTAATTTTGCATCTAATTTAGATTCAACTTCTTTAATAATATTATTAAATACTATTGTTACTTCTTCATCTGTTAGCGTTCTTTCTAATGATGAGAAGGTTAAATTATAAGCAAGTGATTTATTATCAAGTCCAATATTTTCTCCTTCATATAAATCAAATAATTCAATGTTAGTAAGAAGTCTACTACCAGCCCTTTTTATTGCTTTTTCTATTTCTTCAGATGTTATAGTTTTAGGAACTACAAACGCTAAATCCTTTTTAATACTTGGGAATTTAGATGCTGGTTTATATTTAAGTGGTTTAACATTTACATCTATTTTGTCTAAAGATAATTCAAGTACATATATATCATCTTTATTAATTTTTGGATGAATTCTTCCTAAAAATCCAACTTTATTTTTATTATCAATCATAATGTCTGCACTTATTCCAGGATGTAAACTCTCTTCATCTGAAATAACAAATGAATATCTATTTTTTAAACCAATATAATCAAGAATTTTTTCAGTTATCCCTTTTAAAACATAGAAATCACCTTTTATATTTATACCTTGCCATTTACTTGAAATATAATTTCCATATAAAGCAATAGCTAAATGATTTTCTTCTTTAAAATCATCATAAAATACTTTACTAACTTCATAAATACTAATATCTTTTAATCCTCTTGATTTATTATATTTAATAACATCAAGCATTGATGGAATCATAGTTTTTCTAAGAGCAGATCTATCACTACTCATAGGTTTAGGAATAAGAATTGTTTCTCTATCAGTGTAAAACATATTTGCACTTTTTTGATCAACTAGAGAATAAGTTCTAGTTTCATCAAGTCCAAGACTTCTACATCTTTTACTTATATTCTTTCTAAATTCAATAGAATGTTCATATGCACCCTTTTTAGTAGGAAGTATAGGTAATGTATTTTTTAAATTATAATATCCATATAATCTTCCTATTTCTTCTGCTATATCATTAACATTTTCTTCAATATCAAGTCTTCTTCTTGGAATAATAGTTTTAAAACTTCCATCCTTTATTTCATATTCAAAATCAAGTTTTTTTAATTGTTCTTCAACATCTTTATCAGTTAAATCAAGACCTAGTAATGAATTAATTTTTTCAGTCTTAAAAGTAACTACTTTTTCCTTTTTCTCTTCATTATCATATTCTACTTTATCACTTAAAACTTTACCACTAGCATATTTTTCTAATAAATAACAAGCTCTATCAAGTGCTTTATCGGTATATTCAAAATTTAATCCTTTTTCATATCTTAAAGAAGCCTCACTACGTAAATTAAGTCTTCTTGCAGTTTTTCTTATATTAGTAGCATTAAATATTGCACTTTCTATTAATACTGTTTTAGTATTATTATCAACATCAGTATTTAAAGCACCCATAACACCTGCTATTGCAACAACTTTTTTACCATCCGTAATAACAATATCATCACTTGTTAAAGTTCTTTCTTCTTCATCAAGTGTAGTTACTTTTTCTTCATCCTTTGCCATTCTAACAACTATTTCATTACCTAATTTGTCTTTATCAAAAAAATGAAGAGGTTGTCCATATTCTAACATTACATAATTAGATATATCAACAATATTATTAATAGGTCTCATTCCACAAGAAATAAGTCTGTTTTTAATAAAATCTGGCGATTCGCCTACTACTAAATCAGTTACCATTTTTGATTTATAATAAGTACAATTTTCTGTTTTAACATCTAATTTAAAATTGTCTTTAATACTTTCTTTTATTTCTTTATAACTTGCTTCAGGTAATGTTACTTTTCTCCCGATAATAGTACCTATTTCATATGCAAATCCTATATGATATCTACAATCATTATTTTTATGTTTATGAACATCTAAATCGTATAAAGTATCACCTTTACCAAGATATTCAAAAGCGTCCATTCCAACTGGTGCATCTTCTTTTAATATTTCTATCCCCTTATTATAATTTTCTTCTGTTTTTTCTTCTAATCCAAGTTCAAAAAGAGCACAAATCATACCATTTGATTCTTCGCCTCTAATTTTACCTTTTTTTATTTCAAAATTACCAGGAAGAACTGCACCAGGTAGAGCAACAATAACTTTTATTCCTTCTTTTACATTAGGAGCCCCACAAACTATTTTTATTACTTCTTTACCTATATCAACTGTGCAAATATGTAAATGATCAGAATCAGGATGATTAATACATGTTTTTACTTCGCCAACAACTAAATTATTAATTTTAGTATTAATTACATGTTCTACATTGATGCCAGCTTTAGTAACTTTATTAGCAAGTTCTTCTAAATCTTGATCTTTAAGATCTATATAATCTTTAACAAAATTCATGCTTATCATATTATTTCACATCCTTTCTATCAAAGTTTTTTGTTTCCCTTAAATCATTTTCATGAATAATTCTCATATCAGTCATATTATATTTAAGCATAGCAAGTCTAAGTGCTCCAAATCCAAAAGCAAATCCTTGCCATTCTTCTGGATCATAACCACACATTTTAAGTACATTAGGATGAACCATACCAGCACCGCATATTGTTATCCATCCTTTTGGCTTACACATAGAGCAGCCACTACCATCACAATAAATACAACTCATATCTATTTCAACACTTGGTTCTGTAAATGGATAATAACTAGGTCTAAATCTTGTTTCAGTATTTTCACCATACATGTATTTAACAAATGCATCGATAGTACCTTTTAAATCACTAAGTGAAATATTTTTATCTATAACTAAACCTTCAATTTGATCAAATTCTTGTTCATGAGTAGCGTTTATATCTTCTCTTCTATAAACTTTACCAGGGCATAGCATTCTTATTGGTGTTTTTCCTTCGCCCTTAAGCATTGCTCTTACTTGTACAGGTGATGTTTGACTTCTTAATAATAAGTTTTCACCTTCTAAATAATAAGTATCTTGAGCATCTCTTGCAGGATGATCTTTTGGTAAATTTAACATTTCAAAATTATATTTATCTAATTCTATTTCTGGACCATCTAAAATATCATAACCCATTCCAATAAAGAATTCTTCTGATTCCTCTATTATAGTTTCTACAATGGCAGGAGAACCTACTGGAATATCCATACTTGGCATAGATATATCTATTTTTTCACTTTCTAATTTTTTATTTAACTCTTCTTCTTCAAACTTATTTTTAAGTTCTTCTATTTTAGAATTAATATCATTTTTAAAATCATTTAACGCCTTACCAAAAGTCTTTTTATCATCTACTGATAAATCTCTTAATCCATTTGATAAATCAGCTACAGGCCCTTTTTTATTTAAATAAGTATTTTTAATTTCAGTAAGATCATTAATATCTTTTACTTCATTTAATTTTTCTTCAATTTCTTTTTTTAATGCATTAATCTTTTCATTCATTTTTATTCCTCCTTAAATAAAAAAAATCCTATGATGTAAGGACGAATAATCGCGGTACCACCTTACTTCATAGAATTCTATGCTCTTTAATCTATTAACGCTAGAAACACGATATAACTTTAATTATATTGCTAGAAGGTGAATTCATATACTATTACTTATTAATCTTTCAGCTAATGATTAACTCTCTTTAAAGTAAGGAAATATACTACTATTTCTTCATAAACGCTTTGTCTAATTATAACATAATTATTTTATATCTTCAACTCTTTTGTATTCAAGTTTCTTTTGTCTTAATTTTGTTATTCCTTCTCTATTTACAAACATACCATCTAAATAAAAATCAGTTGGACTTATTTTATTAATTACTTGACGTTCTAAAGTATATTCTCCATTTCTACAAACTAATTGTTGAAAATCACTTTGTATATATTTTTTAAAATCTTGTTTCATTGAAACTATATATTTAACTAATTCTTTATTTTCAATATCTTCATATTTTATTACTCGAGAATCTTTATATTCCTTTAATTTAAAATATAATTGCATACCAAGTTCTTTATTACCATCATAAATTGATTCTATAAATATTCTTTCAAGTTCATCAGTTGAACAAAATTCACTTGTCTTTTCTGGACAAAATCTAGATAATGATTTTAATAATTCAACTTCTTCATCTGATAACTCTGTTAAATCAAAAAAACTTCCTGATAATCTATTATGACAATATTCCATAAACTCCTTTTCTTCCTTTGTTCTTTTACCATAAAAATTTTGTAAATAATTTGGTATTTCAATTAAATTTGGATTGTATAAATTTCTTCTTAAATATCCCATAAAAACCTCCGTGCACTATATTATATCACAAAATTCTATAAACAAATACTTTTTTTTATGTTATAATCATATTGTGAATTAGGAGGTATAAATGAAATTTTTTAAAAAGAAAGCAGAAAAAGAAAAACTAACTAACAAAGAAAAGAAAAAATTAAAAAAGAAAAAAAGAGCGGAAAGAATTCAAAAAAGAATAGAAAGAAAAAATAATAGAAAAAATCATGATTTAAAACCTGTTATAGGGGGTATGTCAGTTGGAATTGCAAATATTATACCTGGAGTATCAGGTGGAACTATGCTTGTTATTTTTAATCTATTTGATAAATTAATGTATGCAATAAGTGATATATTTAAAAGAAAAACTGAAACAAGAAAAGAAAGTTTTATATTTATTTTAAAAGTATTAATTGGAGCAGCTATTGGTGTTGTAGTATTTGCTAAAATATTAGGATTCACTTTAAAACATTGTGAAGCTGAAACGATATTCTGGTTTGTTGGATTAATACTATTTAGTGTTCCATTAATAGTAAAAGAAGAAATGAAAAATCAAAAATTTAATATTATATTCTTCTTAATTGGAGTTTTAATAATATGTATTCTAGAATATTTTAATTTAAATCATGTTGATAACGTTACTGATAGTAGTATGAATTTAATTCATGTATTAACTCTTATTGGTCTTGGACTTATTGGGGGTATAACTATGATATTCCCTGGAGTATCAGGATCAATGGTATTATTAGTTCTTGGTAAATATGAAATGATAAGAAGTTATGTAAGTGATATTACAAAATTTGATATGAATATTTATATTAATTTAATGATATTTGGTATTGGTGTAATACTTGGAATTATATTAAGTGCTAAATTATTATCATTCTTATTAAAGAAATATAAAGGACAAACTATGAGTTTAATTCTTGGATTTATTATTAGTAGTGCATTAATACTTCCATTAAATATTGAAAGTACTATAAAATTTGATACTCAAAGTATATGTGCAATAAGCGCTGCATTTATACTTGGAGGTGCTGTTATATATTATATTGATAGATTGCAAAATAAAACAGAATAATTAATATTCTGTTTTTTTATTTAACATTAATTGTGCATGTTGCACTAATTCCATTATTTGTAGTAATTGTGATTACACTAGTTCCTGTTGATAAAGCTTTTACATTACCCGATAAATCAACAGTTGCAACTTGAGGATTACTTGAAGTATATCTTAAAGCTTTATTAGTAGCATTACTTGGAACAAAATAAACATTTATTTTACCTGTTGAACCTACTGATAAAGGCATTGTAGTTGGTGTTATAGTTAAACCTGTTACATCAATAATTTTTTGCTTTGTAATAGTTCCGGAAGAACTTGAACAATCTTTTACATTGAAGTTTCTTGTTTCAGTTGTTTTGTTACCAGAAGAATCACTTACTTCATAATTAATAACAAATGAACCTACACTATTCATTATTCCTGTTGATCCTGATATTTTAACACTAGATGTAATATCACCATCAACATCATCATATGCACTATAACCATATAAACCATTTTGACTAATATCTATTTTTTCACCTGTACAAATTGTTGATTCTATGTCTGATTTAAATGAAATAACTGGTTTATTAATATCACCTGTAGTTGTTTCTTCTTTTGCAGATACTATTACTTTTCTTGTTATAGAATTCTTATTTCCTGCTTTATCCTTAACATTATAAGTAAGTTCATAAGTACCTTCTTTTGAAGTATCAACAGTTCCATCTACTGTAACTTTTTTTGTTACATCTCCATCTATATTATCAGTTGCAACAACTCCTGGATCTTTAAAAGTACTATTTAAAGCAACATTCATTTCTTCTTTACCTATAAGTTTAATCTCAGGTTTTTTAGTATCTTTTTGAGATTGTGTTTTAGCGGTATTTTTTGTTTTTGATGATAATTTTTTACCATAATTTTCAGTAGTATAAATATTACCACATTTTACATATGCATTAAATTTAATATCATCATCGTTATCAGATGAAGCTATAACATATCCTTTACAATCTTTTAAGTATGCACTTGGAATATAACTATTTTTAGTAAGTTCTTTAATAGAGATTTCTCTCCACTCACCTGCATTTAGTATTATTCCTTCTCTTTCTATATAATTAGGTGCTATATTAAGTAATTGGTTTTCTATTTTTATATACTCTTTTTTAAGTTTACTTCTATTAATATAAATAATAGATGCAATAGATCCAACTAATAATATAAATGTTAATAGAAAGATTATTTTACCTTTTGTCCAAAATTTTTGTACTTCCATATATAATCCTACTTTCTATATTATTCTATTATATAACCACTTGTTTTATATTTATTACCACATTTAATATATGCTTGATAAGAATATTCTTCTCCTTCTATATCATCATTAGCTACTATTACATAGCCAACACATTTATCTTTTAAACTACTATAAAGTGGTTCATTATCATCAAGAGTAGCCATCTTTATTTTCTTTTCTCCACCTTTTTTTATACTTATATCATATTGTTCTACATAATTCTTAGCACTAATCTTCAATTCTTTTTCAAATTCACCATACTCTTCATATGATTTATTTGATGCCATGTTAATTCCCAAAATTATACCACCCACTAATAGTATAACAAATATTACTAATAATAATTGGCCTCTAGTTATTTGTTTAATATTATTCATTATAACCTCCCAATATATTTAATAGTACGTATCATTTGCATTGTATAACTCATTTCATTATCATACCAAGATGATATTTTAATTAGATTATTACCGATTACTTTAGTAAGTGTACTATCAAATAAGGAACCATATTTAATACCAATTGTATCACTTGAAACTATTTCATCAGAAGTATAACCTAATGTTTCAGAAACATTTTCTTTCATAATTCTATTAATTTCTTCAACAGTTGTTTCCTTTTCAATTTCACAAATAAGTTCAACAATCGAACCTGAGGCAACAGGCACTCTAAGAGCTTCACCATCAAGTTTTCCTTCAAGTTCTGGAATAACTTTACCTATAGCTTTTGCTGCTCCTGTTGAATTTGGAACTATATTTTCTGCTGCCGCTCTTCCTCTTCTCAAGTTTCCTTTTTTATGAGGTGCATCTAATGTGTTTTGATCATTAGTATATGCATGAATTGTACTCATATAACCCTTTTTTATAACAAAATTATCATTAATTACTTTTGCGATTGGTGCAAGACAATTAGTAGTACAACTAGCGCAAGAAATAATATTATCTTCTTTTGTTAATATATTATGATTAACATTATAAACAATTGTCTTAGTATCGGCAGGTGCAGATATTACAACTTTTTTTGCACCAGCACTAACATGTTTACTAGCATCTTCTTTATTAGTAAATAAACCTGTAGATTCAATAACTACATCAATTCCAAGTTCCCCCCAAGGAAGATTACTAGGATCTTTTTCAGCAAAGCATTTAATTACTTTGTTATCCACAGTAATACTGTTTTCATCATAAGAAATATTTCTTTCAAATCTTTTTTGAGATGTATCATATTTTAATAAATATGATAATGTTTTATTATCTGTTAAATCATTTATTGCTACTATTTCAACGTCCTTATCATCAAATAATTCTCTAAATGCAAGCCTTCCTATTCTTCCAAATCCATTAATTGCTATTTTCATAAAAACCTCCTACTCAAAATAACTATTGCCTATAAACTCTCTTATAATTGAATCTCTTGGAACATCTTCACTAGGCATAGGTAATATATTTTTTAATAAATTTAGTAATCTTAATGCTTCTTTATAATTAGGATCATTTTCTTCCACCGAATATAAAAGTGGTTCTACATATGTTTTAAGAACATTAAGTTCATAAACAAGTGAAGTATTAAATACAACATCTGATGAATCTTGAAAATTAAATATATTCTTTTCTTCACCTTCTCTTACATTATTCCAATTAGCTAATGTATCTGACGCACTATATCCTCTAGTTCTATTATCTCTAACAATTCTTCTAAGTAATCTATTATCAGTTGTTTTAAATCTATTATGGTTATCTATATTTAAAACTGTTAAAGGTGATAAATAAATTTTAAATTTATATTTTTTATCAATTTCATTTGTTAATACATCATTAAGTGCATGTAACCCTTCAATTATTAATATTTGATTCTCATTTAATTTTGTTGGAACTGTTTCAAATTCTTTTTTACCTAGTATAAAATTATATCTAGGTAATTTTACTTTTTCATATGATATTAATTTTTTAAGTGTTTTATTAAATAAATTAATATCAATAGCATTTACTGATTCAAAATCATAATCTCCATTTTCTTTTCTTGGTGTATCTTCTTTATCTAAGAAGAAATCGTCTATAGATATTGAAAGAACATCAAGTCCAAAATTCTTAAGATATAATTTTAATTTTTTTGATGTAGTTGTTTTTCCAGATGATGAAGGTCCACTAATTAGTATCACTTTTGAATTAACATTGTTATATATTTTTTCTGCTATTTTATATAATTTATTATTTTGAAAAGCTTCACTTTGAAATATTATGTCATTAAAATTTCCCTTTGATATTTTATAGTTAAGTGATGTAACGTTTCTAACACCAAGTGTTTGGGTCCATGAATTATACTCATTAAATTCATTAAATAGTTTTTCGTGATGCTTATATTTATGCATTTTATTTGTATACAAATTAGGATAACTAATAACAAATCCATTACTACTAATATATGTTAAATTAAACTTTTTTAAATAACCTGTTGAAATTGGTAAATATGAAAAGAAATAATCATATGTATTATTAAGTTTATATAAATTAACATTTGTATTAGTTGTATATTTAAGTATATTTACTTTATCATCTTCTCTATGCTTAGTGTAGTATTTAATAGCTTCCATTCTATTAACTAATTTCTTTTCAATAGGTACATTTTTTTGTACCATTTCATTCATATCTAAATCAATTTTTTCAAGATCAGATTCTGATATAATTTTAGATGTTTCAAAATAAACTCCTTTATCAATAGAATGATTAATTGTAATATCCATTTTAAGAACTCTTTTAAATGAATCAATTAATAAAAAAGTAAGTCCATTTTCATAAACTAAACTTCCAAGTGAAGAAGATATATCATAAAATTCTAAAGTAGAATCCTCAGTGATGACATTATTTAATTCAGCAACCTTACCATTAAGTACTGCAACTAAAATATCATTCTTATATTCTTCTTTAAATTCTTTTGATATTTCAAGTAATGTAGTTCCGACTTCATAAATATAATTTTTTCCATTAATTATTACTTCTGCACTTTTCATAATTCTACCTCTATTCTTTTTATATATTGTACCATATTCTAGCATATTTTGTCACTCAATAGTTAGAATATTTTAAAAAATAAAAGATAACATAATAATGGGTGAAATTATATGAATTATGTACCAAATATATTGGAAAAAGAAAATGAAGGAGAAAGAGTGTACGATTTATACTCTAGATTATTAAAAGATAGAATTATTTTTTTAAGTGGAGAAATAGATGATAATACCGCTAATATTGTTATATCAGAATTATTATATCTTGATTCAATTAATAATAGTGATATATCAATTTATATTAATTCTCCAGGAGGAAGCATAACTAGTGGTATGGCGATTTATGACACAATGAACTTTGTAAAAAGTGATGTAAGTACTATATGTGTTGGGATGGCAGCATCTATGGCAGCATTTCTTTTATCAAGTGGAAAAAAAGGAAAAAGATATATTCTTCCAAATGCAGAAGTAATGATTCATCAACCTCTTGGTGGAGTTAAAGGTCAAGCAACTGAAATACAGATTGCTGCTGAAAGAATATTAAAACTTAAAAATAAGCTAAATAAAATCCTATCTAACAACACAAAAAAGGACATAAAAAAAATCTCCAGAGATACTGAAAGAGATTATTTTATGAATGCGAAAGAAGCATTAAATTATAATATAGTAGATAAAATTATATAAAAAGAAGCATCATTAATTTCTTGATACTTGATTCATTGTTAAACATAATTTCTTTTTAGATTCATTTTCTTTTCTTTTTAAATTTTCTTTTAAATTTTTATAACGTCTAATAGCATTAACATCTTTAAAACCACCAGATGCAGACATTACAAGATACATATCTAAAGTTTCTTTATTTAACATAAATAACGCTCCCCCTTCGAAGTGTTATTTATTATATCATTATAAATGTATTTGTCAATTCTATTTATTATGTTTTTTTATCTTGTTTTTATAATTTTTTATATATTTTTCAAGATTAGTTTTAAATGGAAATACATATGAGTACTTTTCTTTATTTAATCTCATAAATCTCTTAATATGAGATTTAAATTCTTCATATCTAACAATAACATGGTTCTTTGATGCATATTCTTTTATTTTTAACAAAATATCATATGAATAAATTACATCTATTAAAAATAATCCAAGTATTATTCCTAATATAAATGGAGAATAATCAAAATTAATAAATGCAGTGGATATATTTGTTACGTGAATAATAAAAAATATATAAAATAAAAGTGCTGAAACAAACCAAATTAATGAGAAAAACAAACAAATATAACCCTTATAATTTAATGTATAATCACTATAATCCCATAATTTAACATTCATTCTTTTAAACATTATTCCTGCTATTAATTCCATAAGAGTTAATAATAAACATGATATTAAACTAGCAAAGAAAATGTTTGGAATAAAATTATAAACTATGATAGCGCAGATCATTCCAAAACCATAAATTGGTACCCAAGGACCAACTAAAAATCCTGGGTTAATCCATTCTTTATTATATATTCTCGAAAAAGTAATTTCTAAAATAAATCCTATGAAACTACCAAATAAAAATAAAAATTCATATTTAAAAAATACTTCCATAATAGACTCCTTTATATTACTAACTATATTATAATAAATTTACAAAATAATTCAATAGTGATATAATACTGCAAAAAAAGGGAATGTATTATGAAAAAGAAAGATTTTAAAAAAGTATTAATAAGTTTTGGAATAATTAGTTTAGTATTACCTTTAACAGCATGTGGTAAAAAAGAAAAAGTATTAAACAAAATAGAATGTGATTTTGGAGAAAAAAATACAACAGAAGTTATTTATACAACAGAGTGTTATGAACCACCAAAAGAAGTTGTAGAAGCAAGTAATGAAATGACTGCTGAAATTATAGATAAAATATATACTTTCGAAGTATCTACAGAAGAACAAAAAAACGAAAAAACTACTGAAGAATTTGATAATTTTAATAATGAAGTAAATGAATTAAATTATTTTATGAATAAACATTCTTATGATGAAGCAAAAGCAATCGGTAAAAAATATTTTATAAGAATGGTAGATTATATATTTTATGGAACTTCAATAAATGGACAAACTTTTGATGAACTAAATGAAGAAACTAAAGAACAAATAATTAATAATTTAAAAATTACTGATTCTATTGTAAATAGTTTAGAACCTGGTTATAAAGAAAATATTGGAGAAAAATACAATATAGTAAAAGATTTTTCAATTAATAAAATTAATCTAGGAAAAGAAAAAATTAAAGATAAAATTGGAGAAGAAAAATATAACGAGATAATTGACAAAAAAGAAGAAATTACAGATAAAACAAAAGAAAAAGCTAAAAACACAAAAGATAAAACTAAAAAGAAATTAAAACTATGGTATGAAAATTTAAGAAATAATGAGTAAAAAAAAATATAGTTTAGAACTATATTTTTTTTTATTAAATTTTTTCTCCACATTTTGGACAGAATTTAACACCTTTATCAACACCAGTTCCGCAACTAGAACAAAATACTTTATTAGTATTATTAGTTGAATTAGATGCTGAAGCTTTATTTAATTGATTGCCACGAGTTTCATCATATTCAGCGTTACCAAAAGCAAGTATTGCATAACCAACGATTGGAACAAACGCAAGTAATAATCCGAATACTTTTTCTTTACCAAATTTTTCAGCTAATGATAAAGCAGCAATTACTTCCATTACGCATAAACCAATAGCAATTAAAAAATTAACGAATGGTACACAGCAACCAATAGCAAATAAAGCAATCCATCCAGGATATCCTGAAATTTCAAATAATACCCAAGAATTATAAATAGGAACAATTGCTTCCCATCCTTCTTTACCAGCTTTTTGATATACTTTCCATTGACAAACTATTTGGAAAACTCCAGCAGCAATTACAAGTATACAAAATAATATTAAAAATACTATAAGTCCGCCAGTAAATAATTCTAAAAATTCATATCCACTACCATATCCTGTACTATACATAATACTCCTCCTATCTAATTTGATTATAACATATTTTTATAAAATAGAAAGAAATATTTTACCACTTTACTCAAATTCTTCAGAAAAATCTTTAACACTCATACCTTTTTGAATTAATGTTAAAGCTAATTTTTTTTCATAAACATTATTAATATCAGATTCAGTTTGAATTTTAGAATCATTATAATAATCTAAAGCTAATGTTTCTGCATAACTATTTAAATCTTCTTCATTTGCTTCTTTATTTAAATGATTTAAACTAGAACTAGCTTTCTCCATAAATTTATTATTTGTTAATCTTAATAAATATTCTGCATGTAGTTTTATATTTAATACTTCTTGATCTAATTTAATCATATTATTAATATCTTTAACACTAACTCCTGATTCTAACATTTCATAAAACTCTTCTAAATAATATTTTACTTCATCAATATCAAAATATTTTTTGTTAAACTCTTTTGTCATTTTTTATCTCCTCTAGCAAAGTAATAATAACAAATGATAAATTATAAGTCAACAAGTTAAGAAAAATAAGATAAAATTATTTAAAAAAGAGGAAAACTCCTCTTTTTTTTAGTGTGAAATTAAGTAATTTATATGTTCTACTTGGTCTGTTACATTGACTTTATCATCTAGTGATAAATCCATTGCATATATTCTATAGTCATCTATTATGCTTATTCCTACTATATGGTTTTGTAATATTGTTTGATCTGTTACATTTATTAGTCCATTTTCATCTATATCTCCTAATAC
>CADANX010000016.1 GCA_902789425.1 uncultured Erysipelotrichaceae bacterium
AAATTTTCTTTTATATTTATTTCATTATTTTCTTTGTACATCTTATCTTGATGTCCTAGTAAATGTATATGATATAATTCCATAATTATTTTTCTCCTTTTATTATTTATAATATTATATTTGTTAATTTATGTTTTTCCAAAGTGAACCTAGCAAACAATCATATGAATCAGGTGTTATTTTTTCTAACCCACTTCCATTAGTAAATGTCATCTCACCAAAATATATTCTATTATCAATTTCATATAAATCTACTCTAACATGATTAAAATTTTTTGATAAGAAAGTAACAATTTTTATCATTTTATCAAAATTCTTTGGTTTTAAAACTTTCTTTTCATAATTACCATAATTCATTTGATTAAATTCTTGTAAAATCCAATTCATATCATATATATTTCTTTTATGATTATTAAATCTATCAAAATCAACCCAACAATAATATGGCTTACCATTAAAACATAAAAATTTATAATCTTTTAATGAATCTCCCATATATTTTTCAATAAGAATCAATGGCTTAATATCTTTATAATGCATTTCATATGAAACAAAGGCATAATTTCTTTTCATGTAGTAATCATACTTTGTTTTTAATTTCTTATAATTAATCGTATTCTTGTCTTTAACAATAGTAACGCTACTAGAATCATGATTACACTTTATAACAAACTTATTAGGTAATTTATCAAAATCAATTTCATCAAAAGAATTATAAACTCCTATTAATGGAATTAAATATTGTTCACCAATTTGTTTTTTTATCCAATTTCGTACAAGATATTTATCTGTTAATTCACTTTTTATCTCAGTAGGAAACATTACTTTTGAAATATTCATTTTTTCTGAATATTTAATTGGATTTTTCCAATTTAATCTATTTCCATATACACGATAATATCTTTTACTAATTTCTTTTTTTATACTTTTCATATTCTTTTTAGATTTAATTTTTTGAAAAACTAAAAAACAATTATATAGTATTTTTTTAGGTAATATTTTTTTAATAACATTTTTTATATTTCTCACATTTTCACCTCTAACTTATTTTCTTAAAATATTATTTATAAATGAAATATTTAATAAAATATAAATAATAGTTCCTACAAAGATTTGTAAAGAAAGATTTAAATAAATATTTATATTTAAACATCCAATAATTATAACAATTAAAAACATTATAATTGATTTTAATAAGAATGGATATATATCTAATAAATATTGCTTAATTGGTAGTTCATTTCTGACAGATAATGATTGATATAACATAACAAAAAGTTCAGCTACTATTGTTCCAAAACATGCACCAATAGACATATATTTTGAGATAAAAATAATATTTATTATAAAGTTAATAATAGCTCCGCCTACTACAGAAAATATAAATGTTATATCTTTTTCATTTGGTATTAAATATTGTGTTCTAATTACATTTGCAAATGAAATAAACGTGATAGTAGGTGCTAAAAAATAGATTAAAGTAACACTCTTTGTAAATTCTTTTCCCAAAAATAATGGTACAAAATTATTTGAAATTGCAATTAATCCAAAACAAATAGGAAAAGACAAAAACATCATAAAACTGATTGATTTTTTAATATATTTTTTTATAGTTTTAGAATCACCTTTAGATACTAAATTTGACATTCTAGGCAACATTACAGTACCTAAAGCAGTCGCTAATCCCATAGGAATACTTACAATTTTTTCTGCTTGCTCATAATAACCAACTTCATTTAAATTTGATAACAATCCAATCATAATTTTATCCATTATTTTATAAAGACTTACCGCAAGAACAGGTATAAATAACAAAACTAATGGTTTAAAATGACATTTGACGTCTTTAAATGAGATCTTAACAAAATCAATTTCTTTTAATAAAAATGGAAAAAGAAGTAAATTACTTATTAATGTACTTAATGATAAAATACATGTATAGATCCATATATCATTTGATGTATTTACAAACACAAAAATACAAACTAATGATAATAATTTAATTATTGTGTTTCTAGCAACAGTGATTTTAAATTTTTCTAAACCAAAGAAAAACCAATTAATATCAAACATGGTTGACACTAAATATAATCCTTGTAGTATCGAAATAATCTTATAATCATTATTTGTTAGCAAAACAAAAACACCATAAAATAAAATCATAATTATAGACATTATCAATTGAACTAAATATAAACTAATAAAAGTCTTAGATAAAATACTCCTATTATCTCTTACTTTAGCTACTAATCGATTCCCATAATTATTAATACCCAGCATTGCAACCAAAACAAAATAATAAACTATGGAATAAGTATATGAATATATACCTACTCCTCTAGCACCTAAAATTCTAGAAACATATGGTACTGTTATTAACGGAATAATTAATATTAACAATTGATAAAAAAAGTTATATATAAAATTTTTTTTAATTTCTTTGTTCATAATTACATCCTTCTTATTTTTTTAATTTTATAAAAACATTATTCAGATGAAAAATACATAGCAAATAAAATATAAATATTTTAATATTAAACCTATTTTTTAAACATCCTAACAGCTCTTTCTTACATTCGCATTTTGAATAAAACATAAAAGTAACTCTTTTTATATCAAAACTATTTTTTATTTTTTCATCTGTTAATATGAATTCTTTGTATTTTTTGTAAAGTATATTAATACTTTTTAGACCTTTAATTGGATTTTTTGAAATACTATCTTTTTGCACATAAACATTAACTAATGGTTCATTGAGAAAAGAAATTTTATATTCTTTTGATAATCTTATTACTAAATCCCAGTCTTGGAATCTTGGAAGACCTTCATCAAACATTATTCTGTCAAAAACTTTTTTCTTACATAAAAGAGTTTGTGTACTAATAAAATTTTCAATTAGTAACGAACTAGTATAATTTTTAGGTTCTATAAAACCTCTTGAAGGAATAATTTTTTTTCTATTATTGATTATTCTATAAAATGAACAAAAATTAATATCACTTCCTGATTTAATTAGAAATTCGTATTGTGATTGCAATTTATTAGGAAGCCATTCATCATCACTATCTTGGAAAGCAATCAAATCTCCTTTTGATTTATTTATTCCATAATTTCTTGCTGCACAAGCACCTTTATTTTCTTTAAATTTATAGTATTTTATTCTCTTATCATAGTAATTATTAATAATATCACTAGTATTATCTGTTGAACAATCATCAACAATTATTAATTCAAAATTACTATATGTCTGATTTAGAATACTATCAACAGATTTTTTTATTGTTTTTGACCTATTATATGTTGGTAAAACAATAGAAATTAAATTATTTTTATTCATACAAATCACCTTCTCTTTGAAAAAATAATGGAATATATAATAATTGTATAATAACTGGTAAATATAAAAACATATTTACAAAGAACAATAACAAAATATTATGTAATAAAACAGAATAAATCATCATATTTACTAAATCTTTTCTTAACATATATTTTTTATAATAATAATTACATATAAAACCGATTGTCATAAAAAATATAATTATTCCAGCAAAACTAAAATCCAAATATATGGGTGTAAATGCCGTTGATACATTAAAATTAATTAATACAAAATAATATTTATCAAATTTTGGTAAATTAAACTTATTTAATAAAACCGTAGGTAAGAATGTTTCAAGCATTGATCCACCTTTTGTTATACCACCATCAGTAATAGAAACTAAATTATTAAAATTTGATACTGAAAATGTTGTATAAGAGTAAACCCATTTAATACCGTTTGGTAAATTCTTATACTGTTCCTTAGGCATAAAAAGATTATTCATAGTATTATTACCTGATCGTATATTTCCTAATATTCCAAAAGAAAATACAAACATAATAATAAAAACTAATACTTTTTTATAATTAATTTTCTTTATTTTTTCTTTTTTTGAAAGACAATAACATGCTACACTTTCAATTATTATCGAAATTAAAACTTGTCTTGAAAAAGTCATTAAACAAAATAAATAATATAAAAATCTTTTTTTATCTCTTTTTTTTATATAAAAAACTGACATACATATTGCTAAACCGTTTAATGCACCATGTAATGATGGAATACCAAAATGTAAATAATTACTATTACCTGTTAAAACTAGATTAAGTAATGGAAAACCTTTTGAATAAATACATTCTACAATAAATAATAAAATAAAAATATAATGAATAATATCTTTATTTAGTGTTTTATCATTACTACTCTTTATTTTCTTTAATTCCTTAAAAGAAAAATTGTCAATCAATAGGCAACCAATATTAAATGATAAAATAGATGAAATAAAAATAAGTAATGTTCTATAAGATAAATCTTGTTGTAAATAACTTATTTTTAATTGATATAAAGATATAATACTTATAAAAACAATATTAAAAAATGTTGATGGGGCAAAAAAAGACCTTTGCTTTATTTTATCAATTATTAAAAAGAATATTAATAAAAAATACAAAAGAAATATCATTTTAATAATCAGCTCCTTTCATAATTTTTATTATAAAAATCAATCTATTCATTACCATTTTCATCAATGGATAATGTTTCATATCTGATACATTATTACCATGTCTTCTATATAAAACTAACTTATCATTAATAAAAATTGATTTACCATATTTTTCACACATAATACCAATCCATTGATCATGCATCTCAATATCATTTGGTATTGGCAATATTTTATTTTTTATACATGAATCAAAGGCCATACAACAACCTATATAAGAATTTTTAATTATGTTTTTAATTATTCCACTTTTGGAATTTCTGAATTCATAAAATGAATCCATAATAATTTCATTACTATCTGAATCAAATACTTTTGCATCATGTACTACACATAAACATTTTTCTTTTTCAAAGGCATGTAATACTTTCTCTACTTTTTTATCTTTCCATATATCATCTTGATCAGCTAAAAATATATATTTACCATTACAACTAGAAATGGCATTAGCAAAATTTTGTTTTACACCATTTTGTGGCCCATTAATAATCTTTATTCGTTTATCTTTTAAAGATTTAATAATCTTAATAGTATTATCTTTTGAACCATCATCTGAAATAATTATTTCATCTTCTTTAGTTAATTGACATAGAATTGATTCTAATTGCTCTTTTATATATTTTTCACCATTGAAAGTAGCCATTGCAACTGATATAAAATAATCTCTTTTCATCTTACATCTTCCCCACTTTCATTCCAATTAATCTTGCAGCCATATCAAAAGGATATCTAAATAATAATTTATAATTCTTATCTTCAAATATTCTTTTTAAAATATAAATAGCAAGTTTTGATCCACTACTAGTAGTTCCATAATTATCTAAATAACTATTTTGTTTAAAAAACTTACCAGTTAATTTATATCTATCATATATTTCTTTTAATTTAAAATTATGAGAATGATATACTATGGATTTAGAACAGTACTTTATTTTATAGTTGTTCATTATAAGTTTATATGAGAAATACATATCTTCACTAATAGGAAGATTCTTATTATCATATCCATTTAATTTAACAAACACATCTCTTTTTATTGCAGCTGAAGCATCAGATGAAAAGAAAGTTTTTAATCCTAATTGCTTTATACTAATCTTATCTTTAATTATATCATAATTTGGATAGTTATTCTCTCTTGTATATTTTTCGATATTATTAAATTTAGTTAATTGTCTTGAATAAGTAGCAGCAGCCTCATTATTAATAATAGGTTTTACTAGTTCTTCAAGCCAATTATCATTTCTTATATCGATATCTTGAGTAATAAATACAACTATATCAGCTTTTGAATTAAATGCTTCTTTTTCTCTTGTTAAACTATGAGAAAAGTCACTTGGGTTTATTAATTTATAATTACATTTTAATTCTTTTAACTTTTTTTCAGTATTATCTTTACTCTTTGTTAAAACATAAACTATTTTGTTTATTTTTGTATTTTGTTTAAGTAAACTTTTATGTAAGTTTTCTATATAATTTTCTGCATTATAAAGTGGACATATTACATCAATAGTCATATTTATTCCTCCTTTCTATAAGAAAAAAGACCACATAAAGGGTCTATGTGATCTTTATATATTGTTTAAATTTTAACCCCTTTTTTATTTAGCACCAGTTCTATTAATTACAACATCAACTGTTTTTAGTAAACATTTAATATCTAATGAAAAACTTTGATTTAGTGCATAATAATATTCTAAATTTAATCTTTTATTATAATCAGTAGCACTTCTTCCATTGCAAGCCCACCAACCAGTTATTCCAGGTTTAACTGATTCATATACACTATGTATACCATTATGTGAATCAAGTTCACCTACAACAAGTGGTCTTGGTCCTATTAAACTCATATCTTTAAATAGATTTAAAAATTGAGGAACTTCATCCAAAGAAGTCTTTCTTAAAATTCTTCCTACTTTTGTTATTCTAGGATCATCATTTAATTTTTGATTTTCTTCCCATTCTTTTCTATACTTTTCTTGTTTTAGTAATTCTTTTAAAACAACATCAGCATTAGGAACCATAGTTCTAAATTTATATATTTTAAATTTTTTCCCATTTTTTCCTATTCTTATTTGACTATAGAATATAGGACTAAAATCTCCTGATATTAAATAACTGATTTTTACTATTAAAGCTATAGGTAAAATAAATAAGCACCCTATAATTCCAATAATAATATCAAATACAGTTTTAACGATTAAAAATAGTGTTTTTTTATTGATTAAATTAACACTAGTTAAATAGTTATAGCCACTATTAATTGTTAATACCCCGTTATCCATAATAAACCCCCATTTAGAAATGTATAAATATTATACATATAATGCGTTTTTTGTCAATTTTTCTGGTAGGTTTAAAAAAAACTTAATTATTTCTAATTAAGCTTCTTATTTTTAATATGGTGCTGAAAGCAGGAATCGAACCTGCGACCTATTCATTACGAGTGAATTGCTCTACCTACTAAGCTATTCCAGCATATATTTATTATATCACGTATATTATGTAAAAATATACATATAATTTAATATAGGTGATTATATGATAAAAGAATTAATTATTAGTATTTTAATACCAAATTTAATTGGTTTTATAGGAAATTTACTTGGTAGTCCTAGTAATTTTAATGAAATAGTTAAACCTGATTTTACTCCAAGTAAAGGTGTGTTTCCTGTAGTATGGATTACATTATACATATTAATGGGAATATCAGCATACATTATATATAAATCAAATGATGTAAATAAAAAAGATGCACTAAAATATTATTTTATTCAATTAATATTAAATGCATTGTTTAATCTATTTTTCTTTAATTTAAAATGGTATTTATTCTCATTTATATGGATATTTATACTACTTATTGTTGTAATTATTATGATATATAAATTTTTTAAGATAAATAATATTTCTGCATACTTACAAGTGCCATATGTTTTATGGATTATATTTGCATCTATTATTACTTATTATGTATATTTACTTAATTAATACATAAAATATCTTTAATTAATACTTTTGTATTTGAAATAACTAAATATTTATTAGTTATTTCTTTTATTATTCCATATATTTCAAGAAGTTCATCATAATAAAAGTACTCTACTTTTATTATATCATTTATTTTTAATTCTTTTATTTTGTTATATAGCATTTTATCTATATCAATATCATTCTCTTTTTCTATATATTTTAAATATTCTCTAAAACCTTTTAGCGAATCAAAAGGCATAAATTGTACAGCTCTATTATGTTGCATTGTGACCTCCTATTAAAGTATTTCTTATTTTCATAGTGGCATTTTCTTCATAACTTATTGCTCTTAAGATAGAATTTTTTCCATACTTTTCTTTTATATCGTTTATAGCCATTTCTAATTTTTCTTCATCTACTTCTTCTTCAAATAAAGAAAGCTGGGTTATTTTTTTATTTGTTAAACCACCTAAGCAAACACTTATTCTTCTTATTTTAATATGTTCATTTATTTTATAATCATATTCACTAAGTACTCTTTTTTTTATGACATTATAACTATTAGTTGGATTATTAAGTTTAAATGAGACTTTTAATGATTTAATCATATCATTTGTATATCCAATAGAAAAACTGGCTGTTTTAGCGTATAATTTATAGCCTACAAGTCTTTGTACAATATAATCAATCATCTCAATTAATATAATTCTAGCATCTGCATAATTATAATCTTTAAATAATATTTGACTATTACTTATAGAATTACTTTTTACTTTATAGTTTTTTATATCTTTAATAGTGCAACTTTCTCTTCCAAAAGCATGATCTATTAAATATTCAGCATTTATTCCAAATTCATCAAATAGTATTTTAGGATCTGTTTTTGTTATATCTCTCATTGTTTTTATATTATGATAAAAAAGTCTATTTTCAGTAGCTTTACCTACCATCCAAAAATCTGTAAGTGGTAAATGATCTATTAATTTTTCATTATAAAGTTTTTCATCTAAATAACCTATATTATTTTTAGTATGTTTTGATATTATATCAAGAGCTATTTTTGCCAAATACATATTTGTACCTATTCCAGCAGTTGCGGTTAAAGATGTTTCTTTATATATTTCCTCTAATATCATTTTAGATATTTCAATAGGATTTTTTTTATATAATTTAATATATGGTGTTAAATATATAAAAGCTTCGTCTATAGAATACACATGAATATCTTCTTTATCTATAAATTTTAAATATACTTTATATACTTTTCCTGAATATTCTATATATTTTTTCATCCTTGGTTTTGCAAATATAGGATGAACATTATTTGGTATTTCAAATACCCTACATCTATTTTTAATACCTCTTTTTTTCATTTTAGGAGTTATAGCAAGAGTAATAGTTCCTTTTCCTCTTGATTTATCAGCAACTATTAAATCAGTCTTAAAAGGATCTAAATTTCTTTCTACACATTCAACTGATGCAAAGAAACATTTCAAATCAATAACAGCATAATAATCTCTCATAAATATCACCATTATAATTTTATCACGAACATTTGTTTTATAAAAGAGTTTTTTAAAAATTGGCAAAAATTTACATAAAAAAAGTAATAATTACTTATTACTTTTTTTAAAGTTTAATACTTTATTTCTTTTTCTTGGCATTTTTAATTTTAATTGACCTTCTTTATACCATAAAATATCTCTTATTGATAAAACTTTAAATTCAAGTTCATCACATTTAGTATATAGATTCATATTTCTTTCTTTTTCTTCATCTGACATTGCATTAAATATTTCAGCAATATTATTTCTTTCTTCATTTATTTTATTTCCAGCATCTATTATTTCTTCTTTTGAAAGATCTTTGTAATCATCATAATTAACTATTAAATCAAGTTGTTCAAAAAATTCTATTTCACTTGGTTCACTAAACTTAACAAATTCATATCTATTGCTATCATTTATTATAGTTATTCCTGAAGAAAAAACTTTTGTATAAATAGATGCGGGTATTGCTCTATCAGTATGACTTAAATAGCCAATATCATTTTTTTGTACATAAACTGAATCATTTAAAAATATTTTCATATTATTCCCTCCTGAATTTACAATCTATTATTTTATAATTTCATTACTTTAATATATTTATTAATTCATCTAATTTATAAGACTTAGTTTCACCTGTTTTAGTATCTTCAATAACATAATTTTCTTTATCAAATTTATTTCCAAGTACTATCATTTTAGGTGTTCCAAGTACATATACATCATTTATTTTATTTCCTAAGTTAACACTTTCTCTATCATCTAATATTACACTTATATTATTTTCACTTAAATAATTATATAATTTATCTGCATATTCTTTATTATCTTCATTATAAATTATTTGAAGTTTATATGGTGCTACATTTTCTGGAATAGCAAAACCTTTTAATTTGCCATCTTTTTTTATTACATTATTTTCAAGTAATGTAGCAACTATTCTTCCAACACCAATTCCATAGCATCCCATATAATATGGTTTACTTTTACCATCTTCATCAACATAATATAAATTCATATCTTCAGAATATTTTGTTTTAAGTTCAAAATTATTACCAAGTTCAACTGATGGTACTTCTTTTAAAGTATTTATATCATCTACTCCGAAAGCTTTTAAAAATACATCTTTATCATCAAATTCAAGTACTTCTTTGTTTATTCCTATATTATGTTTTTCATCATATAGAATTATATCCTCACCTAAATTAGTAATAGCTTGATATTCTTTAGATACTCTACCACCCATAGTTCCACCATCACTAACAACAGGAATTATATTAATACCAATTCTTTTAAATATATTTAAATATACTTCATGCATTTTATTAAATGTTTTATGCATACCTTCTTCATCTTTATCAAAAGAATAAGCATCCATCATAGTAAATGTTCTTGGTCTAAATAAATAACCTCTTGTTCTTATTTCTTTTCTAAATTTTTCGCCAATTTGATAATATGTAGCTGGCATATTCTTATATGAAATTAATCTATTTGAACCAAATATAGTAGCACATTCTTCAGCTGTTGGAGCAAGTCCATATTCACCTAAATTATTATCTATAGTATACATAATATCAGAATCTTTTGTATATGTATCCCATCTTCCTGACTTATCCCATATTTTTTTTGGTTGAAGAACTGGAAATTTAGTTTCAATGCAGTCTGCTTTATCTAGTTCATCTATAATAATATTTTCTATATTTCTTTGAAGTTTATTCCAAATATTACCATATCCATATATACCACTTTCAAATTGATATAATTCGCCTGATTTCATTAAAATATCTTGTGAAGAATAATCTTTATCTACGTCATTTAGATTAATTTTTTTAATATTTAATTTACTTAATTTCATGCTTTTGTTCCTCCTAAAAAAAAAGAATGGTGCCTAATAAGGAGCCATAACGGCGGTACCATCCTTTGTTTAACTTAATTAGATAACGGTCTTTAACCGGAAATAGTTTTCTATTTCACTCAAAGGTAGGAATTATTAATTAAATTATTAGTTCTCACCAACCACTAACTCTCTTTAAATTATCATTAATAATCATGTCCTTCTCATTGATTTAAAAAAATTATACATCAATAAATATTAATTGTCAATTTTACTATTACTACGTTGTTTATTTAATTTTCTCTCAATTCTTAGTCTTTTTATATTTTCTTTTTTTACTTCTTGTGGATCAACTTTATTTTTAATTGCAGTTATAAATCTCTTATATAATTCTAATTGTTCTTTAGTATATTTATTATCATTTATACCATATATTTCTTTTACTTCATTATGTATTTTCATTAAGTCAGTAAATTTAATTATTCTAATATCTTCATCATTTTCTTTTGAGAAATAATTAGTATAACAATCTATATCTGTTTTTCCACCACATTTTATATATTCATTTATTAAATAACTAAGATAATAATCAAATACATTATAAGAGTACATCATTGGAATACTTAAATCTCTATTAAATTCTTTAGCAAATAAGAATCCTCTTCTAGAACCTACCTTAGCTCCACCTCTTTGTATTATTTTATACATTGCGCAGTCAAGAATTTTTTCTCTATTTAAATTCCAATTATCATATGATTTTATGGCAAGATCTAGTTCATTTGGCACACTTTCACCATTATGTACAAAATTTATTTTTCTGTCTTTAAATAACTTTTGAAGTTCTTTTACATTTTTTCCTTCAACTTCTTCATCTTTAATTCTTCCCATTGTATTTAATGTTAGATATTCACACTCATTTATAAAACCATTTCTTGTAACATGAATATGTGCAGATCCTGGAACAATATATATAAGTGAATTATATCTAGCTTTTTTTAAGAATCTTTTTTCTTCAAGTGGAAGTGATGAAAAGAATTTATGAGCAGTATAAAACTCTGAAAACTTTATATCATCTTTTTCTTCTTTATCATATACATATATACTTTTATCTGATTCAAAATATTTTGTATATGGAAAAATATTATTTATTTCGTAATCTGGATATCTTAGTTCATACCATACTGCTATTTTAGTTATTAAGTTTTCTACAGTATTCTTATTATAATTTATATTTTCTTCATACCATCTTAAGTATTTATTTATTTCTTCATTTAAATCTAAATATTCTACTTTTTCTTTTTTCTTTAACAGTTCTTTTATATTCATAAAAATACCTCCC
>CADANX010000017.1 GCA_902789425.1 uncultured Erysipelotrichaceae bacterium
CCTGACTCTGCTGTTACTGTGATTTCTATTGTTGTTGTTCCTGCTGGTATATCATATTCACCAAGGCCATCTATGCTAGCTAAATCACTACTTGGTCTTGCTGCGATATTGATACTTGTGTCATCTACACCTAAGTTTACTGTGTAGTTTTCTTCAGTCATATCAAAATCTTTATCCCATATTCCTTTATCTGTAATTAGTGTTGTTAAATAATTATCTTTTGATAAAGTATTTAACTGAGTAATTCTAATATGTCCATCTCCAGTATTACCAACCATTGTTGAATCATTATTATAAGTAGGCATTTCTTCGTTTCCGGCTTTCATAACACCATCAGTAAATATCTTATTACTATAATGTATAGAACATTCTTGATTACTAGTTCCAGTTGTACATCCTGTTTTTGGATTTTGGTTTTCAGCAGAATTGATAGCTACACATCCGGTATATCCAGATATATATGACGATCCACCTCCGCCAGAGAATCCATTTCTTCCTGTACCGCCTCCACCGTAGTAGCCACCGCCACCTCCGGCTCCAGAACTTGGATTAGCAGAAGTTCTACCATTACCTCCTTTACCAAACAATCCTGATTCACCATAATGGTTTGAATCATTAATCTTACCACCTTTACCGCCTAATGTTTGTGTTCCACCTTGGGCTTTAGTAGCATTTTTTTCAAATCCAGAACTGCTTCTAATAGAAGTATAATCTCCTTCGATACCAGTAAGTTTACCACCGTAACCTTTTGTACCTACTAAATAACCATCATTATCATAATAAGACGTTCCGCCTCCACCGGATGCTACCATAATACGGCTTCTTAAAGATTGAGTATTATTCCAATCTCCAGATATCAATCTTATATCTGTGGCACCTCCGCCACCCAATCCATAACCATAATTTTCTATTTGATATCCGTTTCCACCACCGTTATATCCACCTTCATACATTTCTGCTGTTTTACCAATATATAAGTAAAGTGTATCACCTTGTGATAATTTTATAATACCTGAAGTGTAAGCTCCTTGGCCACCTTGATATGTATCAGTATAATTACCACCTTGTGCTCCCCATAATTCAAATTTATAATTAGCATTTTGATTTGCAATAAATGTTTCGTAACTTTCATTGCTATCATATTCATATATTGTGCTTGTTTTATCTTTTATATAATTAATAGTATATATTGTATCTTCAACATGTGGTTCTGTTACTGTAATTGTTATAAAGCCATCATCTTCAGACATATATTTATTACCTTCGATTGATATAGTTGCTTCATCATCATAAAAATCATATCTAAAATCCAAGTATATTTCATTTGGATAAACACTAACTATATAAGAATTGTTTTTAGAAATGAATGAAGGATTCAAATCATCTTCATATCCAACAATTTCAAGAGTTTTTAATTTACTACTATGTTCATTATCAGATAATTTATTTCTATATACTGTTATTGTATATATTTTTAAATCTCCACTTTCACTTGTTACCGATATGTTAATTACTTTTGTTTCATCGTTATCAATATAATATCTACCTAAACCAGTAACAAGAGCTGTTTCGTCATAATTACCTGAAAGATCAAAATAATTTGTATACTTATCAAGTTCTAAGTTGTAATTTTCAATTAAAGGATCAAAAGTTTGATTAAATGTTCCATCACTTGAAACTAATGAAGACAAGTAATTATTTTTATTTTTAAATATAGGTGTTATTTTTGCATAACCATTTCCTTCATTACCTGTCATGATTCCTGTACCATCATGTGTTGGCATACCAATTGATGATGATGATTTAGTGTTTGTCCATTTATAACCTTGACCGTCTATCATCAATGTGTCATCAAAAGCATAATTACTATAATGTATTGAACTGCCAGTATGAGAAATGTTAGATGATGTTGAGCTTGAAGAAATAGAATTAGATCCAGTGTGTCCTGAGATGTATGATGATCCACCTCCACCTGAGTAACCATTTCTACCAGATGATCCTCCACCATAATATCCAGATCCTCCGCCACCTGAACTAGATCCGCATGTTCTACCGGTTCCTCCTTTACCAAATGAACCGGTTCCTCCGTAGCCACAATAATTAGATACGCCGCCGCCATGGCCACCAGCATTTTGTTCAGCACCATAACCACCGTTGTGATATCTACTATTAGTGTTACACCATGTACCACCAGAACAATTTCGAGCTAGCGTATAAACACCATCGTATCCATTAAGACCACCGGCATCACCTTGAGAACCTATAAAGTAACCATCATTATTATAATATGATGTACCTCCACCGCCGGCTGCTACCATAATTCTAGATTTTAATGAATTGAAGTTATCCCATGAACCAGATACTAATCTTACATCTGTGGCGCCTCCACCACCAAGACCGTAACCATAATTTTCATTAGGGTAACCAGCTCCTCCACCGTTCCATCCGCCTGTTTGACCAGTAGTAGTTGAACCAACATAAATAAATATTGAATTATTCTTATTAAGTTTAATTGTTCCAGAAGTATATGAGCCTTTACCACCTATATAAGTACTAGTATAGTTACCACCTTGAGCTCCCCATAATTCAATCTTATATTTTCCTGTAATAGACGTTATAAACTCTTTATAAGTTCCTGTATAACTTATAGCATCAGCATATTGAGAAGTATCAATTTTAGTATAGTTTATATAATATTTAGTTCCTGATACATCAATTGTAATAGTGCCAAAATTATTTATTAAATATCTATTATTTTGTACTTTAACAGTATCACTTGAATTAGATTTTTCATAGTTAAAATATAAATCAATATCTGTTTTAGAAATTGATAAAGAATAATTATAAACATTCGGATCAAATGCAGGTACTAAATCACTTTCATAGTCTATTACTTCAAGTGATGTTAAATCACCGGCTTTAACAGTTTTAGGAGTAATGCAAAAAACTGTTAGTGTAATTACTAACATTAGAATTAATTGACTAATTTTTCTAAAAAAATACTTGTCTTTCATTCTGTACTCCTATTATATAAATATTATAGCATTTTTTGTGTTTCATAGCAAGTATTCTAGTCTTATTTTACAATGTATTTATGAACAACTCACCCACATGTAATTATAGAAGTGATTTTGTATCTGTTTTAAGGCCTTTTTTAGGTCTTTTTTAGACACTTTTTATATCTTTTTAACTAGGTTCTTATTTTATCTTTTACTCTTCTTATATTCCTTTATTTTTAGTCAAAAAAAATACATATTTTCATATGCACTTTATTTTTTTAATTTATTTGTATAAATAAGTTTTGAATTATCAAAAGATGCTGTTTTTAATTCACCTAAATTTGTTTTTTCTGTATAAGTTTTAACTTCTTCCAAAAATTTATTTTGTAAATAATCACTTAATATTAATGATTTACTTTTACCATATATACAATCACATATTAATATTAAGAAATCTGTATCATGTTTGCAGGCTACTTTTACTATATCAAGTGTTGATTCACAAGGATATAAACCAACTAATAATTGTTTATCACTTAATGTAGTTTCATCAAAGAATTCTCCTTTTACGACGTTTAAATTATCATATTTATTATTCTTTTTTGAAATAATTCTATCTAAAGCAACTATTTGTTTATCAGAAGTTTTTGCGAGTTCTCTTGATAATTGAGGTACTCTACCAGCACCAATTTCCACTATATTTCTTTTATTTAAGTCAGAATAAATATTTTCGAGTAATTCCTTAAATCCATAATATATATCAAGTTTTTTATTCATAAGATCATATTCGTGATAAAACTGTGTAATTTCACAAGGTAAATTACTTGTAAACAACCCATTATTTAAACATAATTTTAATTTATCAGCTTCTTCTTTTAAAAAAGCATCATTATAAGTATCAATGTATTGATCAAATTTATCATTTAAATATCCATTTGAATATTCTTCCTTCAATAACATATAAAAACCCCTTTTTTTGGCCATGTATTCTAACATATTATATGCTTTATGTCAAAAAAAAGAAGTATTATTACTTCTTTAAATCATCAATATATCCTTTTAATTTTTTTGCATTTGGTCCAAGTATTATTTTTAATTGATTATCAATTTCAACAATACCTTTTGCACCTAATCTTTGAATTGCATCTTTATTAACAATAGAAACATCTTTTAATGTTACTTTGAATCTAGACATATTAACTTCCATGTTAATAATATTATCTTTTCCACCTAGATAGTCAATTAACTTATTTGCCTCTACTTTAAAATCTTTTTTTGTTGCCTTTAGTATTATTAAAAGTATAAATAATAATACGGCTATAATTATTATATATTGTATATTCATAATATCACCTATAATAATTATAACTATATTTTAATAAAAAAACAAGCAAATACCTACACTTTTAAATTATAATTGAATAATCTATATTAGAAAATAAAAGAAGGGGTGGTATATATTATGTGTAAAAATAATTGTAATTGTATAAGTGATATACTTAAAGTTATTTGTCTATTACAAAGAAATTCTGAAAGTTGTGATGACTTAATTGAAAGTTGTGATAAACCAACATTAGGTCAATTTACTTTTCAATGTTTTAACACAAGACCAGTAATGCTTTATACATGTCAAAGTAATGGAACAACACCATGGAGTGCGCCTACTACTAGAACATCTACACCAGAAACATATTCTTCAATATTCAGGGTAGAAAAAATTGATGAATGTTGTGCAACATTTAGAGTTTTAATTGAAAATGAAGATGGATCATTTTCATCTACTGATTCATTCTTTACTATGAATTTAGAATGTATTTGCTGTATAAGATGTCTTGCAGATGTATTAGTTGAAGGTGTTTAGTCTAAAAAGTTAATTTCACTAATATTATTAACATTTATTAATTCATCATCTATTGTAATTAGACTATTATTGGTTCTTCCAATGATAGTTTTTTTGAGTTCTAATCCATCTTTTAATATTATTCTAACATTTGCTTTATATACATATTTTGGTGACTGAAAAATGTTTTTTATTTTACTATTTATATCTTCCTCAGACACTACATTTTTTATTTCACTAATACTTGAACTTAATAATGTCTTAACTTGATTTTTATTAGGTATAATTGATGAACCTTTGTATATTTTAGGTAATATTTTTCTCATATAATTACTCCTTCAATAAAATTTATGATATAAATAATAAAAAAATACCAATAATATTAATGGTGAAATATATGAATAAATCAAAAATAAAACTATTAGTATTAATAATAGTCTTTCTAATAATAAGTGTAATAAGTATTTATAGTTCACAAAACTTATTATCATCTAATTATAATAATCTTTATATAAAGCAATTATTTTGGTATCTTATAGGATTTTTATTAATAGTTATCTTATCTAACAAAAGAATAATAATTAATAATCTAATTATAAATTATATATATATTTTAAATATATTATTATTAATTTTAGTTTTGTTTTTTGGTAATTTATCTAATGGAGCAAGATGTTGGTTTAGTATACCTTTAATTGGATCTTTTCAACCTAGTGAATTTATGAAAATAGCACTTATTTTAATGCTTTCTAAAGAAATAAATAAATATAATTATGAAGGATTTAAAAGGAATTTTAAAAATGAATTTATAGTTATAATAAAATGTTTATTATTAACACTTATCCCCTCTTTTTTTACCTTTTTAGAACCTGATACTGGTGCTGTTATTATATACTTTATAATCTTATTTTTTACGTTGTTTACTTATGGAATTAGATATAGATGGTTTATTTTTGGATTTAGCATAATAATACTTTTATTTGTTCCATTCTTTGGACTTTTCTTTACTAATAAAAATCAATTTATTAAGATTTTTGGAACAGATTTTTTCTATAGAATGGACAGATTATTAGACTGGAAAAAAGGAAGTGGAATGCAGCTTACAAATGCACTTGCATCAAGTTCTAGTGCAGGACTATATGGTTATGGATTAAATAAAAATCCCATTTATTATCCAGAGCCTCATACTGATTTTATTTTTTCTGTATTTTTGACTAATTTTGGTTTTTTAGGAGCTATTATTCTAATAATTAGTATAATATTATTTGATTCTGAAATAATTAGAATTGGAATTGAACTAAAAAATAAAAATAAATATATCATATCTGGATTTTTAGGAGTTATAATTTTTCAACAAATACAAAACATTTCAATGAATATAGGATTACTTCCAATAACTGGTATTACACTACCTTTTATTAGCTATGGAGGATCTAGTTTAATAAGCTATATGCTTATGATTGGAATCATTTTTAATATCACAAATAAAAATCAACTTTACACTTTTAAAAATTTTAAAAATTTTGATTAATTTTTATAGATTTTTAATTTTAAATATTGTATAATTTACTTAATAGGAGTATAGGTAATATGACATATGAAGTAAATAAAAATTGTTCAATTAAAGATTATGATGAAAAGATAGAAATTCAAGAAAATGACTTTTATACAAAGATTCATAAAGATGATATAATTAGCTTTTCAAAAAATCAAAACTATGCTGATTCTTTTCAAAAGATAGCAAACATAAAATTAAATGATGAACTTAAAAGAGTAATCAATGATATTATGATTAGTTATAAAGAAAGTTGTTAATAAAAAAAAATGAGATACCTCATTTTTTTATTTTTACTCTATTTTCCATTATATCATCTAATTCATAGCCATATTTTAAACAAAAATTAGATAATTTATCTCTTGCTTCATATATATTATTAGAATTATTAAAAAATCCGTCTAGTTCTTGTGTTAAATATGCTTTATCTTCTTTTGAAATATTAATTAATTCTATATTAGCTAATATTTGTACTTTATACTTTACAAGCATTTCTTTATCTTCAGTATAACTACCTGAAAGAAGTGAATAAAATACCTTTAGAATTGGTAATACCTTTTTAAATGATTCATCACTTAATTTATTCATAAGATCGCCTCTTTCTATATATTTATTCTAACATATTAATTATTTATTAACAACAATAAAAAAAAGAACTTAATTAAGTTCTTTTAATTTCAATTTTGGTGGAGCCTAGGGGATTCGAACCCCTGACCCCCTGCGTGCAAGGCAGATGCTCTAGCCAGCTGAGCTAAGGCCCCAAAATTTGCGGTTTTTCGACTCGCAAATTGATTATAACACTATATTTATATAAAAGTCAACTATTATTCAGTTAATTCTTCAACAACCTTGCATAATCTATCAAATTCAGCTTCATCATCTATACTAACTAGAATATCTCCTTCTGGTACTGATTTGATTTCAAAAATATATGAACTATCATTATCATCTAAGTCATTAGCAATTGCGTAACTTTTACCAGAATCATCAAAAGTAGCAACAACTTCAACTTTAACCTTTTGTCCTTTATCATCTTCCATTTCAATAACAACTGGTTTTACTTCATTTTTATTTTCTTCCATAATATCCTCCATATAAAAATTATAACATATTAGAATTAAAAAAAATAATATTTTTATATTATTTTACTTTTTCTAACACTTTTTGATCTAATAATTCTGGTTTTATTAATTCATAAGGTTCTATATCTAAAGCTTTTGCTAGTGCTTCAAGTTTTCCTAGACTAGGACAATATTTTCCTCTCTCTAAATCGCTTATATATTTCGGATTTAAATTAGAGAGCTCTGCTAGTTTTTCTTGTGTATAATTCTTTTGATATCTATACCATCTTAAATTTATACTAAAACATTCCTGCACCATGTATTCTTTAATATCTTTCATACCAATTCCTCTTAATTTTAGTATACTTAATATGATTTTTAATTTACACCTAGTCAAACCCGAGTTTTTAGTATATAATGTTTTAGGAGATGATAACTTTGAGTAAACAAATTGATCATACTGAAATACAAAAGATATATAAAACTCTTGTAAATAAAAAGGAATTTAAAGAAAGTATATATAGTATTATTAAGAATAATATTAAAGATAAAAATAATGAAGTAATCGTTTTAAATGAAGTATTAAAATTATTAAATAATAATGGCTATACTATAGAAAATATAAATCCACTAAAAATAAAAGAAATATAAAAATATTTCTTTTTTTAGTTAAACATTAATAATTCTGGTTTTATTAACATTAACACACCCATTATAAGCATTAATATACCAGCAACTAAATGTGAGTATTTTGTATATTTTGTTGAAATTGCTGTTATTTTTGATGTACTCATAGCTATTGCAAATATAATAATATCATCAATTAAGAAAAAAGTTATATATGTAAGCATATAAAGCATATATTCAAATGATGTTAAATTATTCATTGATAATACTTGTGAGAATATTAATGGTATTCCAACTGAACAAAGTAATTCAATAATATTAACTGATGCTGCAAGTAACATTACACCAACAATAGCAATAGCAAATCTTTTTTCACTTACTATTTGTTTTACTTTATCCATTATTTTTCTTCTGTCTTTCTTAGAAACCACATCGCATCCTTCATCTTTTTTCATTAATGAATTTGAGTATTTTACTAAGTTCCAAATACCTGCAGTTATAGCAACTGCTGCAACAAATATTCTAATGAATACAAGTTTATTTATAAACATAGCTAAATTTAACCAAGTAAGCATAAATGCTAAGTAAACTACTCCAGATGTAATTATAAATGTAAGTCCAAGTACCCACATTTTCTTTCTATCTTTCATATTAAATAACATTGTTATTAAGAATATTAAAATCCACATTGCACATGGATTAAATCCATCAATAAAACCTAAAACTACTGACAAAAATGGAAGTGAAACTGTTTTTGGATTAATCTTTCCCATTACAGGTACTACTATTTCTTCTACTTTTTCTTTAGTTGGAATCATTTTTGATTTTGTAGGTTCTACATATTTTTCAGAAGTATTATATTTACTTTTAACACCTACAATATCACCAACATAATCTTTATAATCATCATCTTCTAAAGCTTCTTTAATATATTTTTTTATTTTACTTTCAGTAACACCATCTGAAAATCCTACTATTACATTATGTCCTATTACAGTATATGGAACACCTGACTCTTTATTGTTAACTTGTTCTTGTACTTTAACTAAATATTCTTGATTTCTTGTACTATTCCATACTTCATATTTATAAAGTTTAATATTATCTTTATCTTTTAAATAATTATCAAACCATTTTTCTTCTGCTGCACAATGAGGACATCCTTCTCCTCTAAACATATAAATGTTTATTTCTTTTTCTTTTGCAAATACACTTATTGGAAATAAACATATCATTAATATAATTAATAAACTAATTCTTTTCTTCATACAACTCACCTACTACTTCTTCTAACTCTTTTAATGATTTTTCTCCAACCAGTCTTTTTATTTCTTTATTATCATTGTAAATAATTAATTCAGGTAATACATCACCTACATTATATTCACTAATATCATCATAATCATAGTCAAAATTAACTACTTCAATATCTTTATACTTTTCTAATAACTTATTTAAATTATTATTTGTAATTAAACAAGCCGGACACCATAAAGCACTTATTTTAACTATCTTCATAAAAATCACCTGTATTTATTATAACACGATAAAAAAGTTAAGTAAATTGATTATTATGAAGGAATTTTAAGAATTTGGCCTATATTTATTATATTACTTTTTAAATTATTTAATTCTTTTAGTTTATCTACTGTTATTCCATATTTTTTTGCTATCGAATATAGACTATCTCCCTTTTGAACTATATATGTATTACTACTTGTAACAAATAACACTTGTCCTATGTTTCCTTTTGAACTATATATGTATTACTACTTGTAACAAATAACACTTGTCCTATGTTTATAAGATTACTTTTTAAATTATTTAGTTCCTTTAACTTATCCACTGTTATTCCATATTTTTTTGCTATCGAATATAAACTATCTCCCTTTTGAACTATATAAGTTGATTCACCTTTTAAATAAGGTTTATTTAAATACTCTGAAAGTGATTTAACTATCATTTCAGCATATGACAAATAATTATTACTTATTTTTTGGACATCATCATAATTATCTATATATCCATATTTAATAATAATTGTTTCAATAGGACTTGTGTCTCTTATAATAGTATTATAATCCTTAGATGTATCTGATTCATCTCTTTTTTGATAATACTTATTAACAACTCTATTTATACTATTTAAATTGTTATTAATTAAATTAGATAATTTGTCATTATTCCTAAGTGCATAAACTATTTCTGTACCTTCTAAATCACCAGTACTCATTAAATTTATTAATGCAATATCTTTGTCACTAGTTAAATTATTAATTAATTTTATTCTCTCATCTTCTGATAAATTATCACCTTGTTCATTTATTAAAATCGAAGATATTCCAAGTTCATTTAACCTTTTATAAATATATTTGCTTATTGGTAAGGTATATTCATTATCCATTTTTCCTGGATCTATTATAATCATATAATCACCAATAAATTATATTAAAAAAAATGTAATATATTACTATATTACATTATTTCTTTATATTAATTAGTTTACTTTCTTCATATGCTTTTAAGAATATTGCTGCTAATACTGTTTCTGGAAAAGCAATAGATAACATATAAATATCTTTCTTATCTTCTTGAGTTATTTTATCTTTAGATATAATTGATTTAATAAATAAAACTAACTTACTTTTATCATACATTTTAAATACGTCACTCATCTTATCAACCTTTAATACACTTTCAAGTATTTTTTTAATATCTAAAGAAAGATTCTTATCTGATCTTTTTATTTTATTAGCTTCAACTATAACTTTATCTGAAAGCATTTTAAATGTATATGTTCTAAGATAATCTATCTTAAATATATCTGCTGTCATTTCAAGCATTGCAAGAGCACTAGATTTAATTGTGTATATATTTTTATAATAATTATTAATACAATTCTTTATTTGTGCTTCAGCAAGTTTTTCCATAGAAGATGCATTTGGAATTGAAGAAAATATTTTTCTAGTAATATTAATAATTTTATCTTCAATTGATGAAGCCTTAATATTTTCTCCTTTTCTAAAAGAATATAAATTTCCTTCTAGTTTATTAAATGCTTTTAATGTATCTAAATAACCTAGTTTAATATTTCTAATATTATTTTCTTTATTAAATAGCATTATACCGCCTAAATTTTGGCTACATTCTACATAAGTTACTTTTGCTGGGATATCATTTGCTTTATTTAATTTACCAATACCTTTTAAATCAATAACAACAATATCAGTAGCACCTTTTCTAAGTGCCATATCTATTGGCATATTATCAAAATAACCACCATCTAAGAATTGTTTATCATTAATTTTAAAACTTTTCATATAAGGATAACAAGCTGCAGATGCCATTATATAATTTTTTAATTGTCCATATGGAATATCACCTTTAAAGATTTCTACTTTTTTAAGTGGTTTAAATTCAGTAGTAACAAATCCATATTCAATATCTGACTTTCGAATCTTTTTTTCATTTACATTTTTATCAATTAACTCAAGAAGTGGTTCATATGAAGCACTTTCTCCTGATTTAATTAGATTTTTAGTAAGCTCTGCCATTGATTTTGATTTAGATATATCTTTTTGTTTATCATTAAATGAAAAAATTCCTTCCATATCTAATTTAGACCATATATTTTCTGCTTTTTTAATGTCACCCATAACTGCAAAAGCACCATTTAAGGCACCAACTGAAGTTCCAGTAACTATATCATATTTATATCCTACTTTATTTAAAGCTTTAAGAGCACCTATTTGATATGCTCCCTTTGCTCCGCCTCCACATAATACTATTGCTTTTTTTTCCATTTGCTATCACTCTTCTTCTTTCAATTTTTCTTTTTCAATTTCCTTTTCATTCTCTTTTCTATTAAAGAAATCATATTTTTCATCATAATAACCATAAATAAGTTTTATTGTTGCAACTATAGGCATTGATAAAATCATACCCATAATTCCAAAGAAATGTCCAAATAATAATAATGAAATAATTATTGTAACTGGATGAAGATTAAGTCCCTTACCAAGAAGTATTGGTCTTAAAATATATCCATCAAGTGCTTGAGCAGCTACTACTGCAAGTAATACAAAGAATCCACTATAAAAGTTTTGTGAAAATCCAACAAGTACTACTGGTATTCCACCAATGTATGGACCAATATATGGAATTATATTAGTAAATCCAACAAATATTGCAAATAATAATGGTGCTTTTATACCAATTAATACAAATAAAATATAAGTAAAAATAGTTAAAATAATTGATATTAAAATAGTACCTTTTATAAAATTAACTAATGTTTGATCTGCTATTGCAAGTAAATCTGAAATATGTTTTCTTGTTTTAGCTGGGAATAAAGATAAAATATGTTTACTTATTCCATCAAAATCAAGAAGCATATAAGCACCAATTACTAGACCTATTAAAAATGTTCCAAGACCTGATATTATTGATGTAATAATTGATAATAATCTACTAGGTAAATCAACAGAAACATCTTGACCAAATGACATAATAAGATCATATAATTGACTTCTTAAAGTATTTAAATCAAAGTTAATTACAGGTGATATTGTATCATATGAATCATCAATAATGTCACTTAAAATATTTTTTAAACTAGGAATTACTTTAACAAAATCATTTAATTGTGAAATAATTGTTGGTATACAATAAAAAATTATTAAAGCAAGTACTATTAAAAATAATGTATATATAATTAATGTTGCATAACCCCTTTTCATTTTTTTACTAAGTTTAGTTACTGCAGGATTAAATAACCATGCTATAAAAAATCCTATAAAAAATGGAGTTAATATTTTTAAAATAGATTTAATAATTGAAAAAACTTTCCATTGTTTTAAAATATATGTTCCCATAAGTACACATATTACTATTAAAACAAAGAATAAAATTTTTAAAATCCTACTTAATAAACCTACTGATTCATTAATTTGTTCAATATCTAATTTATCATTTTTAGTTTTCTTAAACATTTATTATCACCTTCTAATATAAGTATATCATATTTGTTTTATTTATAAAGATTTTTTTTGATTTTTTGTTAAAAAAAAATACACATAAATGTACTTTATAATTTAATAATTATTTTAATATTTTTTAAAACATTTTCAGTAAATACTTTTTCATCTTTTTTAGAACCAACTATAGATCCGTAATGAATAGGAATTGCTTCATCTGGTTTTATATCATTTATAAAATTAGATGCTTCTTTTGCATTCATTGTAAAAGTACCTCCAATAGGAACAAAAGCAATATTACATTTAATACATTTTATTTCTGGAATATAATCAGTATCACCTGCAATATATAAAACTTTATCTGATACTTTAATTAAATATCCGCACCATTCATACTCTTTTTTGTGATAATCTTTATTTATATTATATGCTGGAATTGTATCAAATGTATAGCCATTTACTTCATATGAATTATTTGGTTTAACAAAAATTATTCTTTCCTCATTTATAAACGAAGTTATATCATTTTTAATAGATAACGGACATATAAAAATAGTATCTTTTTTCATTACTTTTTTAATATCATCTATAGAAAAATGATCATAGTGACTATGAGTAATAAAAATTAAATCCGCATCATTTATTTCATCACTAATTTTGTATGGATCAAAGTAAATTATTTTATCATCAATAATTTTTATACTACTTTGAGTATTAACATTTATTAACATAAATTCCTCCAAAAAAAAATTGGTGACCTGTACGGGATTTGAACCCGTGAATGTCGCCTTGAGAGGGCGATGTGTTAACCGCTTCACCAACAGGCCAATTACAAAATAATTTTAACATATGAATAATATTATTACAATAAAAAAAGAAATTATAATTATAATTTCTTTGTTAATATTACTAGACCTACTATTATTAAAACTGCACATCCAATAGTTATTGTAACAGGTACTATTGGAAAATCTTCTTTTGCTTTATCTTTTTTAGATTGACCTTTTAGTATTGTTTTTACAACATCTTTATAATCTTTATCATTATAAGCATTTTTAATTGCTTCTTTTATTTGTGTATCATATTCTGCTGAATAACCACTAAAAGTTTTTTCACCAATTACGATATATGGAACACCAGATGCCTCTTCACCAAGTTCAGCAGCAACTTTTTCCATTAATTCTTGATTTTCTTCACTATTCCAAACTTCATAAGTTTTTAAATTATATAATTTAGAATACTTTTCTCTTTGAGATAATTTATCAAAGAATTTTAAAGCTTCTTCACAATGAGGACAACCTTCTCCTCTAAACATATATACAGTTATTTTGTCATCTGCATGAATATTATTAAATGGAATAACAATAACTGCTAATAATAGTAGTATTAAAATACTTTTTACTTTTTTCATTATTTTACCTCTCCCTTATATAAATTATAGCACAAATTAATTAAAATCAAATAGAGTTTTGCCATTTTCTAATTTTATTTTTGCTGAAAATAACTTATTATTCTTAGAAACAAAATTATCTATTTTATCTGTTATACCTTTTTCAAGTAAATCAGATGCATCTTTTTTAGAAATACTCTTCTTACAAATTGTACCATTAATTCTAAAGTCACATCCATCTTTATAACCAGTGCAGCCAAAACCATACTTGTTTTTCATAACATCTTTACCACATTTTGGACATTTACCTACAATATCTCCATAAAAACCAGAATCAGTTTCTAACTTACTTTTATCAAATATATCTTTTATTTCATCTTTTGCAAGTAAGACAACATCATTTATTGTCTTTTCATTTCTATATACTGATTTAAGACCTTTACCAAGTGTACTTGTTTTATATTTATCCATATTTATTTGCATATTAATTAATGATTCTATTAAATAAATACCATTAGGTAATATATAATATGTATCTTTTTTAAGTTCGATATATTTACTACTAATAGCATTATTAATAATACCTGTTCTAGTAGCCTCAGTTCCAAGTTCAAGACCTTCAAATATTGCTTTATAATCTTCAGAGTCATCTTCACTTTGCTTTTCTTTTTCATCTCTAAATGGATTCTTTAAATAATTATTTAATGTCTCAATAGTATAATGTTTTGGTGCTGATGTTTTCTTTTCCTTTGGTTTGAAATTAATATTAACTTCATCATTAATATTTAAATTAGGTAACACTTTATCATTTTTATTATAAAAATCATATTTAGTCCACCCTTTTTCTAAAATAACTGTACCTTTTAAAGAAAATTCTTCTTTATCACCTAATTTAATTGTTATTTCTGTTTTTTCAATCTTACAATCTTCTTTAGCAAACACTGCCGCAAATCTTTTTAGAACAGTTGAATAGACAATTAATTCATCTTTAGATAAATTTTCTTTTTTAGGAATTTTATAAGTTGGTGTCAATGCTGAGTGAGATTCAATTTTACTATCATCAAATATATTTTTTTGATCTTTGAATTTTAAATCATAACCTAAATTTGAAACTATTTCAATTATTTTTTTTACTTTATCCTTTTCGTTTGTTGCTAAATATTCAGAGTTAGTACGAGGATATGTTAAGTAGCCTTCTTCATAAAGTTTTTGAACTATAGCAAGTGATTTACTCATTGGCATTTTATATTTTTTACCTAAAAAATTTTGAAGTTTTGATAAAGAATATAATTTACCTGGTTTAAGTACATCTTTTTTTACTTTTTTATCTGTTACTATAGCTTTTAAATTGTTATATTCATCACATAACTTTTGTGCCTTTTCAAGTGAATCTTTATCAAATTTTTCTTTTGAATTTAATTCTATTTCTTCATCAGATGTTTTTTCATTAGATGTAATTCCATAATATATTTCAGGCGTAAAATTCTTAATATCCATATCTCTATCATATATTGCTTTTACGATTGGAATTATAACTCTACCTACTCTTAATAATGTTCCTGTTTTCAAAGTCGCATATCTTGTTAGATTAACTCCATATAACCAGTCTACATAAGTTCGTGCAAAACCTTCATTTGCAAGTGAATTATACTCAGAGTCATCTTTCATTTCTTTTAGACCTTGAGCTACAGTTTCTGGAGTTTGATCAGGTAGCCAAAGTCTTAATACTTTTTTCTTTGATTTAAGCGCATTAATAATACATAATCTAACAATTATTTCTCCTTCTCTATCCGAGTCGCCTGCATTTACTATAGTATCTACATCTTCTCTATTAACTAATTGTTTAATAATTTCAAATTGTTTAATAACACCTTCATCATCTTTTTTATTTTCATTTTTTTTAAGTCTGAATTTGAATTTTTCAGGAAAACATGGTAAACCTTCCATTGTCCATTTATTATCTTTTTTATCTTGATATTCTTCAATATCACACAAAGTAAATAAATGTCCAAAAGCGTATGTAACTATATATTCATTATTTTCATAATAACCATTTTTATTTGTCATTTTACCAATACCAGCTACTATATTTCTAGCTAAGCTTGGTTTTTCTGCTATAATTACTACCATGATGAAAAGTCCTTTCTTTTTTAATTATAACAAAAAAGAGCACATTTTTGTACTCTTTCTTTATAATCCAAGACCAATTTTGAAATATATAGTAATTATTCCTATTAATCCAGTTAATATTGCACCAATAAGTGTTCTAAAAATCCATTTATTTCTATCTTCTATCTTACTTATTTCTTCTTTATTTCTAATTGATATTTCATATGTAGTATCAATTTTTTCTTTCATTTTATTATAATCATCTATTTTATTTTCTATAACAGCAAGTCTTGTTAAAACTTCAATTTCAAATTTTTCATCCATATTTATCACATCCTTATTATATATTTCTAATATATTTAATGATTTTAAATCAAATATGAATTTATTTTTAACTATAAAAAAATAAGATTTTTATAAATCTTATTTTAATGTTAATACTTTTTCACCAGCTAATTTTTGTTTTTGTTCTGGCGTTCTATGTACTAATTGGTCAATATTTACCCAACCAGCATATTCACATACACATTTATCAAAACCAAGTGATTTAACATATGCGTCAAAATTAAATGCTATATCAATATCTGATCCATATTTTTTATATAAATCATTTGTTTTAAGATCATTATTGTCACTATCTACTTGAATAGTATCTAATATTTCACTACCTCTGTAAACAGCTATGTATGATATTTTAAAATAGTCACAATTAATATCGCTTGCAGAAATACTATGACCACTACTCCAGGCATCAGCATATAATTGTACAGATTTAGTAACTACATTATCAGCATTTCTTGTTACTAATCTTACTTTATCATTAATTCCATAACCATTAATTTCTGAAGTAGATTTTTTATTTTCTTCAGTAGAAGCTACTTCTGTAGTTACCTCTTCTGTTGTTGAAGATCCATATGAAGTAACATCAGAAACTACTGGAATATCTGCTATATCAGTGGCGTTTTCAGTAGTGAATACAGTGTTTTTTACTTTCTTTTCTTCAGTTGGGCTTTCGCTCATTGCTATATCTCTTTTTTGTTCTTTAGTAAAGAAAGCAAGTTCATCAATATTAATAAAACCAATTGATTCACAAACAGGAGTATCTTCTCCTTTATTATAACCATCAAAATCTAAATATATATCAATATCAGAACCATATTTTCTATATAGTTCATTTGTAGTTAATTCTTCATGATTATTATTTGTAATAGAGGCAACATTACTTCCATTTAAAAATGCATAAATACCAGATATTTTAAAATAATCACAACCAAAATCAGCTGTTGATTTTTTATCATGGCCACTAATATCACTAGATACTTCATAAGATTTAGTTACTTTTCCAGAATCATCTTTATATACTAATCTAAATCTATCATCTAATTTAAAACCATTATTTTCTGAAGTATTTTCTTTTTTCGCTTCTCTTACAACTATCTTAACTTCTTCAGTTATTGGTTCTTCTGTATCTTTTTCAGATGTAGCTTCAACACCATATGAAGTACTATCAGATTCATGATTCTTTGCAACACCTACTAATGAGAATACTGATAATGCAGCTAATAAACTAAGTGATGCAAATACTGGCTTTGCATGATTAATTTGTGCATTAGCATATTTCTTTTGTCTTAATGATATTAAATATTGTTTAATTTTTTCTTTAATTGAAAACTTTTTTGACATAACTAATTTATTATTATTATAAATAAGTTCAGCATCTAAAATTCCATCAAGATAATCATCAGAATAATTAGTATTAAATTCATAATCAACATTTATTAAACCGAAAAATAAATTTAAATCTATATTCTTGATATTCTTTTTATCAATATGATATCTATTTGCTGTTCTTTTTACTAATTTTTTATATCTTAAAAATCTTTTAGCAACTGGTGCATCCATGATTTCAGTATTACCATCTCTTAATTTAATATAAAATCTATATTTATCACCTGTAAAAACAACTTTTAATCTTTTATCAGAATAAGTTTTTGCTTCAACTTCTTGAACCTCTGGTATAGATTCTTCTTTTTTTTCTACCTCTTTTTCTTCTTTTGAAATAATAATTTTATTATCAACAACAGTTGCGTTTAAAGTAGTTTCTTTTTCTTTGTTATTCTTTTTATATTCATTATAATCAAAAGATTTAGCTTCTTCGTCTAATTTTTTATCTATTTTAACATCTTCTTTTGGTGCTTCAAATTCCTCTTCATCAACTGTAGAAATATAATTACCAAAAGTCATCTTACTAATAGATTCCCTTAATTCTTTTACAGTGCTAACTAAATATTTCTTTTCATCTTCCATCAAAGAACGTCTTTTTACAAGCATAACTCCTAGCTTAGATTCAGCACCTAATTTAGTAATTCTAACACTTACATCAGCTATTTGTTTATCAAGATAAAGTATTTGTTCTTCAAGTTTTTTACACTCTAAAGTATAGTCTTTTAAATCTCCTATATTTAATTCCATAATTTACCCCCTGGAAACCACACAAGATGTTATTATAAATGCTTTTTTTATTTTGTCAATAGCTTTTAAATAAAAATAAAAAATATATATGTAAACATATATATTAATTATCATTTTCATCAACAATTTCTTCAGATTCTTCAAGTTCTAAAAATTCTTCAAGTTGATCTGTCATAATTAGATATTCATATAATTTGTCTAAACTCATATTTTGCTCTCCCTAACGATTAAAATTGAGTATATTCTATAATAAGAATTATCATTTAGCAAGAACTTTTTAAAAAAAGAGGATTTTTTATCCTCTTTTCATTAATGTGAAATTAAGTAATTTATATGTTCTACTTGGTCTGTTACATTGACTTTATCATCCAGTGATAAATCCATTGCATATACTCTATAGTCATCTATTATGCTTATTCCTACTATATGGTTTTGTAATATTGTTTGATCTGTTACATTTATTAGTCCA
>CADANX010000018.1 GCA_902789425.1 uncultured Erysipelotrichaceae bacterium
GAAGTAAAAGTAATAGTATTAGGAGATATAGATGAAAATGGACTAATAAATGTAACAGATCAAACAATATTACAAAACCATATAGTAGGAATAAGCACTTTAGATGACTATAGAGTATATGCAATGGATTTATCATTAGATGATAAAGTCAATGTAACAGACCAAGTAGAACATATAAATTACTTAATTAGTCATTAGATAAAGACATAAAAAAAATAAGCATTTGCTTATTTTTTTTGTAATATATAAATACTTATTGATGGTCTATTAAATAATCTGAAATTTAAATCTGATGTTCCAAGACCGTTAGAAATATAAAATTCTGTATTATTAATTTGATAGTAAGGTTTATTATATTTTAGTCCACCTTCTTCTTTATATAGTCCTCCATAAAAAGGAATATTTATTAAACCGTTTAATGTATGTCCTGCAAGTACTAAATCATAATTGTATGAACTTATATTATCAAATGTATCTGGTGTATGCATAATGTTTATTTTATAACTTGGTAGTTCTTCAAATTTTAATTCTTTTAGATAATCACCTGTACTTTTGTAATTTATTCCGGAAATGAATATATTTTCATCATTTTTATTATAAATGATGTCAAATTTATCATTCAGTGATACGAAATTACTTTTAACCATTAAATCATCATAACCATCAAATTTTATATCATGATCTCCGGATACATAATATTTACCATATTCACTATCAATTTCTTTTAAATATTCATTTAATTTAGCTATTTGTTTTTCGTTTGGTATTATTGTTTGATCAATTAAGTCTCCAGTAAATACTACTATATCTGGATTATACATATTTATCTTTTTTACTATTTTTTTAAATTCTTTATCTTTTATAGTTTTACCATAATGTACATCTGAAAATTGTATTATTTTAAAATAATTATAACTATCTGTAATTTTATTTGTATTAATAGTATGACTATTTATTAATAACCCGGTAGGTCCAACATAAAATCCATATATAATTATTAATGTTATTAGTAATATAATTATGCTAATAAATCTTCTTATGGGTGAATTTTTCTTTTTTTCAAATTCTTCTTCAAAATCAGCATCTACTTTTCTCATATTAACCTCCTATAAATTGAACAATTAACATTATAAGATTATGCAATGCATGAATTATCATAGTAGTATATATATTATTCGTTCTTACATAAATGTATGCAAAATCAATACCCATTAATATATATGGAATACCCATTAATAATTCGTTTGAATCTGTATTACTTGAAATTACATGAATAAGTCCAAATAATACTCCACTTGTTATTATGTATATATATTTATTATCAATCATTTTTCTTATTGTTTTTCTAAATATCAATTCTTCAACAAAAGGTGCATATATAACTGATGAAAAACTCATATACACAGGAAAAAAATCTATCATTGTTCTAACTATTTGTTCGTTATTACTTAATTCTTTATTTGTTATTTTCATAACTATGGAATTTGATATTACCATAATTATTAATCCAATCATATAAATTGCAATATTTTCATCAACTTTAAAATTACCATTTTTAAAGTCTTCTTTTAAGTCTTTTTTATAGATTAAAAAAAGAAATAATATGTAAACTATGTCTATTATAAAATAAACAATATTCTTTGTTAAATAATCCATATTTTTAACATCAATATTAAATTTATTAAAAATAAATGATATTAATAGTTCATATAAAAAATAACTTAAAAAAATTGCTGAATATTTAATTATTTTCTTTACCATATTTTTTTCCTACCTTATAATATTATATCATGTATAATGTAAAAATAAAATTATTATAAAAAAAATTGAATTTTTTGTTTAAATCTAATAATTTATATGTTATAATATGGTCAGCAACGAAGAGTGAGGTGAGAAAATCCTCACTCTTTGTATGTTATGGAGGATTCATATGATTGAAGAAAAGGTAAGAGAAATTATCACTGAACCATTAAAAGAGGAAAATATCGAAGTATACAAAGTCTATTTTGAAAAAACAGAAGGTGTTAAAAATTTAGTTATAGAAATTGATAAAAAACCTTATGTTGATATTGATGTATGTGTAACAGCATCACATATAATTAATCCTATATTAGATGAATATGATTTAATAAAAGAAAGTTATGTGCTTGATGTTTGTTCTAAAGGAGATGATGAATAATGAACGGTAAAGAATTTATTAAAGCCGCAAAAGTTCTTAGTGAAAAAATAGGAACAAGTGAAGAAGAAATATTTAAATATATGGAGCAAGCTTTAGCAGCTGCATATAAAAAAGATAATAATGCTACTAATGTTAGAGTAGAAATAGACAAAGATACTGGAGATGTAAAAGTAATATCTTATAAAAAGGTTGTTGATGAAATCAATATGGAAGATGAAGAAGATGCACAATTATTATTAGAAGAAGTAAAAGATATTAATCCTAATTTAAAAGTTGGCGATGTACTTGAAGAAGAAGTAACTCCTAAGGATTTTGGTAGAGTTGCTGTATCAACTGCTAAACAAGTATTAGTTCAAAAGGTTCGTGAAGCTGAAAGACAAAGTATTATGGAAGAATTTGAGGACAAAGAAGGAGAATTACTAGTTGGAATTCTTTCAAGAGAAGATGTAAAAAATTATTATGTAGATTTAGGTAGAGCTCATGGTATTCTTCCTAAGAAGGAAATAATTCCTGGTGAAGAATTAAAAATGGGATCTCAAGTAAAAGTATATGTTGTTAAAATAGAAACAGCACAAAAAGGTGGACCAATTATACTTCTTTCTAGAACTCATTATGGTTTTGTTAAAAGATTACTTGAAAGAGAAATACCAGAACTTACTGAAGGTATAGTAATGCTTTATAGTGTTGCAAGAGAAGCTGGTGTAAGAAGTAAGATTGCAGTTTATTCTGAAGATGAAAAAGTAGATGCAGTTGGTGCATGTATAGGTGAAAAAGGAATTAGAATAAATAAAATTTCTGAAGAATTAAATGGAGAAAAAATAGATGTAGTTAGATATGATAAAGATTTAGTTACATTTATTAAAAATGCACTATCACCTGCAAAAGAAGTAGAAGTTTATATAACTGATCCTAAAAATAATGAGGCAATAGTAGTTGCTGAAGGAGAAAATTTATCATTAGCAATTGGTAAAAAAGGTCAAAATGTTAAATTAGCTGCTAAACTTACTAAATGCAAAATTGATGTAAAAACAAGAGAACAAATCCAAGACGAAAATATTAATATTTATAAATATTACGAAGTATAGGTGAAAAATGAAAACAAAGAAGATTCCAATGAGAACATGTGTTGTTTCAAGAGAAAAATTAGAAAAGAAAGATTTAATAAGAATTGTTAAAAATAATAATGACGAAGTGTCAGTAGATCTTACCGGTAAAGCTAATGGAAGAGGAGCTTATATTAAAAAAGATATCGAAGTTTTAAATAAAGCAAGAAAAACTAAAATATTAGAAAAACATTTAGAAACTTCAATTAGCGATGAAATATATGATGAAATAGAAAATATAATTAATAATAAATAAGAAAGAGGTGACTGCTTTATGATGAGTGTTGAAGAATACTCTTTAGATGTGAATTTAAGTGTAGAAGAAATAATTGCAAAAGCAAAAACTCTAGGATATGATTTAAACGATAAAAATGATATGCTTTCTGATGAAGCCATCATTGAACTTGATAATTTAATTTCATCTTCACAACAAGAAGAGGAAGAAGAAAAAACTTATATTGAAGAAATAGAAGATGATAAGAATTATGATTTAGAAGATGCATTAGATGATAAAGCTGAAGAAATGGCATCAGCTTCTAATATTAAATATAAAGAACAAAAAAGCAAAATTAAAAAGAAACCAAATAAAGATATTAGTAAGCAAAAGAAAGAAATGTACAAAAATAAAGAAAAATTAACTTCTAATGTAGCTGAAACAAGTGATGATGAAGTTATATTTAAAGAAGGTATGACAGTAGCAGACTTTTCAAACGCTTTAGGTGTTCCAGCAACAGATGTTATTAAAAAACTGATAACACTTGGTGTTATGGTAAGTTTAAATAATGTTATTCCTTTTGAAACAGCTGAACTTGTAGCTGTTGATTATAATAAAAAATTAAAAACTTTTGAATCACAAGATAAATATAATTTTGAAAAATTAGAAATAACTGATAAAGAAGAAGATTTAGTTGAAAGACCACCAGTAATTACTATTATGGGTCACGTTGATCATGGTAAAACAAGCTTACTTGATTATATTAGAAATAGTAGAATTGCAAGTGGTGAATTTGGTGGAATAACACAACATATTGGTGCTTATCAAATAGAAGACAAAAATGGTAAAAAATTAACATTTATAGATACTCCAGGACATGCTGCATTTACTGAAATGAGAGCAAGAGGAGCATCTGTTACTGATATAGTTATTATTATAGTTGCTGCAGATGATGGTGTTATGCCTCAAACAGAAGAAGCAATAGACCATGCTAAAGCTGCTAATGTACCTATAATAGTTGCTATTAATAAAATTGATAAACCAGATGCAAATCCTGAAAAAGTTATGACTGAAATGGCTGCAAGAGGTCTTACTCCAGAAGAATGGGGCGGAGATGTAATTTACAGTAAAATTTCTGCTAAAACAGGACAAGGTGTTGATGAATTACTTCAAAGTGTTTCTTTAGTTGCTGAAATGAGCGAATTAAAAGCAAATCCAAATAGATATGCTTTAGGAACAGTAATTGAAAGTAAACTTGATAAACATGAAGGTTCAACTGTAACATTACTTGTACAAAATGGTACATTAAGACTTGGTGATCCAATCGTTGTTGGTACTACATTTGGTAAGGTAAGAACTTTAAAAGATGATTTAGGTAGAGAAATAGTTGAAGCTCTTCCATCAAAACCAGTTAAGATTACAGGATTAAATGATGTTCCATCATCAGGAGATAGATTTATGGCTTTTGAAACTGAAAAAGAAGCTAGAACTATTGCTGAAGAAAGAACACTTAGAAACAAAGAAGAAGAACTTAAGAATAGAAAATCAGTATCACTAGATGATTTATTCTCTAAAATTGAATCAGGTGATAAAGAAATTAATATAGTACTTAAAACAGATGTTAAAGGTACTGAAGAAGCAGTTCGTTCATCTCTTGAAAAAATTGATGTTGAAGGAGTAAGAGTAAATATTATACGTAGTGGTGTTGGTACTATTACTGAAAGTGATGTTGTACTTGCAAACGTATCAGATGCTATCATAATAGGATTTAATGTAAGACCAACTGCAAAAACTATCGATGTTGCAAAAGAATATAATGTTGATATAAGATTATATAATGTAATATACAAAGTAGTTGAAGAATTAGAAAGCGCTATGAAAGGTTTACTTGATCCAGAATATGAAGAAAAAACAACTGGTAGTGCAGAAGTTAGAAAATTATTTAAATTCTCTAAAGTTGGAACAATTGCTGGTTGTATGGTTACATCAGGTAATATCACAAATAAATCAAAAGCTAGACTTATTAGAGATGGTGTAGTTGTTTATGAAGGTGAAATTGGTTCTTTACAAAGAGAAAAAGATCAAGTTAAAGAAGTTAAAAAAGGTATTGAATGTGGTATCACATTGGATAAATATAGTGATATTAAAGAAAATGATGTTATTGAAACATATGAACTAGTAGAAATTAAAAAATAGGTGATTATTATGAGTATAAAAACTGAAAGACTAGGAAATGTATTATTAAAAGAAATAAGTAATATATTAATGACTGAAATAAAAGATAATGATATTAAATTTGTTACAATTACTCATGTAGATTTAGCTAGTGACTTATCTTTTGCAAAAGTATATTTCACAACTTTAGATAATAATAATCAAGATAAAATTACAAAAGATTTAAATGAAGCAAAAGGTTTTATAAGAAGTGTTCTTATGAAAAGAAAAATTGAAATGAGAATAATTCCAGAACTTAGATTTGTTTATGATGAATCAATTGAGTATGGTAATAGAATAGAAAATATTATTCAAAAAATACATAAAGAAGATTAATTCTTCTTTTTTTTACTTTTTTAATGTAAACCATTATTTATAATATTTAAAATCAAAAACAATTAAGATATAATAATTAAGAGGGTAGTGTGATTTCTATGAGTAATAATAATATAGGTATTTCATTTTCATCAAATTATTTAAAACAAGGTAGTGATTTAGAAAAAATTAAAATTGCTAACAAAAATAATATATCTAATATTTTATTGTCTGTAAGAGATGATAAAGAATCTGTTAATTTTGATGAAAACAAGAAAAAATTTGATGGGAATATAATATATAATATACCAACTGTTAGTTACAATAATAACAATTTAAAAGATATAGAATCTTTAGTTAAAAAGATCCAATCTAAAAAATCAAAAATGGTTATTATTAATCCTACAAATATTATAGAATCTGATTTTGAGTGGTCTACTAAAACAGAACAAAATCAAATATTTAAAAATATTACAAAATCAATTGCATCATTAGCATCATCTAAAATGCTAGTCCTACTAGAAAATCCAGTAGATGTTAAAGATAAGATTTATTATGGACACACTATTGAGCAATTCTCTGATATATTAGTTCATTCAAGAGAATTACTTGTCAAAGATTATGGTTTTACTGAGAGTGATGCAAATAAATATATTAAAGTTAGTATAAATACAAAAAAATTAAATAATTCTGAACTTGAAAAATGGTTTAGTTCTTTTAATGACTCGATTAAAGTGATAAAACTAAAATATAATCCTACAAGTTATGCTGTGGATTATATTAAAAATAATTTAATGGATAGAGATGTACTTTTATTTTTAATTACAAATTCTGATTTAGATGATGTTATTAATGAATATAATTTGTTATATAGTAATTTTTATAATAATAAAGTGGTTAAGTCATCTTCAAAAAAATTAAAGCCATCAGATATAGTGCAAATATGTATTATAATTATAACTATTTTGATAGCATTATTAATGATTTATGTTAAGTTTCATAGCTAGTTTATAACCTCTCAAAAATTTGACTAAAATTACCAAATATGCTATAATTAATGTGCTTTTTGAAAAAAAAGAAGAGGTGAATTTTTGTGAAAATATGTAAAATTGTTAATGAAAAGGTCTTAGTAACATTTTTATGTTCTATGGTTAGTTTATTAACATTATCAGGATTATTATCACATATAAATATAGATAAAAACACATCTAATGTTTCGGCTTCAGTTAATGATGCAAAAAAAGTAATTAAAGTTGATACAATGGATGTTTATACAAAACAAAACTTATTAACAAATAGAATATTAACATATGAAGAAATGTCAGTTGATGTTTTACTTGATGAAATAAATAAAGGTAACTATAAACTTGAATATTCAAAAGATTATGTTACTAATGGTAATAGACTTGCTAAGTCAAAAGGTGCAATTTATTATTTAGATCATAAAGAGACATATTATTCTGAAAAAGTACTTCCAGGTACATCACTTAATATACCAGGAAGACACGTTGCTGATGATGGTACTATAAGAGATGGTGATGGATTTATTTGTGTTGCTGCAAATACTTCATATTTACCTAAAGGTGCTGTTGTTAAAACATCATTAGGACCAGCTAAAGTATACGATTCAGGATGTTCATATGGTGTTATAGATTTATATGTAAGTTGGTAAAAAAGGATTTTATAATCCTTTTTTTTATTTCAATCTCATTGACTAGTATTTGCTCATATGATAAAATAATGATACTTCTCATAGAAAAGTAGAGGTGAATAATTTGTGAAAATAGGTAGATTAGTTAATGAAAAAGTCTTATTAACATTTTTATGTTCTATGATTAGTTTATTAACATTATCAAGCATATTATCACATATTGATATAAAGAAAGATACTTCTAAAGCTGCTGCATCTGTAAATGATGCAAAAGAGGTTAGAATTGATCAAATGAGTGAATACTCTAAACAAAATAATCTAACTATTCAACCAGAAGAAACACCAGCAGAAACAGAAGTAACTGAGGAGACGGCTCCAGAAGAACAAACAGTTAGTGTCCCTGAAATAACTACTCCAACTGGAACAACACAAGAATATCAAGAATATGCTCGTAGTCAATTTAGTAGATATGGATGGACAGATGAAGATTTTAATTGTCTTGTTGCATTATGGACTAGAGAATCAGGATGGAATCCAAGTTCACATAGTTCATCAGGTGCTCATGGTATTCCACAAGCACTTCCGGCATCAAAAATGGCTGCATATGGTGATGATTATATGACAAACTATGTAACACAGATAAATTGGGGTCTTGACTATATTAGTGCAAGATATGGTTCGCCATCAGCTGCATGGAGCAATTTCATGAATAAAGGATGGTATTAAAAGTACAAATTTGTACTTTTTTTATTTTCATGGTATATTATTTCAAAAAAAGAAGGGTTTATATGGATGGAATTTTAGTTATAAATAAAGAAAAAGGTTACACAAGTAGAGATGTTGTAAATATTTTATCTAAAGAATTTAATACTAAAAAAATAGGTCATACAGGAACACTTGATCCTGATGCTACAGGTGTACTTGTAGTTGCTATAGGTAAGTGTCTTAAATTAGTAGATGACATAACAGCTTTAGATAAAGAATATGAAGCAACAATTAAACTTGGCTTTGAAACAGATACTCTTGATGACAGTGGTAAAGTACTTAAAGAAAAAGAAGTAAATGTGACTGAAGAAGAAATAGATGAAGTATTATCAAGTTTTGTTGGTGATTATAAAATGATGGTGCCTAAATATAGTGCTATAAAAGTAAATGGTAAAAAATTATATGAATATGCAAGAGAAAATATTGATATAAAATTACCAGTTAAAGATGTTCATATTTATGATTTAAAAAGAACAAGTAAACTTAATAATAATGAATTTAATATAAAATGCAAAGTATCAAAAGGAACATATATAAGAAGTTTAATTAGAGATATTGGTTATAGACTAAATAATTATGCTACTATGAGTAATTTAAATAGGATTAAACAAGGTAAATTTG
>CADANX010000019.1 GCA_902789425.1 uncultured Erysipelotrichaceae bacterium
ATAAAGAGGTTTCAATAATTGAAACAAAAGAAAAAGATGCATTAACTGCATTAAAAAGAGATGAAGAATCTATTGATGATATAGTTGATAGATTAATGGGTCCATTTTTAAAAAATATAATTCATAAAATAAGTATAAATAGAAAAGATAAAAAAGAACTTAAAAAAATAAAAAGTGAACTTAGTGATAAAGAAGAACTTAGATTATATGAGGAAGATGAACTTGATTCAACTAAAATAGAAAAGACTCATAGATTTAAATTTGGTTATATATTATTATTCTTATTTTTATTATTTTTAATTAGTATTGGTGCATTTATATATTTATTAAATAATCCAGATTATTCATCTAAAACTTTATCTTTTGGAAATAAGTATAAAGAAACAGAACTTTTACATAAAGATTCATTTAATGAAATAGATGGTAGAGAAATATATTCTAAAGGTGAAAAAGTATACTATGTTTTATTATATAGAAAGACTGATGGAAAAAGTAAATATTATACTTATATAGATACATTACTTGAAAATGGATATAAGATATATTATGTAAATATTAATGATAAGAAAAATGAATTCTTATTTGCTCATAATGATCTTAATTTTACTATTACAGGTGATAGATTCTTAAAAGTAGATGAAGGTGAATTTAGTTTCTACATTGACGGGGAAAAGAATATTCTAGATGAATTAAAATCATATGTTGATGAGATTGAAAAGAAAGAAGCAGAAGCTAAATAATATTGACAATACAAATATTAAAATATATAATTATAAAAAATACGTTGAAAAAGAGGAGTAGAATAAACTATATTTGAAGAGAGCTTATGGTTGGTGAAAATAAGTAATATGTTTATTTGAAGGTTGCTTTTGAGTATTATCGTTTATCTAGCGTTAATAGATTAAAGATGCATAGAATTCTATGAAGTAAGGTGGTACCGCGATTATTCGTCCTTACATCATAGGATTTTTTTATTTAAGGAGTATTTATGGATAATAATATGTTATTAGAATTTGATAATTATGTTAAAAAATTTGATATGACTAATGAAAAAATATTATATAAGTATAGACATTCTTATAGAGTATATGAATATGCTAAAGATATTGCAAATAGTTTAAAACTAAGTAAAGATGATATTAATCTTGCTATGAAATGTGCTTTATTTCATGATATAGGAAGATTTAGTCAAATAAAAGAATATGATACTTATATAGATAGTAAAAGTATAGATCATGGACTTAGAGGTTATGAAGTATTAATAAAAAATAATTTTATAAATAAAATATCAGATTCTGAAGAAGAAAAAGAAATTATACTTTTTTCAGTATTAAATCATAATAAATATGAAGTAGAAGAAACAAGCAATGAAAGAAAGAAATTATTTGCAAATATAGTAAGAGATGCGGATAAAATAGATATTATGATTACTCAAAATCTTGAAATAACAGATAATAAAGGATTTAATAAAAAATTATTAGATGATATTAAAAAACATACTTTAAGTAAAAATCAAGGTGTTAATACAGATATAGATTTAGTTTTAAGAATTATTTGTTTTATATTTGATATTAATTATAAAAGAAGTATAGATATATTATTTGATAATGATTTTATTAATTATAGATTAAATGAATTAAAAGATTATTTAACAAATGAGGATATTAATAATATTAAAGAAGAAGTAACAAATTATTTAAGGGAGATGAAATTATGTTAAGTAAAAAATATGATCACAGTGTTGTAGAACAATCTAAATATGAAATATGGAAAGAAAGAGGATACTTTTTATCAGGTGATAAATGTAAAACTCCATTTACAATGACATTACCACCACCAAATGTAACAGGTAATCTTCATTTAGGACATGCTTGGGATGTTTCAATTCAAGATGTTTTAGCAAGATATAAAAGAATGGATGGTTATGATGTTCTTTGGGTTCCTGGTACAGATCACGCTGCTATTGCAACTGAAGCAAAAGTTGTTAATAAATTAAAACAACAAGGTGTTGATAAATATAAACTAGGAAGAGATAAATTCTTAGAAGAATGCTGGGCATGGACAAGAGAATACTCAGGTAACATTCATAAGGAATGGGCTAAAATGGGGATGAGTATTGATTATAGTAAAGAAAGATTTACTTTAGATGAAGTATCTTTTGAAGCAGTTAATAAAGCCTTTATAGAAATGTATAATAATGGACTTATTTATAGAGGTAAAAAAATAATCAACTGGGATCCTGAAGCAAGAACAGCTCTTTCTAACGAAGAAGTTATTTATAAAGATGTAGAAGGTGCATTTTATCATATTAAATATTATATAGAAGATACAGAAGATTATATTGATGTTGCAACAACAAGACCTGAAACGTTATTTGGTGATACAGCAGTTGCAGTAAATCCTAAAGATGAAAGATATATTGATTTAATAGGTAGAAATGTAATTGTTCCAATAGTTAATAGAAGTGTTAAAGTAGTTGCTGATAATCATGCTGAAATCGATAAAGGAACAGGTGCTGTTAAAATTACTCCAGCTCATGATCCTAATGACTTTGAAGTAGGTAATAGACATTCTTTAGAAAGAATAGTTATTATGGATGAAACTGCTCATATGATAAATGTTCCAGAAGAATTTATGAATTTAGATAGATTTGAAGCTAGAAAAAAAGTAGTAAAAACACTCGAAGAAAATAATTTACTTATTGATATTGAAAAAATAACTCATAGTGTAGGATTCTCAGAAAGAACAGATGCTATGGTAGAACCTTATTTATCAGAACAATGGTTTGTTAAAATGAGAGATCTTGCTGATAGTGTTATTAATACTCAAATGGATAAAGAAAATAAAGTTAATTTCTTTCCTAAAAGATTTGAAAAAATTATTAATCAAAAAGCAGAAGAATGTTATGATTGGTGTATTTCAAGACAATTATGGTGGGGTATAAGAATTCCTATCTGGTATAAAGATGATAAAATTGTTGCATCTGTTAAATCACCAGGCGAAGGTTATGTTCAAGATCCAGATGTACTTGATACTTGGTTCTCATCTGCTTTATGGCCATTCTCAACTTTAAAATGGGCTAGTGATGATGAATTATATAAAAGATATTTCCCAACAAGTTTCTTAACTGCTGGTTATGATATTATTTTCTTCTGGGTATTTAGAATGATGTTCCAATCATTAAACTTAACAAAAGTTATGCCATTTAAAGATTGTTATGTTCATGGATTAATTAGAGCAAAAGACGGAAGAAAAATGAGTAAAAGTTTAGGTAATGGTGTAACACCAACTGAAATGATTGATAAATATGGTTGTGATGCATTAAGATATTACTTAACTACTACTACTGCAATTGGTCTTGATTTAAGATTTGATGAAGAAAAATTATCTTCTACTTGGAATTTTATAAATAAAATATGGAATGCTTCAAGATTTACATTAATGAATATAGAATCACTTAAAAAGACTTCTTTAAATGATTTAAAACTTGAAGATAAATGGATATTAAATAGATATAATGAAACACTAAAAGTTGTAAGAAAAAATATGGATAAATATGAATTTCAAAATGTATCTGCTGAATTAGAAAGATTTATTTGGAATGATTTTTGTTCTTCTTATATTGAACTTTCTAAAAACAAAGATGATGAAACTACTAAATCAGTATTATTTATTGTATTAGATGGAATACTTAAAATGCTTCATCCATTTATGCCATTTGTTACTGAAGAAATATATCAAAAATTACCAATAAAAGATGCTGAATCAATTATGATAAGTGAATATCCAAAAGTAAATAAAAAATATTCATTTAAAGAAGAAAGTGAAGTTGTTAGTAATGTTCTTGATGATATTGTTAATATAAGAAATTTAAAAGCAACAAATAAAATTACAAAAGATGCAAAGATAAAAATAAAAGTATTAAATGAAGAAACACTTGCTATTTATACTTCTCAATTAAAAATACTAAATGAAAATATTGTAGATGATGACTTAGATATTAACAAAGTTAATTATAAATCTAAAAATATTGATATTACTTATTTCTTCGAAGGATCAAAAGAAGATGAAAATAAAAAAGAAGAAGAAATAAAGAAATTAAAAGAGTCAATTGAAAGAAGAGAAAAACTACTATCTAATGAAAATTATGTTAATAAAGCACCAAAAGAAATAGTTGATTTAGATAAGAAAAAACTAAAAGAAGAAAAAGAAAAATTAGAATTACTAATGAAATAAGCACATTGTGCTTATTTTTCTGTTAACAAAAAAATGTTGACAGTTATATTTTTCTATGTTATTATTTTATTGAATTTGAAGAGAGAGGAGGAAGGAAAATGAGAATTCGTATAACTGATAATATATTTATGTTTTTTAATAATTTAGTAGTCAAAATAAAGAGTAATAAAGGATTTTCTTTTCCTTTAACTCTTTGTAATACTTTAAAGACTACTACTATGTAGTCTTTTTTTAAGGAGGTTAATATGAAAAATATAAAAGAATTTAAACCTCTATGGAATCTTGTTAAAGAAGAAAAGGGAAGATTAATATTTGCAAGCAGTCTTATTTTCTTAGCACAATTAACTGAGATTTTTCAAGGCTATTTAACAGGTAGAGCAACAGAATCAATTACTAAAATGAATATAAAAATGGCATTAATTTATTTAATTGTATACTTATTTTTAAGATTAGTATTTGATGGTTTTGTATCTATTAGTGCAAGTTCATCACTTCAAAAAATAGAAAATAAGATATCAAGAAGACTTGGATTTAATTCATATAAAAAAGCTTTGGATTTACCAGCTTATGCATATGAAAAAACATCTTCAGGTGAAGTAATTAATAGAATTACTCAAGATGCAGATACTCTAAGTTTTACATTTGGCCAATTACTATATTTAGTCTCTGCAATTATTGGATCTATTCTTGTATTAATATACATATTTTTCAATTCTTATATAATAGGACTTGAAATAATATTCTTTATGACACTTTTATTCTTTATATTAAAAAAATATAATCCAATGATGAGAGATGCTCATAAAGCAAGAAAAAATGGACAAGATAAATTTTCATCTTTAACAATTGAATCAGTTAGAGGTATAAGAGAAGTTAAAACACTTGGTATTAAGAATAATTTAATTTCTGATATGTTAAAAGTAATAAAAGATGTATTTAATAAATCTGAAAAAGAAATAAATATTTGGAGAAGTTTTAATCTAAAAACGAGAGCCCTAAAAGCATTTATGGAAGTATCAGTATTTATTACATGTATTATTTTATTATATTATGAAAAAACAACTTTAACATTTTTTATAGCTATGACATATTATGTATATAGATTTATGTATTTAATAGAAAATATAAATGGTTTTTCACAAACATATCAAAAGGTAGTTGTTTCTTTATCAAGAGTGAATGAACTATTAGAAAATAGATTATATAAAGATGATGAATATGGTGAAAAAGTATTAAATAAATCAAAAGGAGTAATTGAATTTAAAAATGTAAATTTCGCTTATCCAGATGAAGATTTAATTCTTAAAAACTTTAATTTAAAACTTGAACCAAATAAAAAGATTGCTATTGTTGGTAAATCTGGTCAAGGTAAATCTACTTTATTTAATCTACTTACAAGAGTATTTGATGTTAATGATGGAGAAATATTAATAGATGGAGTAAACATTAAAGACTTAGATGAAAAATCGTTAAGAAAGAATATTTCAATCATTAGACAAGAACCTTTTGTATTTAATAGAACAATTAAACAAAACTTTAAATTAATTAATAAAAATATAACATTAAAAGAAATTAGAAAATATTCAAAAATAGCTTATTTAGATGATTATATTATGTCTCTTCCAAAAGGATATGACACACTTTTAGGTGAGGGTGGTGTAAACCTTTCTGGTGGACAAAAACAACGTCTTGCAATAGCTAGAACACTTGCTAAAGATACTAAAATAATTTTATTTGACGAAGCAACATCAGCACTTGATAATAATTCACAAAACTATATAAAAGAAACAATAGATAATTTAGTCAAAGATCATACCGTTGTTATAGTTGCTCATAGGTTGTCAACTATTATAGATGCTGATATCATTTATGTTGTAGATAATGGTAAAATTGTTGCAAGTGGTAAACATAATGAATTATTAGAAAACAATAAAACATATAAAAAGTTATACGAAACTGAATCTTTAAATTCATAAAAATAAATACTAATCATATTATTAAATAAATGGAGGATAATTATGATTAGTAAGAAAAATATTTGGATTTTAACATTATTTAGTTTAATACTTGTACTTAGTGTTTATTACATAACAATGCCAGAAGAAATAGCTAGTAAAACTAAAGCTATAAATAATACTATAAAAAAAGCATCAGTAAAAGAAAGTGATGTACTAGCAGCCTTAAAAGTAGAAAATAATGAAGAAAAGAATAAAAAGATAAAAGAATTACAAGATGTACTTACTGATGATAAAGCAACTAATAATGAAAAAAATAAGGCATATGAAGATTTAAAAACTTTAAATGTAATAAAAGGAAAAGAAGAAGAAATAGAGGTAAAAATTAAAGAAAAATATAAACTAGAAAACTTTGTTAAAATAGATCAAGATAAAGTTAATATAGTTATAGTAAAAGAAGAAAATGATAGTAATTTAGCCTCTAACATTATGAAACTTGCTCAAGAAAGTTTTTCTGAAAAAGTATTTGTAACTGTAAAATTCCAAAAATAAATAAAGAGTAATAACATTATTACTCTTTTTTCATAAAATAATATGAGTAATTTAATATATACACCTCTAAGAAGAAAGTGAGGTAAACATGAATAAAGGAATATTAACAAAAAGAGAAAGAGAAGTTTTTGAATACTTAATAAAAAATAATACAACTAAAGATATTAGTAATATACTAAATATAAGTGAAAAAACAGTTAGAAATCATATATCTAATGTAATTCAAAAACTTGGAGTAAAAGGAAGAAGTGCAGCTGTTATAGAATTACTTAAATTAAATGAGATTTCATTATAATCTCATTTTTTTTAGAGTTATTCATATAATTAATAAAGGTGAATAATATGATTAAGAGATTTTCTTTAAAAAGAGTTAGTAAAGTACTATTATTATTTATAACTGTACTTCTTTTATATGTTTTTCCTGCTAAAAAAGTATATAACTTAAATACAAAAGAAAGTATTAGTATTAATAAATATCATACAATTTATTTACTTGATAAAAATAATATGTTATCTAAGGTAAAAATAATTGTTACATATAATAGTATAGATAAATTATCAGAAGAATTACTTGAATCATTAATTATTAATGGTAAATATACAGATAAGATTCCAAGTGGATTTAAAGGAGTTCTTCCTAAAAATACTAAAATTAATAGCATAAATGTAAAATATGATTTAATCGAAGTTGATTTTTCTAATTTGTTTGATGAACGATTAGACGAAGAAAAAGAAGTAGAATCTATTATTTATACATTAACTTCTTTAAATAAAATAAATAAAGTAAAAATAACTATTGATTCAAAAGATTTATTAACGCTTCCAAAAAGTCAAAAAAAACTAGATAGTATTCTTACTAGAAAATATGGAATAAATAAAGAATATGATATTGATTCAATAAAGAATATTCAGAATGTTACAATTTATTATGTAGGAATATATGATAATAAAAAATATTATGTACCTGTTACTAAGTATATAAATAGTGATAAAGATAAAATTAATATAATTGTTGAAGAATTAACAAGTAGAATGGGTTATAATACTGATCTAATAAGTTATTTAAATTCAAATGCAAGATTAATTGATTATAAACTTGAAGATGATAAAGTGTTTTTAAATTTTGATAATTATTTATTTGATAATCAAAGTACTAGTAAGGTTTTAGAGGAAGTTTTATATTCAATTGAGTATTCTGTAAAAGACACATTAGACATTAAAAATGTAGTATTTTTAGTTAATAATAAAGAAATAAAACGATAATACTTGAAAAAAAAATAAAAATGTATTATAATCTTTTATGTGAGTTGCCTCAGTAGCTCAGCTGGATAGAGCAACGCCCTTCTAAGGCGGCGGTCAGGGGTTCGAATCCCTTCTGGGGCACCATAGGGAAATTAGTCGAACTAATCGACTTAATATAAATAAAGGTTAATTTCGGTTAACCTTTTTTATATGCTTGAAAGGAGTTGATTAGTTATGCAAATAATAAAGGAAAAATTAGAAATAGAGGATAATTTAAAAAAGAAAATTAAAAATATCTTAATATTTCTAAATATTAGAACAAAATTAGAAAGAGGTAATATAATTAATATTCCTAAAACTAATATTGCTTATATAGAACCACATAAACTAGTTATTAATAATATAACTTATCTATTCTTTAATGAATGTGAGAATGTTTATATTAATACATTAGAAGAATCAATTACTTTTAATGAACTTG
>CADANX010000020.1 GCA_902789425.1 uncultured Erysipelotrichaceae bacterium
ATAGAAGTTAATGGTGTCTTAATGTCATGAGATATGCTTGCAATTATTCTTGTTTGTTCAGCTTTTTCTTCATCGAGTAAATCAGTTAAATTTGAAAATTCATTCGAGATTAAATCAAACTCTGTATTTAATTTTCTCTTTTTTGGTTTCTTACCGAATTTATAATTTCTGATTTCTTCTATTAGTCCATTAATTGGTTTTAAAAATATTTCTCTAGTATATAATACAGTGATAAGCAAAATTAAAATTATTAATGTTGATTGTAGTAATAACAATTCTATTACTATTTTTGTAATGCTGTCATAATTATCAAAATATATATCTATTAAATATACATCATCCTTAACTTTTATTATTTCAGAAACAAGGGGAATATCACCATTTTCTTTTTTATTTCCAGCAATCAATTTTCCATCAATATCTTCAACATTAACCAAAATATTATGGTTTACTGATGCTTGATTTATATCAACTAATAAGTCATCATAAGAATCATAATATTTTTTTATCTCTTCAGTAAATACTTCTTCTTTAAAATGCTGAAGTTTAGGAATTAATGGCTTAATTCTTATTAAAAACCAAATACATAAAATGCATAAATTAATTAAACAACATAATATAATTGCTCTTACATATCTTTTGCCTAGTTTCTGTTTATTCATTATTGGCCCTCAAAAATTTATAACCATATCCCCAAATAGTTATAATATATTTATCATCATCATGCAATTTATCTCGCAAGCTTTTAATATTTACTGCTACTGTTCCAATATCGCCATATTCACTTCCCCAAACTGTCTCAAAAATTTGTTCTTTTGATAAAGCAATACCAGCATTTTTCATTAAATATCTTAATAATTCAAATTCTCTTGTAGTAAGTTCCAATTTAATATCACCTTGCTTAACTTCAAAACTATCTTTATTTAATACTAAATCATTTATTATTAATAAATTCCCGTTAGTATTTTTTTGCTTTGTTCTTTGATTTAATCTTAAATGTGATTTGACTTTTAAAAGTAATTCTATATTATCAAAAGGTTTTGTGATGTAATCATCTCCACCTATTTCATATCCAAGCATTTTATCAATTAATTCACTTTTAGCAGATATAAATATAATTGGAACATCTACAATATCCCTTATTTTTGAACAAAGTTCTGTTCCAGATAATTCAGGCATCATTATATCTAACAAGATTAAATCAAATTTTTCTTTTTTTACTAATTCGGGAACTTCAAGTGGATTGTTTATTATCTTTGAATGAATTCCTTCTTTTTTTAAAATAAGAGAAATTAGTTCTGAAATATCAACTTCGTCATCAACGATTAAAACATTTTTCATAAATTGCTCCTTTCAACTTATATAATTATACCATTTATTCCAAAAATTTTTATCTATATATTATCATAATTAAACTAAATTTAATTATATTTTTGTTTTTTAGAATAGTTGCAATATAATTTTTTAACATTAGTAGCTTTAATTAAATCTTTATCAAAATCAAAATCTACTACTTCTCCACTTTCTAATGTTTTATATCCTTCTTCTTGTATTTCAGAATAGTGAACAAAAATATCACTATCAAATTCTCTAGATTTTATAAAACCATAACCTAATTTGTTATCAAATTTTTTCACTCTACCTCGCATTTTAATACTCCTTTACATAATTATTAGTAATACTAAAACTACTATATTTAAATAATACAATATAATTATTAAGAAAAAATCCATAAATTATTAAGAATTATTAAATAAAGTTCGATTCTATTAACATTTTATGATATGATGATATAATGTTGATAATGAATTTTATAAAAAGTTCATTAAATAGTAGTAGTTTTAAAAACCACAGTTAGAGCTACATACTCCTTTCTGAAAGCTATTGGGGAATTAAAATGTTTTATTTCTCAATAGTTTTTCTATTAAAAAATTAGTTTTGTAAAACTAATTATTTTTTTATTTTATTTAATTCTGGTAAATAATAATCTGAAAAATAAGGAACAGATTCACCATTCATTAATTTATAAAAGTATTCATTTAAATATGAATCATTTAAAGGCATGATTACTTCATTAAATAATTGTTCTAAATTAATATCATGCTTTTGCTTTGATATATATTTTTCTAAATCTTTACCTAATAAAAGAGATAAAGATGAAATCATTACTTTAACATTATCGGTATATTGTGATGGCACATTTATTCTATTTGAATTATCATTAGGAGAAATTAAATAACATTGTTTAAACTTATATTCATCACCTGGAAATCTTACTTCTTCTAAATCAATAATATATCCCTTCCCAGATTCAGTTAATAACATATTATCAGAATGGACATCTCCTAAATATATATTTTCACTATGAAAATATTTTAAAGCAACATAAATATCTCTTATCGCTGCTATTTTCAGATTCTGTGGTATATCTTCACTTAATGCTTGCCTAAATGTTAAAGCATTTGGAATGTACTCCATAACATATCCTACAAATTCTCCATTAGAAAAAAGTTTATCATAAATTAAGGGTGTACATGGAATTTTTGTATTCATTAAGAATGCAATATTTCTTTCTTTTTCTTCAATAAAACTATTTTCACTAAATATTTTAAATAATCTACCATCTTTTATAAATATTTTATCTGTGTTATGCATCCCCTCTGGAATTTCAAAACACAATAATTTGCTATATTCACTTTTGCTTATTTCCATAATCTTTCTCACTCAATTTAATAATTTTCTTATTTGATTTTTCTCTTACTTTTGCAAGTTTACTATTATATTTTTTTTCTATTTTCTTTATTTGTTCTTCAGTATCCTTCATAACTTTTTCTTGTTTACTTATGTGTTTATTAATTATATCCTTTGTTTTTTTAGTTTTTTCTTTTATTACTACTCCTATATGTTTAAAATCTGGAAATGCTGCTAATAATCTTCTTGAAAGAATATTATGACTTTTTATTCTTTCAATTACTTTTTTAGACATTTCCTCTGTATTATCTTTTTCAAGTAATTTATTATCTTCCCTTACAGAAGTTAGAATAACTAAAGATACAATATTATCAATAATAAATATAGTTGCTATTATAATAGTTATTGTATATAACACTTCTTTATTGAAACTTCCATATAAATTAAATAAGAATGGATTAATAACATATATCATCAATAATCCTAATAAACCAAACGGAATCATTGTATTTAAACATATTCTTCCGTTAAGATTGAATTTTTTTGTACTATAATCCCACCATCTGGCTTTAAATATTTTTTCCATAAAATAACTTGTTACATATTCCAAAATAGAGCATATTACCATTGCCAAAATAAATAGTGTTAATGGATCATTGTTGTATTTTTGCAATAATATTGTAATAAGCAATGCTCCCCAACCATATATTGGACAATATGGACCTATTAGAAATCCTCTATTAATAAATCTCTTATACTGTATCAATTTACAAATTACTTCCATACACCATCCTAAAAAAGCATAAGAAATAAATAACAAAAAATATAATTCAATAACTTCTAACATAATGTTAATCACCTATTTTTTAAATTATAAAAGATGCCAAATCGTATTTTGGCATCTTGATTTTATTTTTCAGCACTTTCTAGTTTGTCTAACACTTTCTTTGTAACAGAAATAGCATTTTCTCTTACTTCAGTGGCACTCTTTTCAAGTATCTCATTTCCTTTTTCTTTTGCTAAATTAACTAAATTGTCTGCCTTTTCTTTTATTGATTCAGATTTAGTTTTGGCAATTTTTAAAACTTTTTCTTTATCTAAATCTTTTATTTCTTCTTTAAGTTCATTTATTTTATTATTAAATTCATTTTTTAATTCTTTAGAATCAATATTTTTAACTTTGTCTAGTAATTCATGAATTTTTTCGTTTAATTCTTTTCTTGTTTCACTACCACTTTTAGGAGCTAGTAAAATTCCTAATCCTGCTCCAAGTGCAGCACCTGCTGCTATTTTTCCTAAATCTCTTTTTTTCATATTAATATTCCTCATCTTTCTTTCTATTTTTTCTAAATACTTTCTTTAATAATAAGGTAAATTTTTCAGTTATATTGGATATATAATCGAATGCTCTTCCTACCATAGAAAATCTGTTTTTATAATTTTCAATTTCTTCTTCAACATCTGTAACAACCTTTGTTGCTTTTTCAGTTAATAGTATAAGTTTTATTCCTAAAATTATAAATACAATAATTAAGATTAAACCAAATACTTTTAATAATATACTTAATACATCCACTATTAGCACCTACCTTATTAATCTAGTTCTTTAAATCTTGATACTTCATCTTTAATAAATCTAGAAATACCATTAACATTCTTTTTAATAACTATCATATCTATAAGGTCTGCAATTGAATATACTAAAAGAATTATCCCCATACTTACAGTTACTATTTCAACACTTTCAATAGGATTCATTAAAAGTATAACTCCACAAACAATTGTAATTATGTTAGCGATTACTGATAAAATTCTATAAAATGCATTTGAATCTCTTAAATATGCACTAAATCTTAGTTTAAATAATCCTCCAGCAATAAACCATATACCTAAGCAAATTGGAATAGCCATTTTTAGTGCATTTGGATGAATTAAAACTAATATACCACCTATAATTGATAAAATTGCATAAAAGAAGGTATTAACAAATAAAGAATATGTCTTATAATCAACTACAAACAATACTAATCCATTAATTATTAATATACCTGCAATACAATATGATATAACATTAAAGGAAATATCAGGATAACTCATTAGTATTATTCCTAGTGCTGCAAATATTATTGCAATAACTATGGAAATATTAAAATATTTATTTAGTTTTTTTAGCATTTTTCTTCACCTCCTTTTTAGATTCTACTTTGCTTCTATTTTGAGGTGCATAATTTTCATATTCACCATGATATGTATGATCTTTATTATTCCAAATTTTATCAGCTTCTTCCTTCCAATTTTCAGCATACAAATCACATTTACTACATAAGTGTTCAACATCTTCTGGCGATTCTAAATCTGTAGAATGTGCTTTTGTTTTCTTTACCATATCTCTTAAATATTCTGGATTTTCAAGCATTGGACATGGTCTTAAATGATTTCTATTAAAAGGTTGACCATCATGATATGCCATAAACAATGGACTTTGAAGAATTTCTAAAATACTATGTTCGTGTATATTCATATTTGAATAATGTATAAATACACATGGCTCTGCATCACCATTAGAGTTTATATGGAAATAATTTCTTCCTCCAGCAATGCAACCACCTACATATTCTCCATCATTTTGGAAATCCATTGGGAATAGCATTAAATCACTATCATTACTTCTTAAACTTCTTATTTTTTCAATCATATATTTTCTTTGTTCAACTGTTGGTAATAGTTCTGGTACTGCATTATTGCCTACTGGCATATAGTGGAAGAAAAAGCTATATCTTACACCTTTATCTGCTAACATGTGTAAAAATTTATCATCAGTTACTGCTTCTACATTATCTCTTGTATAACAAATTGAACTTCCAAATAATATTCCATATTTATGTAATAAATCCATAGCTTTTAATACTTTTTGATAATGACCTTTTCCACGACGACCATCATTTGTATCTTCAGTACCCTCAATAGAAAGTTGGAAAGCTATATTTCCTAATTTAACAACTTCTTTACAAAAATCTTCTGTTATAAAAGTTGAGTTCGTATAAATTGAAAACTCTACATCATTATGTTTTTTAGCAAGTTTTAATATTTCATCTTTCTTTACTAAAGGTTCTCCACCAGTAAGCATATATAAATATACTCCTAATTCTTTTCCTTCAGTAATTATTTTATCCATATCTTCAAAACTCAAATTATATTTATGTCCATAAGTTCCTGCCCAGCAACCTTTGCAATGCATATTACATGCACTTGTAGGATCAAATAGTATTAACCATGGAATATTACAATTATATTTTTCCCGATTTTTTCTAATTTCATTTGTACCTCTAAATGCTGCTTCATAACCCAAATTTAGAATAGTCATTTTAGCAATATGAGGATTTGTTTCATCAAGAAGTTTATTTACAAATTTCATCCATCTACTATTTGGATCCTTTGCTATTTCTTTTAACCCTTTTATAACCTCATTTCCTTCAAATTTTTCTGCATATTCTAAGAGATTAGATATTTCCTTATCTCTATCCTGATTCATTTTTTTTAAAATTGAATCAACAAATTTTTCAACTACTTTTCTTTCAACTTTATGTGTCAAAGAATTACTTTTCGCCATAATTATCTCCTTCTTCATTAATCAAATCAATTTCAATTTTACTTAATTATTATTAATAAACTATTATTAAATTATTAAGAATTATTAAATTTCAAAATCATTGAAAAAAATTATAGTAGATTTACTATAATTTTGCCATTAAGTCAATTTTCATATTTATTTTTTATAAAATCAACTAAATCTTTTGCACTACTTGAAGATATATATTTTTTTTGATTTTCTATCATTTCATTATATATATCATCGTTGTTTAATAATTTGTTGACACAATCTATTATTTTTTCTTTTTTATTTGCGACAAAACTTAAATTATGCTCACTAAAGTATTTTGTGTTTCCTGTTTCTACACCAGGTATAGGGAAAACATGTATAATTCCTTTTCTAAAAGAAGCAATTTCAGTTGAAGATAAACCACCAGGTTTTGAAATGGCAATATCTGATGATTTTATTAAATCATTTACATTTTTAGAATATCCTATTACTATTAAATTTTTATAATTATATTTTTTTAATGTATCATACAATTTTTTGTTTCTCCCACAAACTACAACTATGCTTACATTCTCGATTTTTAAAAGATCATCTAATATTGTTTCAACATTACCAAATCCCATACTACCAAGCATTATTAGTATCATCTTTTTATTAATATTAAGTTTATTTTTTATATTTTTAGCATTAGTTATGTAGCGACTTGATATAGGAATACCAAATGGTAGTAATTTGTTTTTATCAATGCCTCTAGATACAAATCGTTCTTCTAAATCTTTTGGGATTACATAATAATCTGCGATTATCTCATTTGTAAAAGGATGATATTCATAGTCAGTATCAACAAATATAAAATTAATTTTATGTTTTTTATTTATTGCAGTTAATGCTTGAGCAGGAAATAAGTGAGGACATATTACCAAATCATATTTATTTTTTTTAATAAAATTATATAGTCTGTTTGAAAACATTTTATTCACTAGATATACAGGAGATATTATCTTTGTTTTATCATAAGCATTTCCTATCTGATAAATATATTTAAATATTCCTCCTTTTTTACCAATAGATTTTACATATATTCTGTTTGAAAAATCTTTCTTACTCAAATGCACTATCTCAAAGTAATTTTTAAAATCACATTCTATATTATTTGATTCTAGTTCTTCACAAATATATTTTCCACAAGAATTATGACCACCACCCGTATTGCAGGATAATACTAACACTTTCATTTTTACTTCCTCATTTCTTTTAAAGAACGATCTCTCAAATCACTTATTCTTTCTTCTTTTTTTAATTTCTTATTGGGATATATTGGTTTTAGAACTTCGCATATTATAGTTGGTTTTCTCTTATACCACTTATTTACATATTTAAATCTAATAGGTTGAATGGGAACATCAGCTTCTACAGCAATTTTAAATGCGCCATATTTAAAATCTCTAATTTTATCATAATATGGCCATAAAGAACCCTCTGGATACATTTGAACTATTTTGCCTTTTTTTAATACACTATTTAAATCACTATAAAATTTTTCCTTTTGATTATCTTTTTTTGGTATTGGAATTGCATAAAGCATTTTTATTATATGCCTTATAACGGGAATTTTAAAATTACTTGCTAATGTTGGATAATAAACTCTATGTGGATAATAGACAAGTCCTATAAAAGTACAATCCATTTGATGTATATGGTTTGATATACTTACAAATCCACCATTCTTTACAATATTCTTTTTATTAATAATTTTATATCCAAAAAACACTCTATCAAAAATAATTAATATTGGGGCAATAGCAAAGTATATTACATTAGAAAAGAAATTGAAAAATATGTTTTTTGATATATATTTATAATTATCGTTTATTTCAAATTTTAATGGTTCCCAGTTTTTTACTACTTCATCATCATCTTTTAGATTTTCAAAATTATACTTTTTCATATTTTTTATTTGTTTTACTACTTTCTCTTTTCATTATCAGTTGCCTCTTTATCATTATACAACTATAAATTATTTTAAATTATATTTATTTTATTAAAAATTATTAA
>CADANX010000021.1 GCA_902789425.1 uncultured Erysipelotrichaceae bacterium
TAGAATATATGCAATGGATTTATCGCTAGATGATTTAGTTAACGTAACAGACCAAGTAGAGCATATTAATTACTTAATTTCACACTAAGAAAAAGAGGATAAAAAAAAGTCCTCTTTTTTAGTGCAAAAAAAAGAATAAGATAACTTATTCTAAAAAACTATATACATTTAAATCATAATTATGTTCACCATCATTTTTTAATAGCATATCATAAGTAGTTACTAAAAAATAATCATATGTTATCATATCTTCACCAGTACTTGTAACTGGATCATCCCAAGTTAAATCAATGTTTAACCATTCATTATCTATATTAACTGCATTCCATATATGTTTTTCTGATGCTATTTTATAATTTTCTACATTTAATTTATCTAAGAAAATACTCATTGCATCTGTATATCCAGTACATATTGCATATCCTTCAAATAGAGCACCTATGGCACTATCTGAATTATATTTACTTTCATTTGTATTTGCTCTTACAGTATCATATTTATTTATATTTGCTAAATAATCATGAAATAATTTTATTTTATCTTTTAATGTTCTTTGATTATTAATATCAAGACCAACAATTATTTTATCGATTTCTTTATTTATTTTTTCTATTTCTTCATCACTATATTTTTTTTCTACACTAACATCTATTCTTCCATTATCATAACTAGAAACTATAGATTTAAAAGAATTAAAAGGACTAACTAATTGATTTATATTTGTGAATTCTTTATTATCATTTGCAAGTTCTTCTATATCAGATAAACAATCTGTATAACTTGAATCACAGTAAAATGAAAAATCTTTCCAACCATTATTTAAAATTGTGTAATAAACATTTAATAATTCTTGTTTGTTTTTTGGATAATAGTTATCTGTAATATCAACATAATCAGTAATATCATTTTTATAATATTTGTTAGTTTTAAAATAATCTAAATTAGAAGATATTAAGTAATCATAACTATTAGTTTTATAATAATCTCTTTCAATAAAATTTCTAACATTATTATTAAAAGTAGTATCATCAATTAAACTAAAAAATATTAAAATACCTATTAATACAATAATTGTCCTCTTCATATTCTTCACCTATATTAATTATATCATATAAATAAAAAAAATATCTACTAAAAGATATTTATTTTTATGCATTATTTTTTGAAATACGTGATTTAGCTCTAGCTGCTTTATTTTTCTTAATAATTCCTTTTTTTAAAGCTTTATCGATTTTTTTATTAGCTTCATTAATACTTTCAGCTGTTTTTTCATTTAAAGCTTTAGTAATTGCAGTTTTATAAGATGATTTAATTGGTCTATTGCTATTATGTTTAGTTTCAATAACTTTAATTCTTTTTTTAGCGCTCTTTATGTTTGCCACTTTCTTCACCTCCATGACATATAACTTCTTAATTTTAACAAAAAAAAAGAAAAAAAGCAATATTTATTAATGTTTTTGGAAAAAATATTGAAAAGGAGTTAAATAATGAATAATAAAAAAAGAAATAATAATACTAATAGAACTGATCTTGCTATTGAATTAATCAATAAAAAAATAGTGAAAAAACATAAAAAACAAGGGAGTATTTCTATAACGCATATAAAGATTAATAAAAGAAATGAAAAGATATATAATAAAAAAGAAGGTAATTATATTACTATTGAATTTAAAGATATAAATAAAAATTATAATGAATTATCTAATATTTTAAAAACAGAACTTGAAGAACTATTTAAAATTAATAAAATAAAGAAAAAAGATTCAGTATTAGTCGTAGGACTAGGTAATAAAAATATAACTTGTGATTCACTTGGTGTTAATACATTAAATAATTTAATTGTTACAAGAAATACTGATTCATTAAGAGAAATATCTTCATTATCTCCTGGTGTAATGGGCGATACGGGAATTGAAACGTTTGATATTGTAAAAGGTGTAATTAACGAAATTAATGTTAAATTTATTATAATTATTGATTCACTTAAAGCATCTAATATAAAATGGCTTAATAACACAATTCAAATTACAGACAGTGGCATTAGTCCTGGTAGCGGTGTAACTAAAAAAAGAAAAGAAATATCTAAGGATAATCTTGGAATTCCTGTAATTGCAATTGGAATTCCAACTGTAATTGATAGTAAAGTTATAAATAAAAACATAAGTAATTTTATTATTACTGATTCAAATATTGATTATTTAATAAAGATATTTAGTGATTTATTATCTAATACTTTAAATAATTTATTACTTGGTAGATAAAACGACATTTTTTTAATACATTTTAAGATATTATTATTCTAGGTGATAATATGAAAAAAATGCATTTAAAGAATAAAAAGAAATACTATTATTTTATTATTTATATTTTAATAATTATTATTTCATATTTTATTTCATTAAAATTTATATTAAATTCATCTTTAAAAGAAAAAGAATATATGGAATTAATCAGCGATATACCGTTTAGTAAAAATACAAAATATACTTTTGTAATTAAAGAAAGTTTTAAAATATTATCAAGTAATACCATTAATGATCCATATACATATTTAGATAATATTTATAAGTTAAAAGAAAAAAATAAAATCATAAAAGAAGTTCCTAAAAAAGAAAAGATTGTGCCAAAAGAAGAAATAAAACCATCCTTATATATATATAATACTCATCAGCATGAAAAATATGTAGAGAATGAAAAAGGAGTAATAGATGCATCTAATTTATTAAAAGAAAAATTAAAGAATTATAATATAGAATCAGTTGTAGAAAATGAAAGTGTCGAGGATTTTATTAATACATCTGGTGTTACTTATAATAAATACTATGGAACTACTAGAATATTTATAAATAATGCAAAAGAAAAATATTCGAGTATTAAGTTCTTTATTGATCTTCATAGAGATGGAATAGAAAAAGATGCATCAACTATTAATATTAATGGTAAAGATTATGCAAAAATTTTATTTGTAATAGCGTCTTCCAATCCTAATTATTTGGATAATGAAAATGAAGCAAACAATATATCAGAAAGAATAAATAAAGATTATAATGGACTATCTAGAGGTGTCTTTGAAAGGGATGATGGGAATCCTATTTTATATAATCAAGATATTTCAAAATATGTATTTTTAATAGAAATAGGTGGTAATTATAATACATATAATGAAGTATCTAATACCATTGATGTAATAAGTAAGTACATAAGTGAATATATAAAGGAGAATAGTTGAATGCAAAAAAATATTTTTTGGATTATTATGTTTATATTTTTTATTGTTTTTATTTCACTTTTTATAGCAAGTAAATCTGGTTATTATGAATATGAAAATCATAACAAAAAAGTGTTCACTGAAGAAAAAATGAAGGAATTTGAAAATGATTTAAAAGAAGGAAAAAATGTAGATATAAAAAACTATATTTATGAAGATAATAAAAACTATGAAAATAAAATAACAAAAATAGGTAATTTTATTTCAAATCTATTATCTAATGGTATATTAAAAAGTGTTAAAATAACAACAAAAGTATTTGAAAAATTATTTAATTAGTATATAATAACTTCCTAGTAGGTGATAGTTGTGGATAAAAAAATAATTTCTTTTAGTGAACTTAAAAAAGCAAGAGATGATATAGAAATACCAGACAGTTTTAAATACTCTGATATTTTAGATTATATTAATGAAATAGAATATTTTTTAAATGATTTATATACTTTGGCAGAAAAAGATGAAAAATATACTACTATATGTTCAGATGAACAATTTAAAGTTTTAAGTAATGTTTTCGAAGGATTTTTTAATATATTATTTTCCATAATTGAAAAAGAAGATGGAGAAATTGATACATCAACTTTATATTTATTTTTATGTGAATTATATAAAGTTTGTTATAAAATGCCTGATTTAGATGCCGTTAAAGCTAAAACAAAAATACTTAATTTTAAAGACAAAAATGAAAATAAAAATGAAGAATAATTTAGCAGAATATGACAAATTATTTTCTTGATAATTTTGGTAATTATTGTTATATTAAATATAGTAAGATTTTCTTGCATAAAAAAGACATCCATTTCTTTGGGTGGATTTTTTTATTTAAAAATAATTAGAAGTAATATTATAATAATATAATCTTTTTTATCCATAATTATCACTTTCCATAATATGGAGACTCACACCTAAGAAACAAATGGATGAATTCATACTAACATATTAATAGTATTTTAATCACATTAATCGTACTACAATTTATTGCATAATATTTATTTATAGATATAATTTGAAATTAATGATATAATTAAGTTGGTGAAAAAAATGAATCAAGAAAAGGTAAGAAACTTTTGTATTATTGCTCATATTGATCACGGAAAAAGTACTCTAGCTGATAGAATACTTGAAATAACAGGTGCAATTAGTAAAAGAGAAAGTAAAGAACAATTACTTGATAATATGGAACTTGAAAGAGAAAGAGGAATAACTATTAAACTTAATGCAGTTAAACTTAATTATAATGGTTATATCTTTCATTTAATTGATACACCAGGTCACGTAGATTTTACATATGAGGTTTCTAGAAGTTTAGCAGCTTGTGAAGGTGCTATTTTAGTAGTTGATGCAGCTCAAGGAATTGAAGCTCAAACTCTTGCAAATGTATATTTAGCGCTTGAAAATGATTTAAAAATAATACCAGTTATTAATAAAATAGATTTACCAAGTGCAGATGTGGAAAAAGTAAAAAGAGAACTTGTTGAAACACTAGGATTTGATGAAAGTGAAATTATTTTAACTAGCGCAAAAACTGGCTTTGGAGTTGAAGAGTTATTAGATGCAGTAATAGATAGAATTCCAGCACCTAATGGAAAAGAAAATGATAAATTAAAAGCACTTATTTTTGATAGTGTTTATGATTCATATAAAGGTGTAATTATTCAGTGTAGAGTAGTTGATGGTAAGATTAATGTTAAAGATAAAATAAAACTTATGAGTACAGGTGCTGTATATGAAGTAGTTGAACTTGGTTTTTCGACCCCTAAAGAAGAAAGTGTTAAAACTTTATATGCAGGTGATGTAGGATATATTTGTGCATCAATTAAAAATATTAGTGATATAAAAATAGGTGATACAATTACACTTGAAAATAATGAAGCATCAGAACCGCTTAAAGGTTATAAAGACATAAAACCTATGGTTTATTCAGGAATATATCCAATTGATACAAATAGATATAATGATTTAAGAGATGCCCTTGAAAAATTAAAACTAAATGATGCATCACTTATATTTGAGCCAGAAACTAGTAAAGCTCTAGGTTTTGGTTTTAGATGTGGTTTTTTAGGATTACTTCATATGGATATTATTAAAGAAAGAATTGAAAGAGAATTTAATATAGAAATAATTCTTACGTCTCCATCAGTTATTTATAAAGTAACACTAACAAATAATGATGTTTTATATATTGATAATCCATCTAATTATCCTGATAAAGGTGTTATCTTAAAAAGTGAAGAACCTTATGTAAAAGCAAGTATATTTATACCGAATGAATATATTGGAAGTGTTATGGAACTTTGTCAAAATAAAAGAGGTACTTTTATTAATATGGATTATATAGATAAAACAAGAGTAAATGTTCATTACGAACTTCCTCTTTCTGAAATAGTTTATGATTTCTTTGATAAATTAAAAAGTAATACAAAAGGTTATGCTTCCTTTGATTATGAATATATTGGTTATAAAGAAAGTAAACTTGTTAAAATGGATATTATGATAAATAAAGAAGTAGTTGATGCTTTATCTTTAATTGTACATAAAGATTTTGCTTATAATAGAGGTAAGGCTATTATAGAAAAATTAAAAGAATTAATTCCAAGACAACTTTTTGAAGTTCCTATTCAAGCATGTATATCAAGCAAAGTTATAGCAAGAGAAACAATATCTCAAATGAGAAAAAATGTACTTGCTAAATGTTATGGTGGAGATATTTCTAGAAAAAGAAAACTACTTGAAAAACAAAAAGAAGGTAAAAAGAAAATGAAAATGATTGGTTCTGTTGAAGTACCACCAGAAACATTTTTAAGTATTTTAAGTGAAAATGAATAAAAATAGAGTGTTTTCTATTTTTTTTTCGTATATAATATAAGAAGTGATTGTACAAATGTGTGTAAAATTATAATATGTGGTAATTAATTGATATGTATTATGGTATAATATAAATAACATATTCTTTAGGAGGCAGCGTTATGAAAAACAAATTATTAATGTTTTTATTAGTATTAACATCTTTTTTTACTTTTAATAATAGCGTGTTTTCACTTGATGTAAAATCAGATTTTTATGAAGTGAATGATAAAACTTATTATTATGATGAAAATGGCCAATTAAAAACAGGTTTTTTTAATGTTAATAACAAAGTATATTATTCAGATGTGAATGGAGTTATGCAATTTGGCTGGGTAACAGTAGATGATTTTACTTATTATATTACAAAAGAAGATGGTATGTATAAGGGAATTTATAAAATGAATGATAAATACTACCATTTTGGAGAAATAAGTGGTCAATTAAAAAAAGGCTGGAGTAAAACACTCGATTTAAGGGAGTTTTATTCTGATGAGAATGGTATTATGCAACTAGGTTGGGCAACTATCAATAATTTTAAATATTATTTTTCGTTAGAAAAAGGAGCATACAAGGGTGTATATAAAATTGATGAAAAGTGGTATCATTTCGGTGAATTGAGTAAACAATTAAAATATGGATGGAGTAGAACACTTGATCTTAGAGATTATTATTCGGATGCTAACGGAGAATTAGTAAGTGGTTTAGCTGAGATTAATGGTAATAAGTATTTCTTTGAAATAGAAAAAGGTATGTTAAAAAATACTTCAAAAACTATTGATGGAAAAAATTATTATTTTGGATCAAATGGTATGTATCTAGATGGATGGGTAACAATTGGCGGTTTTAAATACTTTTATAAAAATGGAGAAATGTATAAAGGTATTTATAATATGGATGGTAATTACTATCATTTCGGAGAAATAAGTGGTCAATTAAAGACTGGATGGAGTAAAACACTTGATTTAAGAGAATTTTATTCTGACACGAATGGAGTTGTGCAATTAGGCTGGGTAACAATAGGCGAATTTAAATACTATTTTACTTTAGAAAACGGAGCATACAAAGGTATTTACAAAATAGGAGATAAATATTATCATTTTGGTGAGTTGAGTAAACAATTGAAAACAGGATGGAGTAAAACACTCGATTTAAGAGAATTTTATTCTGACGCGGACGCGAATGGAGTTGTGCAATTAGGCTGGGTAACAATAGCTGGATATAAGTATTATTTTTCATTAGAAAAAGGAGCATACAAAGGAGTTTATAAAATAGATGGCAAACTTTATCATTTTGGTGAGTTGAGTAAACAATTGAAAACAGGATGGAGTGAAACTTTAAAGAAAGATAAATACTATTCTGATTCAAACGGTGTTGTATTAACAGGAACTCAAAAAATTGATGGTGTTGAATATAATTTCGGGACAGATGGTAAATTAAAAACTGGTTTTCAAACAATAAATGGTAAAAAATATTATTTTTACGCTAATGGTTCTAAAGCAAAAGGTGTTCAAAAGCTAGAAGGATCAAGACATTATTTCGATTTTAATACTGGGGAATTAAAAAAATCAGGCATTAAGCATATTGTTGATGTGTCTTATGCCCAAGGTAATATCGATTGGGATGCTTTATGGAAATCAGGGCAAATAGATGGAGCTATTATTAGAATAGGCTATGGTACTTCAAGAGTTGACGATTGCGTTCAAGATAATTATTTTGAACGTAATTTAGCAGCGGTAAGAAGACTTAAAATTCCATATTCTGTATATATTTATGGATATGCTCAAACATCATATGCTGCAACAAAAGAAGCTAATTTTGTAGTATCTAAATTAAAAAAATATAATATGAATGATATGTCATTCCCAGTATATTATGATGCAGAAGAAAGTTATAGAAATGGTATTTCTTATACTTCATCAATGTATAGTATGACTATTAACACTTTTGCAAACATTTTAAAAAGTAATGGTTATAAAACAGGAGTATACGGAAGTGCTAGTAAATTTATAAGTGGTTTCTTGAATGATCCGTTAATTAAACAATATCCATTATGGGTTGCACAATACTATTCAGTATGTCAATATAATGGTAGTTATGTAGGATGGCAATACACAAGTTCTGGTAGAATAAGTGGACATAATGGCAATTTAGACTTAAGTATTTTCTATTAAAAAAAAGAAAAAGAAATTTTTCTTTTTTTATGCAAAAAATCCTTTGAATTTTTATTAAAAAATGATATAATTTATATATATAATAAAAATGATAATAAAGGATGTGTTCTAAATGAAAAAAAGAGTAAAAGTTTTAAGCTTAAGTATAGCATTATTATTAATTGTTTTAACTGCATTAATAGTAAATAAAGAAGTAAATATTGATAGATATAAAGGAAAAGTTAATGTAACAAAAGTTAATGTGATTCCAAAAGGAAGTAAAAAAGAAACTGAAGTTATAAAAGAAAAAGATAAAGAAATAGAAAAAGAAACTATTTCTTCTTTTAGCGTTTTGAGATACAAAATAAATTATAAACTTGATGCTAATGAAAATGTTAATAGAGATGTTTTAATAAATGTCAAAATAACAGATGAAGATAAAAAGTA
>CADANX010000022.1 GCA_902789425.1 uncultured Erysipelotrichaceae bacterium
CCATCTTTTAATTTATTTTTAATCCATTCTTTCTTTTTATCTACACCGTCTTGATGTTTAGGATCTCCAATTGCACAACAAATATGTTCTTCATCAATGGTCTTTTCATCTAAATTAATATACTCATTCATTTACATTACACCTCTATATTCATTATATCAAAAAAAGAACCATTCAGGTCTTTTCATTTACTATTTTAGGGTATCTAAAATTAGCTCATTGTATTTTTTGCAACTTTTTAAGTAATTATAACTTATCTATTTTTTCTATAAATTTATTTGAAAATTTATACCACTTAAATATTGCTTTCTTTTTCTCCATATATTTTTCTAATTCATCTTCTGTATAATTGGGATTATTGTCTTTAAATCTGCTTATGGTCCTATTGTAGCAAGTATCAATACAAGTTCTATTTTCAATTGTTCAAGGTGTGGTAACATTCAATATTTTGAGTACTATTTATATCTCATTTAATCATTAAATATTTATACTCTGCGAACAAATTGCGAACATTGTTGGCATATTGTTCGCATTTTTGTCCATGCAACTAGATTATATAACATATATGACGATTAATCAAACATCCATTAGTTAAATTCTATATATAATTCTTTTATTTATTATTTATCGGCAACTGATACTAATCATAATATCTTATTCTTCCGAACTCTTTAATTATCTAATTCCCATGTTTCCCCATCGTCTTTTGTAATAAAGTATAAATCTACATCTTCATATCCAGATCCATCTGATTTTATTTGATAAATTGAACAATGCAATTTTAATATATCTTTTTCATAATATGGTACATCTTCGATAGTAAGTATTTCAACACCTGGGTTTTCATAAGTTATTTTAGAAAGTTTAAAAGTTTTTCCTCCATCTTTAGTAACATACATCCCATAATATTTGCCATTATCTTTTTGATTATTTGGTTTTTTAACTGCAAATCCAAACTTTTCGTTAAAGAAAATAAATTTAGGTTCCATACTTACAGTTATTCCTTCTTTTGTTATATCTTCATAGTCCTTACCATAATTTGTACTTTTTTGAACTCCTACTATTTGGTTTTGGCCAAGAGCATAATCATATCTTTCAAATCTTAATTTTATGTTATCAAATTTTACTGAGTATAATGTGTTTTCATCATCTGGATAATCTAATTCTTTTTTATTTAAAACCATTGATAATATTACTGCTATAACAATTAATAAAATTATAATTCCAATAATTAATATGTTTTTCTTTTTCATTGTAATCTCCTTATCATTTTAATACTATTTCATCTTCATAATCTGATAAATAGTTTTCTATTAAGTACATTTTTCCATCTTTTAATTTAAAAACCGACACCTCTGGTAGTTTTAATTTAGTTTCTATTATTTTTTCCCTATAATAATATAACTTATCATCCACTATTTCAAATCTTCCAATTGAGTCCTCTATTACTGTCATATCAGCATTCTTTGTTTCTTTTAATGTTTCAATATTTTTGTAATATAGAACTTTCATTTCAGCTTTGAAGCTATATATTTCAGATAAATATTCTTCTTCATTCGAATAATCTACATAACCATCTTGAAATAATACTTCTAGATAATTTCCTGTTCTATTAAAATCAATTTTTCCACCATTTAAAGTATGAAAACCTTTCAAATAGCCTAGTTTCTCTCCATATTCTTCTAGTTTTTTAATAACACAATAGTCATTTTCAACTATTTCATATGATAGTGTTGAATATAAAGCGTTTCCTTTAATATTATAATTGATTATTGAGAAATTACTATCTTCATCATAATAATAAATAGTATCGTTACAATTAGAATACTTTAAAGTTTTTAGATATCTTTTTGTTTCATTTTCGATTATATTAGCACTTCTAAGATTTCTAATTGAATAGCTTCTATCATTGTTTTTTATAAATAATGAACCTCGTGGTATACCTAATTTTATATCTCTGTTGGTGTGGCTATAATGAACTGTCTTAATTGAATAACCAAAACTAATATTTTTAAAAATCACTATCACAAGAAGTATTGATAGCAATATAATACCTAAGATAAGTTTTTTTCTTTTTTTTCTATTGCTTTCATTTATTTGATTTTGAATATCTTGTATTTTGGATTCAATACTTTTCTTTTTAGATTTGCTTTCTCCCTCTAGTATATCTTCTATTTCTACATCAAGAACTTTTGCTAACTTTTTAAGTATTGTAATATCAGGAAAACTAATACCTCTTTCCCACTTACTAACGGCTTTATCTGTTACATATAATTTATCGCCTAATTCTTGTTGAGTTAATCCTTTTTCTTTTCTCTTGTTAGCTATAAATTCTCCTATCTTTTTTTCACTCATATTTATCTCCTCAGTAATATCATAACATATATCATTTGTTTTTTTCTCGACTGTTGGTTTAGTTTATTCTTTTACACTTAATTAATTATCTTTGTTTATAATATTACTAAATTCAGAGCAATAAAAAAGACTAGAAATATTCTTCTAATCTCTATCATACTATCTTAATATTGCGATTGTTCGTGAAAACTAAAAAATTCCGAACATTTTAACAAACTCTCATTTATATATAATTAGTCATATTTTTCGTTTTCTAATTCTTTTATCCTATTAATAGGAAATATATCTTCTATATCCTCTATTATAAATTTTTTAAAATCCAATTTTTCTTCGCCTATAATTTTTAAATAATTGTCTATAACTTTCCTATCTATAATTATTTTTCCATTGCCTGACCAATGTCTATCTAAGCCATTCTTTTTCACTCCTGATATCCAATATTCTTCGTCAGTTTCAACATCTATGTAATTTCCTTGACACCCGTTATATTTTTTAAAAGCATGATTATTAAAATATATTGTTTTTCCACTCTTGGATTCTTTTACTTTTCCAATCCATGCTGGACCATTATCATTATATCCAGTTTTTAATTCGATATATTTTAGATTCATAATATCATTCCTATCTATAATCACATTATAACATAAGAATATTAGAAATCTTTATTTTCTATAGTTCGTAAAATTACTATTTTCCGATATAAATCAAGTATTATTATTACTTGATTTAGAATGAAAATACGTGGCACGTTTTGTCAGTTTACTGATGAAAGTGGCGATAGTATTTTTCTTTTTTATGAATCTCAATGATGCAATAAAAAAGGCACCTTTACTACTTACGAATGTTTGTAGTATTGGTGCTTAATGGGATTCCAAAGGGTTTATCCTTGGCACACATTGTTATTGGCTCTGCCAATATCATAGTGTGTTACTATCTTGTCTAAAAGATAGTCTTATAAGGAAAGTCCGTCATCTCTACTCTTTTCTTTATATGGTTTATAATCATTACCCAATATTTGATGCATTTCTTTTTCTTTTTCTTTATTGTTTTTTATTCTCTACTTAATAATATCTTGTAAACAATCCAATATATTATATGTGATACTCTTATTAATAACGAAAATTCTTATGAAATTCCAATTGTTTTCTAAATATAATTCTAAATATTAATCTAACAAATGGACCACAATAAAACATTTGATAGCAAATTGCCATTGGAAAATTCATTGCCCATGTTTGGATCCATGTTCCAAAACTTGGAGTTTTAAATAAGAATGTTGCAATTAAGCTCATCGTTGGGCACATTATACAACAAATGCAAATGCTTATTGCATAAGTAATAAAATGTGGATTATCCTTTGGTGTTAATACAGTAAATGCAAGCTTTCTTGCTATCTTTCCAACTATAAAAAATTCTAGAATAAATGCTATTGGTGCCATTATATAAAGTTCATGAAATGCAAGCAAAAATGTTTTTCCTGTTACTCCTCCAGTGTTTAAAGCTACATTATATACAATCATTCCATATACCATTACAATAGCCATAATTGCTGTTAAAACTATATCTTGAAATTTTGTTTTAGGCATAATAAAATCCTCCCCTCTGATAATTTATGTGTTGTTCGTTATCATCTAGGAAGATGTGCGTTTCCAATTTAACCATATTTATTGTAACATATGTTTTTATTTAATGTAAGTGTTTTTATTTTATTTTTTATTATTTCTTCTAATTCATCTTCTTTTATTATCTGAGTTTTCCAAATTTTTATTTTTTACCATTATAAATCGTTATACTTTCTCATTCTTCTTGCTCCTTTGTACTTCTTTATCCTAGGAAGAAAAGTGATAATATAGGATAATCAAGTACAAAAGGTATCTAATAAGTTATCTAAAAATTCCTTTTTTTAATAAAAAAAAGAATTGTAAATCAATTCCTTTTATTATCTGAAATTTCCAGTTGCTTTGAATGTGTCAACTAAATTTGTTATAGTTCCATCTACTTTTTTTGCTAAAACAGTATGATATCCTTGTGCTTCTGCAGGTACTAAACTAATAACTTCTGATATTCCATTAAGTTTTCCATAAGAGTTAAATTTTTTTGTGTTATCAGGTTGACTCCAATTAGTGTTTAATTCTTTTAAAATTGGAACATATTCTACGGTACCATCTTCCATTAAATATAAAATTGCAGAATTAGTAGCATCTTGGCCTGAACCATCAATTAGAACTTGTGATATCTTTTTATCAAAAGTCTTTGTATCAATTAGTTCATAAGAAGAAGTATCTGCGGCTGTAACCCATCCTAAACCAAATGTACTAGAAACTGTAGCACCGTTATATGAAATTCTTGCACTTTTTCTTGTATTATCAATTGTAACACTTATTCCTGCTGCACTAGCTCCTAAACCGTATTCATTCGTGTTTAGATCATAACTGATATCAGTACATTTTGTTGTTTTTTCATTTACTTTTTTACTTTCATTTTTTACTGTTGTTGTAGTGTTTTCTTTAGCTGTTAGTTTATCCTTATTAACAAATATAAATGCTCCCATTCCTGCGCATGCTAGTAATAAAATAACTACAAGTACTATTAATCCTGCATTTTTATTATAGCATTAATTCTTAATCAAAAAAAGACCATAATTGGTCTTTTTCAGGGTATCTAAAAGGTATCTAATTCACGATTTTTCACTTTGTGATCTTCGTAAATCGTTGATATTACTTACTTTCCGTGGCACTGCTTATATTCCTTTCCTGAGCCACATGGTAAAATATTAAAACAACCAGGTAATTTTTTCCTTTTAAATTAATGTTTTTTATTTAAAATTTATAATTTTTTGTTGATAAATTGCAAGTTTTTTTCGTACAACTTATCTAAAAAAAATTTATTTATTTAGGCTTACAGCAAATTTGATTGCCAATAATCCAATCATTTCCTTATCACTTAATTTTTCATTATTACCTAAAGATCTTTGATCCCATTTAGCAGAATCTAAATTATCGGCTGCATAAAAGAATTGGAAAACTTCTTTATTACGAAATTTTGCTAAAGCCGATATTGCTGAACATTCCATGTCAACACATACACAACCTTCTTCTTTTCTGTTCAATACTTTTTTTCTTGTTTCGCGATATGGGGCATCAGTGGTCCATACCTTACCTGTTATGTATGAGTAATTATGTTCTTTTAAAAGTTTGATAAATTCTTCTTGATATTTTGGATTGACAATTATTTCTCTAGATGATTTTAAATAATGATAACTTGTTCCTTCATCTCTAATAGCTGAATTTGGAATTATAATAGCTAGATCATCTATTGCCTTGTCAAGTACACCACATGTACCGAAAACAACAACTCTTTCTAATCCCATAGCAAATAATTCTTCATATTGTACAATGCATGCAGGCGCTCCAACTCTAGACATAAATAAAGCTATATCTTTTCCATCATAATTTATTTTATATATTGGTAATTTTCCATTACCATTTGATGATAGTGCTATTTCCACACCATTAAACTTGGTTACTAATTGGTCAAATAACTTTTTCGAAAAACAAGTCACACCAGTTTTTGGAAAATCTTCAATTACATTTTCAACTTCATATGGATCAAATGTTGAATTTATAGTTTCATCATATTCTTCTAAAATCATTTTTATCACTTCTTTTTTAATTATACCATATACACCAATTTTTAAGGCTGATTTGTTCAAAAAAGATAGTGTAAAATATTTTGTGGTAGACATAAAAAAAGAAATCATCCAGTGTTATAATAAATTTGAAAACAAATAACATAAAGGATGGTTTCTATGAATATTATAACAAAATTAAATGAATTAATCACTAAAAACTTTAACAAATTTATTAAAAATTATTTTAATAATATGAATTATATTGATAAACAAGGCACTTTCTCTAATTATTATAATTTTATAAATGACTTAGATTCTTTTAATGATTCTTTTATTAAAGATGTTATTAAAAGTTATTTTGAGTATATTGATGAATGCTTTTTCAATTCATCATATAGGCGAATTTATTGCAAATCTAACGGATTTTATGAAAGAAAAAACTTTGTTACTCTATTTGGTGAAATAACTTTTAAAAGAAGATATTATTATGATACTAATACAAATGAATATTTTTTCTTTACTGATTTATTTTTAGGTCTACCAAAAAGAAAACATTTCGATCCATTTGTATGTGCAGAAATATGTGACCAAGCTACTACCGAAAGTTATTCTAAAACTGGTAAAATAATTGCCAATAAGATTGGTAAAAGAACAACCAATAATATCAATTTAAATCGTGCTACAATACGAAATATAGTTATTTCATTTAATCCTGAACATAATGAAGTTAATGAACTCAAACGTGTTGAAAAACTGTTTGTTATGCTTGATGAAAAATTTATTGGTTCTCAATTCAATGATGGTAAAGATTTTATGACTAAGGCATCTGTCATATTTGAAGATTATGAAAAAGAATATTCCTATAAAAAGAAAGATAATTCTAAAAATAGATATAAATTAGTTAATCCACATTCTTGTGCTTCTATTGATGATACTTTGTTAGAAGATACAATAAATTATATTTATAATAACTATGATGTTAATTTTATTAAAGAAATTAATTTTATGGGTGATTGTGCAAAATGGATTAAAGAATTTCCAAAGTCTAATTGGTTTAAATTTACTTCTAATACTAAAGTACAGTTTGCTATGGATAACTTTCATTTCAAGCAAGCATTAATGAATCTTACTACAAAGAAAAATGAAGATGTTTATGAAGCACTACTTGAATATGTTAACTCTAACAATAAAAAGGACTTTAATCTATTAGTAGAACAATTTAAAGATTTATATCCAGACAGAACCGAAGTAATAGAAAACAAACAAAATTATATTTTAAATAATTGGAATGAAAGACAAACATATTTAAATAATAAATATATTAAATGTTCTATGGAATCTCATATTTCTCATATATTAGCAGACTTATTTACTGCAAGACCTAAGGCATATTCAGAAAATGGTTTGCGAAAACTACTGCAACTAAGATTATTAAAAATCAACGGAATTAATATAAAAGAATTATATTTAAATAATTTAATAAATCCACTAAAAATCAATAACGAAATAAATAATTTAAAAATTAATGCTAATAAAATATTATTCCCTACTGATACAAAAACTAATAAATATTTTAATAATTTTTATAATACTGGATTTGAAACATTTGATTATATACAAAAAGAAGAAACTAGTTTTATTTAACTAATTTCTAAAAATTTTAACTTTCAACCACAAAACTCTTTACACTAAC